>NZ_JBFAUU010000004.1:0-137 GCF_040679435.1 Spirillospora sp. NPDC052269
TCGGTCAACTCATGACGACGAATCACACCCGCCATCACACCCCGACACCCTGATCAACCTCAGCCAAACACCAAGATCCAACGGACACGCCCTAGCACGGCAGCCCGAGATCGCGATCTCGTCCTTGTCGCCCGGGC
>NZ_JBFAUU010000004.1:234-326482 GCF_040679435.1 Spirillospora sp. NPDC052269
GGCCGGGGCCGCCGTTCCGGTGGGCCGGGGCCGCCGTTCCGGTGGGCCGGGGCCGCCGTTCCGGTGGGCCGGGGCCGCCGTTCCGGTGGGCCGGGGCCGCCGTTCCGGTGGGCCGGGGCGGCCGTTCCGGTGGGCCGGGGCGGCTGTTCCGGTGGGCGGGGCGGCTGTTCTGGTGGGCGGGGGCTGTTGCGGGTGGGGGGTTCTGGGGGGCGGACGGCGGGGGGATTGGGGTGGTGCGGTGGTGGGTTGATTGGGACAGATGGGTGGTTTACGGGCTTTACGGGGTGTCAAGTGGTGCGGGGGCTGGGGTGCGGGAATCGGCTTACAGGCTGACAACACCGAACTTCTTGTGAACAGGCCGGGCAGTCGACAAGCATGATCCCCGCCTCGGGCAATGCGTCTGCTCGCCGGCCGCCAGGAGGTCCGACGGGGCAGGTCTCCTGCGTCGTCGTCCTGGTCACCGGCTCTCTTGCTCGCCTCCCTCGTCGGCGCCCGCGCCGCGCGTCGCCGGGTTCGCGGCATGGATGACGGGCCACAGTCCGATCCGCTCCTGGCTCCACAGACTTGAAGGGGAAAGCATGAAGATGCTCGGCAAGGCCCTGACCTCGGCGGCCGCTGTGGCCGCGCTCGGTGGGGGCGTCATCGCCGTCACGGGGACCGCCGCCGACGCGGCCGGCCGGAACGGCAAGTGCGACACCGGCGAGTTCTGTCTGTACTACAACAGCAATCAGAAGGGCTCGTTGTCGGACTTCACCACGTCGGTCAGCAACTACGGGGCCAAGCAGCCGGGTTGCTACGACTTCAAGAGCGCGGGCGCCGGCAAGGGCAAGTGCGTCAAGAACTCCGCGGCGTCGGTGTGGAACCGCAGCAGCAAGACCGTCCGGGTCTACTTCAACAGCAACTACGGCGGCCGCTACCAGGACTTCAAGGCGGGCGCGAAGGGCAACCTGAACTCCGGACTGAAGAACCAGAACGCCTCGCACTCGTTCGGTGTGCCGAAGCCCGGCACCGGCCAGACGCCGCGCAATGACTACGACCACAACGCGCGGGGCTTCGCCCAGAACAACTGCACGGCGTTCGCCGCCTACCGGATCGCGAGCCGGCTCGGCGTCCGCAGCTTCAACAACCACTGGAAGACCACCTGGGGCAACGCCGGCATGTGGGACAACGCCGCGCGCCGGGTCGGCGTGAAGGTCGACAAGACGCCGAAGGTCGGCGCGATCGCCGTCAACGACGTCCACAAGGTCGGCCACGTCGCCTACGTGAACAAGGTCTACTCCGACGGCTCCTTCGACGTGGAGGAGTACAACTGGAACACGCCGCTGCACTACGGCACGCGTCACCACATCCGGGTGAGCAACGCCCAGTCGGCCTTCCAGTGGATGCTCCACTTCTGATCGCCTGACCGACGGGGGACCGTCCGGAGCCCCGCCGCGCCTTCGCGTGGCGGGGCTTCCGACTGTTCAGCTCGAGTACCCGGATTGTTCTGGCTTGTGTCGCTGAGGTGGAACCGGTGGGCGTCAGGGTCACCGACGGGCGTCGTGGGACGTCCGGTGGTCGCGCGGCGGGCCCCAGGGGTTCGCGCGCCGGGTTCGAGGAGCTGGTCGATGCGGGTCGGAGGGCTTTCGCTCGTCGGGGCGGCGCTGGTGGTCGGAAGCGGGCTCGCGGTGGCCACGCCGGCGCAGGCCGCGCCGTCGTTCTGCGGGCATGACCAGCGCGCGACGCCCTACGCACGGTATCTGTGCGCCAAGACCGGCGACCTGCTGGACGTGCGGATCGGGGACGTCAAGCCGACGCAGCCGTCGCTGGGGTACGACGAGGTCTACTACAAGCTCGGGCGCTACACGCTGGGCAAGGACGCGGTCAACAAGAAGTTCGACGACTGGTGCGAGGCGGACGGGCGGGTCTCGGCGGCGAGCGTGAAGCCGGGGGCCAGGCTGGACGATCCGTCCTCGTTCACCTGCGAGCTGCCGGTCGGGGGTGAGACGGCCGACAGCGTCGCGGCGATGAAGACGGTCGTCATCGGTCCCGGCGGACGGCCCTATCTGACGGACGGGCACCACACGCTCACGTCGTTCGCCGAGACGCCGGACGGCGGGCTCAACATGCGGGTGCGGCTGCGGGTGTTGGGCAACCTCAGCACTCTGACCAGGAAGAAGTTCTGGTCGGAGATGACCGCCAACAAGTGGGACTACCTGCGCGACCCCGAGGGCAGGCCGGTCAAGGTGAACAAGCTGCCGGACAGCGTCGGCCTTTCGAACTTCCAGGACGACAAGTACCGCAGCCTCCTCTACTTCGGCCGCGACATCGGCTACACGCAGAACAGCGTGCCGTTCCAGGAGTTCTACTGGGGCAGCTGGGTTCGGGACGGCAAGCCGGTCGACCTTTCGGCGTGGAACGCCAATGACCTGGCGAGCTACCTGGGCACCGTCAAGACGCTGACGCGGAAGATGACCGCGCTGCCGAAGAGCACCGTCGTCGACAGCGGGTTCACGGCCGGGCAGCTCGGCGCGCTTGAGCAGTGGAATGCCGGGAAGCCTGACGACAAGGGCGAGTTCGACAAGCTCAGCAAGCCCTACGACGCGTCCAAGCCCGGCAAGCTCGCCTACGCGCTGGAGTACAAGCGGGTGCACGGCCTGGGCTGACGTCCGCGGCGTCCGGATCGGCGATGCCGGCCGGTCCGGACGCGTTCACCATCGGGCCGCGTCGCCGTGGCCTCACGTCTGGGGTGAGGTGGGGAGGCGGAGTTGAGAGCGGGTGAGGTCGATGGCGCGGCGGGACGGTGCGAGTCCGGTGGACGTGGCCGGGTCCTCGCCGGTGCCCAGGTTGCGTTCCCAGCGTGGGTGCGAACCGCCCGCCACCAGGAGCCGGACGCGATGACCGGCCCGGAAGCGGTGTGCGATCGGGTCCAGGTCGATCCGGAGGAGGCCGTCGGTCCGGCCGGGGTCGAGCCGGACGAATCCGTCGCTGACGTTCTGTGACCGACCCTTGCGATCCACTTCGCTGAGGCGGACGAACACGTCGGCGTTCGGCGTGTCGGAGCTGTGCGCGAGTTCCACCCAGGGCGTGCCGATGACCTCTATCGCCTCGGCCAGGGGCGGGCCGGTGAAGGCGAGCACGTCAGCGCGCTCGGCCAGGGCGCTGTCGTCCCGGTAGCCGCCGCCGGGGCCGAGCAGCCGGCCGCCGATGGTGGGAGTGGGGTCGGCCGGGTCGTAGGTGAAGCGGGCCGGTGGCGTGTCGTCGGCTGCGCGGCTTTCGCCGAGTGCGCCTTCCGGATTCAGGTGCAGGGCCCGGTCCGAGGGGTGTTCGGGCCAGTCGGCCAGTCCGCGCCATTCGTCGGTGCCGGTGACGAACATCCGCACCGGAGCCGGGCGGAGGTCGTCGCGGATGCCGGCGACGTGCCGGTCGAGCCAGTCCATCGTCTCCCGGGCGAGCATGGACATGCCTTGCGTGCCGGTCTGCCGGTGCGTCCAGGGCCCTATGGTCAGCGCCACTTCCACGCCGCGCTCACGCAGGCACGTGTACTGCCGATGGGTCTGCGGAAGGAAGATGTCCTGCCAGCCGGATTGCAGTAGTACGGGTACCCGGACCCTTTCCAGGGCCTCGCCGAGGCGCATCGGCTCCCAGAAAGGGGCGGACAGGTCGCGGGAGCTCGTCCAGTCCCGGAACCAGGGCGCCTGCCCGTCGCAGAGATCGTCCGCCGCGTCCGCCAGTGGCAGCGACGACATGGCAGGCGCTTGCCGCCGTTCGGCGGTGGCCATGCGCAGGACGGCGCGCATGGCGCCGGCGCGTTCCTGATGCGCCAGCTGGTCGCTCCAGCCGAGCCAGTCACCGAGGTTGAAGGCCCCGCCGAAGTAGGCGGTCTCCCCGAAGTCGTGCGGCGCGGTCTGGATCACCGCGGCGGCCAGTTCGGGAGGCGGGTCCATCAGCAGCGCCCACTGCGTCCAGCCCAGGTAGGAGTTGCCGACGGTCGCCAGCCTGCCGTCGAACCATCGCTGGAGTCGCAGCCAGGCCATCGTGTCGATGCCGTCGTCGATCTCGTGCACCCACGGATTCCACGCGCCGCCGGAGCCGAACGTGCCTCGGCAGCGGACGAGCAGCAGGTGGTAGCGCCGGACGGGGAACTGGGCCCGGTACAGGGCCGCGTTGATCCCTTCCCAGCCGTAGGGCGAGCGGATCATCACCGTGCCCACCGCGTCCCCGACAGGGGCGTAGTGGTCGGCGAGCAGTTCGACCCCGTCACGCATCGGGATCCGCACGCGCCGGTCGATCGTGTACTCGCTGCTCTCCGAGCGCAACCCGAGGCGGCGGGAGAGCCATCGGTCGACGACGCGTTCGCGGCGGCCCGGCCGGGCGTCCGGCTCTTGTTCGTCCTGCACGTTCATGGAGGTCATCACCGCCGGAGTTCGTTGACGGAAGCGGGTGGGCCCGGAGGGGCGGGACAATGTCGGCGCGGCGTCGCGGGGGTCTACTTCGCGGCGTTCATGGCGAGCTTGTCGAATTCGCGGTCGGACAGCGTCCGGTTGAGCTCCAGGAGCTTGTCGGCCATCCAGCCGACCGCGTAGCGCGTCTCGGGCCTGCCGGCTTCGACGGCCTGCCGGATGGTGGCGGCGACGACGTCCGGGGCCGCGCCCTGGCCGTCCTCGCCGAGCTGCGACTCGGCGCGCCTGGCCATGGCCTCGGCCATCTCCCCATACGCGGTCCCGCCGGAGATCTCGCGGAGGTCCTGGGCCGTGCGGTCCTCGAACTCGGTCTTGATGATGCCGGGCTGGATGATCACGACGTCGACGCCGAACGGCTCGACCTCCATGCGCAGGGTGTCGGAGTACGCCTCCAGGGCGTGCTTGCTCGCGTAGTACCAGCCGCCGAGCGGGAGCGCGATCTCGCCTCCGATGGAAGAGACGTTGACGATGGTGCCGGCTCCCCGCTCGCGCATGAACGGCAGGGCGAGCTGGATCAGCCGGGCCGGCGCGAAGAGGTTGACCTCGAACTGGTCGCGCGCCAGGTCGATGGGCGTGTCCTCGGCGGCGCCGTGCAGGACGGTGCCGGCGTTGTTGACCAGGACGTCGATGCGGCCCTGCTCCCCGACGACGGTGCCGACGACCCGTTCCAGATCCTCCGGCCGGCGCGCGTCCAGGGCCAGGGCGTGTCCGCCGGCGTCGCGGATGTCGTCCATCCTGCGCACGCGCCGCGCGGCGCCGTAGACGATGTGGCCGGCGCGGATGAGTTCGAGCGCGGTGGCCTTGCCGATGCCGGCGGACGCGCCCGTGACCAGGATGACCTTCTGCATGCCGAACCTCCTTGGCGGTATGCGAGAAGGCTAGGATCGCGTTGAGCAACGAGACAACATTCAGAATGCGTAAGGCCAGGTAGAAAGCAGTTTATTGGTGCATTGAGCTTGTAGCTGAGTGCAACAACGTTGTTCGGGTGGCGCTATCGCCACGAGCGCCCTGAGGAGGGGGACCCCATGCCGGAAGGCCGGCTGACCGCCGAGGATCGCCGCCGCATCGCCGAGGGGCTGGCGGCGGGCCTGAGCTACGCGGAGATCGCCCGCAGGCTGGGACGGTCCCGGTCCACCGTCACCCGCGAGATCGCCAGGAACGGCGGCCCGCACGGCTACCGGGCGGCCCGCGCGCAGCACGCGACGGACTGGCGCGCCCGCCGCCGCAAGCGCACTCCCCCTGCCGCCCTTCCGGACGTCGCCGAGCACCGCGGCACGGCCGGGGACGTCGAGGAGCGCTTCGTCGCGATCATGATCGAGAGCGGGATGACGCCCATGACGGCCAAGGTGTTCGCCGCGCTGTTCATCAGCGACGGCGGCAGCATGACCGCCTCGGAACTGGTCCGCCATCTCCAGGTGAGCCCGGCGACGATCTCCAAGGCCATCCGGTGGCTCGAGCAGCGGGAGATGGTCACCCGGGAGCGTGAGGCGCGGCGGGAGCGGTACGTCGTGGACGTCGACGTCTGGTACCGCACCTGGGCGGCCAGTGCCCGGTCGATGGCGATGTGGGCCGACGCCACCCGGCGCGGCGCGGGGATCTTCGGCACCGACACGGCCACCGGCGAACGGCTCCACATCACCAGCCAGTTCTTCGAGCGCCTCGGCCATGACATGGCCGAGGCGGCCGAGCACTGGCGTCAGGCCCTTTCCATGCAGCGCCGGCGCTGAGCGCGCTCGAACGCCTCGGCCGGCACGGCACGGGCCGGGTTCTAGTTGCCGGAGTGGAAGTCGTAGGGGAGGTCGTCGTAGACCTTGTAGACGCAGTCGGCGCCCTTCAGGCACTGGCCCCAGTGGACGGCCTTGGACGGGTAGTAGAGGAAGTCGCCCTGGCCGATGCGGGCGTGCGGGCCGTCCTGGACGTTCCAGGCCAGCTTGCCGGAGATGCCCACGACGTGTTCGGGGCTGGTGTGCCAGTGCGGGGCGAACGCCGTGCCGGCCTTCAGGCGGAAGACGGCTTCGGACGGGCCCGTCGCGGGGTTGCCGCGCAGGGGCTTGTAGGTGCAGCCGTCCAGTCCTTCGCAGGGGAGCCATTGTCCGCCGTGGAGGGGGACGTAGACCGGCTTGTCGGCTGTCGCCTTGGGCGCCGGGGACGAGGACGGGGACGACTGGGCGGCCGCTTCGGAGGCGGTGAGCAGCAGGCCGCCGAGGGCCGCCGCGATCACTAGCCGGCGCACGCGCTTCATGGACACTCCCAAATGCGGACTGTAGTCCGCTTATATTAAGCGGACCGTGGTCCGAATGTCCAGGGGGTCATGGAGGGACGGTTCGTGCGGCGACGTGGTTCGTGACTGAGCGTGACGGGAATCGTACTCTCGCGTTCGATCATGGGGGCTTGGCGCTGAGCGCCGTCGCGCGGGGCCGGGCTGCCTGGAAGGGAGAGGGGTATGCCGCCCACGGATGCCGCGGCCGGCGGCGAGCGCCCCGGCGACGAGGAGATCGGCGAGCTTCGGCGACGGGTGGCCGAGCTGGAGGGGCAACAGGTCCGGCCGCCGCGCCACCGCGTCCGGGCCTTCGGTTCCGCGCTGCTCATCGTCTGCGCCTGTGTGCTCGCGATGCTGTCGGTGGTCTCGGTGTGGGCCGGCGACGAGATCACCGACACCGGCCGGTTCGTCGCCGCCGTGGGGCCGCTGGCCAGGAACTCCGACGTGCAGGCCGCCGTCACCAAGCGGGTGACGGAGGAGGTGGAGCAGCAGATCGACGTGAACACGCTGGTGAAGGAGCTGTCCGCCGCCGCCTCGGCGAGGGGTGTGCCGCCGCGGACCGCCAACCTGATCAACACGCTCAGCGGGCCCGTCGGCAAGGGGCTGACCAGCCTGATCGGCACCGTCGCCGGACGGGTCGTGGCCAGCGACGCGTTCGCCACCGTCTGGACCAAGGTGATCACCGCCGCGCACGCCTCGGTGGCCAAGGCGCTGACCGGGCAGGGCGGCGGCGCCATCCAGCTGAACAACGACAAGGTCACCCTGGACGTCGGGCCCGCCGTCGAGAAGGTCAAGACCGAGCTGGTGGACTCCGGACTCGGCCTGGCCTCCAACATCCCCACGGTCCACACCCAGTTCACGCTGTTCGAGTCGTCCACGCTGGCGAAGGTGAGGTCGGGCTTCCGGCTGCTCCAGATCCTGGGCCGCTGGCTCCCGATCATCGCCCTGCTCGCCGCCGCCTGGGGTGTCTACCTGGCCAGGGACCGGCGCAGGGCGCTGATCGGCACGGCGATCGGCTTCGCTGTGGCGATGCTGGTCCTCGGCATCGCGCTCGCCGTCTTCCGCACCTACTTCCTCGACCAGCTGCCCCCCGACGTCGACTCCGGCGCGGCCGGGGCCGTCTACGACGCCCTGGTGCTGTTCCTGCGGCAGGCCGTGCGGTCCGTGGCGGCGTTGGCGGCGCTGGTCGCCCTGGCGGCTTTCTTCAGCGGGCCCTCCCGCGTCGCCACCACCGTGCGGACGGCGTGCAGCACCGGCATCGGCGGCGTCCGCTCGGTGGCGGATTCGGTGGGGTTCCGGGCCGGTCCGGTCGAGGACTTCGTGCGTCGTCAGAAGCGGTGGATCGGTGTCGGGATCCTGGTCGTCGCGGCGGTCGTCTTCGTCCTGTGGAACCATCCCACCGGCCTGGTGGTGTTCTGGTTCGCGGTCGCGATCGGGCTCGCGTTCGCCGTCCGCGAGTTCCTGGCGCCGTCGCCTGACGTGCACGCTCCGCGCGCCGGGTCGGCGGTGCGACCCGGCGTCGGCTGAGCGCCTTGCCGCTAGCGGGTGCCGGCGAAGGAGCGTCCGAAGAACTCGATTTCGGAGATGCCGACCTGGACGTTGGGACCGGCGCCGTAGGCGGCCTCGATGGTCAGGCGGATCTTCGTGACCTTGTGGGCTCGTAGGGGGAGTTTCTGCGGGCCCGCGGCGTCGTCCAGGCGGAGGGACTTGGTGACGGTCTTGCCGTCGGACGTGGTGATCAGCGCGGCGAGGATCTGGGGACGGCCCTGGCGGGCGTACTGGTCGGGCTGCTTGGAGACACCCGGGGTGATGATGACGTTCAGGAGGTCGGTGGGCTGGCCGAACGTCGACTCCAGGTACTGGCCCGCGCCGTTGCCTCCGTAGCCGTCGCCCCACCAGGTGTCGGCGAGGCCGTCGAAGGCCATGCGGGGGCCGTGGTTGGGGTCGGAGTGGGACGCCTTGGAGTCGCTGACGGAGACCGGGACGCGCTTGGCGAAGTGGTCGTAGACGCCGTTCACGGCGTCATCGGCGTAGGCCGCGCCGACGCCGACGGCGGTGAGGCCCAGCGCGGCGGCGATGGTCAGGGCGAGGGCGCGGTTGAGGCCGCGGCGCAGGCGGGGGCGTTCGCCCGCCCAGGGGGCCTCGCGGTTGTCGGGGCGGATGATCCGGCGCCACCAGGAGCGGGTGCGGGGCCCGGACGGGTCGGCGGAGACCAGGCTCATCGCGCACTTGCGGCAGAAGTGGCGTTCGCGCGGGTTGGCGGTGTCGCACCAGGGGCAGATCACGCCGCCGACGACGGCCATCTCCTCGGCCTGCCTGACCTGGGGACGGGCCTGTTCCGGAACGCCGGGGAGGACGGGCGCGACCTGGGGGTTCGGCGTCGCTTGCGGCTGCTGGTCCGCTACTGGGACGAGGAGGCGGCGGGCTCGTTCGGCCGGGTCCTCCGGGGGTGCGGGGAGGGTCGCCTCATGCGGTGCGCGGAGGGTCGCATCGTTTGGTGCGTGGAAGGTCACGTCATGCGGTGGGCGGAAGGTCGCATCGTTTGGTGCGGGGAGGGTCGCATCGTTTGGTGCGGGGTGGGGCGCTTCGGTGTGGCCGGGTGGCGGCGGGGGTGGGGTGGCGGCGGCGGTCTGGAGGTCGGGGAGGGCGCTCGGCGGGGTGGGCGCGGGGGCGTTCGGCGGGGGTGTTTTGGCGGGGGTGGGGTCGGTCCAGTCCAGGACGGTGCCGCAGATGTCGCAGAACGAGCCGGACTGGCCTGGGGCTCCGCAGTCGGGGCAGGCGTCCTTGGCGGTCATGGGGCTTCCTTGTTTTGAGCGGTCCACATGCCGGTGGGGCCGTCCTTCGGGACGACGTGGACCTCGTAGGGCATGTGGGCCGGGCGGGCGGCGGCGACCAGGTCGTCCAGGCGTTGGGTGTCGATGGCCTGCGGGTCTGGGACGCGGAGGGTGACGTTCAGGTGGGGTTCCGGGGCGCCGGGGAAGTCGCCCAGGGGGCGGGCGGACCACGACGCGCCGCCGCTTTCGGTGATCTCCGCTTCGACGCCGAAGGCCAGGCGGACGGCGGCGGCGAGTCCTCGGCGGGTGCCGCGCAGGCGGTGGAGGGAGGCGGCGGTGGACACCGTGCCGCGGGCCTGCCATTCGGGTTCGTCGCCGCGGAGTTCTGCGCCGACCCAGCCGCCCAGCCAGGTGACGAAGTCCGGCGGGGCCAGGGACGGTGAGAGGTAGGCGTCCAGGCAGTCCAGGACGGAGAGGATGGGCGCGAAGACCTCGTCCAGTCCGGCGGTGAAGCGCTGGGCCAGGTCGTCCTCGGCGAAGACGGCCGGGAGGTGGTCGCCCAGGGCGTAGGGGGTGCCCAGGCCGTCGACGCCGCCCCTCATCGCTTCCCGCCGAGGACGCGGACCTTGTGGTCGTGGGAGAACAGGAGCGCGGCCGGTGACAGGTCGATGCGGTCGACGGCGTCGGCGCGCTTGCCGGTGAGGGGGTCGGCGGCGTGCAGGCGGACCTCGTCGACCATCTCCACGCCCGGGACGCGTTGCAGGACGGCGAACACCTCGCCGGACTGGAGCGGGCGGCCGAAGGGCCAGCCGCGGCCGTCCGCGCCGCCGGTGAGCGGGTCCAGGTGGGCGTAGAGGGCTTCGAGGGCGGAGGTGCGGACCTTCTCGGCGTCGGCCGCGCTGAAGGCGTGCAGGGTCGTGACGACGGTGACGCCCTGGTAGAAGGGCGGGCCGACGCTGAGCCGGATGCCGATGGGGCGGCGGTCGTCGAGGTAGCGGGTGATGCGGCCGAGCAGGTCGTCCCCGGGGACGAGCTGTTCGAAGCGGAGGCGTCCGCCGGGGTCGGAGACGGCCTGCGGGACGACCAGGACGCGCACCGCGCCCGCGCCCGCGTCGTCCACCGGGAGGCAGCGCAGGCGGGCGGCCTCGGGGGCGGCGCGGCGGGCCAGTTCCTCGTAGTCGCGCGGGGTGACGGCGCGGTCCTGGGCGCGCAGGGTGATGGGGGCGCGGCGGCGGGCCTCGTCCAGGGTCTCGGGGTCGACGCCGCCGCGCGCGGCCTCCCGGTTGGTGACGCGGGCGACGTACGGGATCGAGCTGCGCAGCACGCGGAGCGCTCCGCGCGCGACGTTTCCGGGCTGTCCGCCGCCGGTGCGGTAGGAGCGGGCGCGCAGGGTGGCGCCCTTGTCGGGCACGGCTCCGTACTGGCGCAGGCCGCCGTCCGCCAGCCGGACGGCCGGGCCGAAGGCGACCTCGCCGGTGGCCGGGTCGAGGCGCGCGTGCCGGTCGGACGGCCCGGACGCGGCGAAGTCCTCGACGATGTCCCAGGTCTCCCAGCCTTCGCCCGAGGAGGTCTCGAGGACGAGCGGCGGGTCGCCGTTCACGACCGGGGTGCGGGCCAGGTGGAAGCGCTGCCCGGGGACGCCGGCCGACTCGCCGAGCACCTCGTCGGTGACCAGTTCGGCGTGGATCGCCCGGGTCGTCCCGCCGAGGGTGGCGGCCTCGGCCGCGCGGATGGTCGGGGACACCGAGTAGAACGGCTGGTTCGGCTCGGGTTCGAGGACGCGGCAGCGCAGCCAGCCCGCCTCGTGCGCGCCCGCGCGCGACTTGATGTGGCCGTCCGGAACGTGCAGGACGACCTCGCCCGGACGGTTCAGGCCGCCCGTCCCGTCGCTGTCGAGTTCGCATTCGCGCCAGCCGGCGGACGTCCACGCCTCCCAGACGAGGGGTGGCTGGCGGGGGTCGACGCCGACGCCGTCCACGCGGCTGTCCAGGCGGAGGAGGACGGCGCAGGAGGGGACTGCGGCGGACAGGCCGAACGCGAGGACGTCGCCGGGGCGTGGAGCGGCGGCGAAGCAGTCGATGTCCCGGCCTTCGATCAGGTCGGCGGTGCGGTCGGTCAGCGGGCCGCCCTCGTTCTGGACGCCGAGCCGGTCGAGTTCGCAGGAGACCAGGTCGAGGGCGTCCCCGGTGGCGAAGACGGTCGCCTCCTCGGTCTCGGTGCGTTGGGTGGCGACCTCGGTGGACGCCGGGATCGTGACCGTCTGCTCCTGCGGGGCGGAAAGCCAGAACGTCACGTCGGTGCGGGCGGTGGAGGGTGGGAGGAGGGTGATGCCGAGGAGGTCCAGGAACGCCAGGTAGTTCTTGTCCGGGACGCGGTTGAGCCGGTAGACGAGCTGGTCGGCCATGTGCGCGACGGCCTCGATCAGCGTCACACCGGGGTCGGAGACGTTGTGGTCGGTCCATTCGGGGGCGCGCCGCTGGATGTAGCGCTTGGCGTCGTCCACGAACTGCTGGAAGCGGCGGTCGTCGAGGTTCGGGGAGGGAAGGGCCATCAGCTCGCCGCCTCGATCTCGTCGGGCCCGTTGCCAGGCTCGTCGTCGTGCCGGGGGATCACGTAGAAGGGGAAGACCAGGTTGCGCGGGTTGTTGGTGCCGCGGATCTTGTAGCGGACGTCGATGTAGAGGACGCCCACGTCCTCGGCGTCGGCGGTGACCTCGACGTCCTCGACGTCCACGCGCGGCTCCCAGCGGTCCAGGCTGGTGCGCACCTCGTAGGCGATGCGGCCCGCCGTCTCCTCGTTGACCGGGGCGAACACCATGTCGTGCACGGCGCACCCGAACTCCGGACGCGTCGGGCGCTCGCCCGGGGCCGTGGCCAGCACCAGGCGCAT
Organism: Spirillospora sp. NPDC052269; assembly: GCF_040679435.1. Lineage (NCBI taxonomy): Bacteria > Bacillati > Actinomycetota > Actinomycetes > Streptosporangiales > Thermomonosporaceae > Spirillospora > Spirillospora sp. NPDC052269. The sequence continues at coordinate 12,600 of NZ_JBFAUU010000004.1, forward strand.
CGCCTCCTCGATCTCCCGCTCCCCGGTCACCAGCGCGATGCCGCCCGAGGCGTTGACGCGCATCGGGAATCCCCAGCCCGCGCCGACGAACTGCTCCCCCATCGTTTCCTTCCGTCCCTGCCGTTGTGGCCGCTGTCCGTCGTTCCGCTGTCCGTCGTCGCGCTGTCCGTGGTCGCGCTGTCCGTCGTTCCCCTGTTCGTGGTCGCGCTGTTCGTGGTCGCGCTGTCCGTCGGTCCGCTGCTCAGGCGGGGATGACCATGACGGGCATCTCGTCCTGCGTGATCACGCCCATCACGTTGAGCTTGCCCTGCACCTCGACCATGCCGGTGATCTTGAAGAGGGCGGCCTCCATGCTCACCTCGGCGCCCTTGATGTCCACCGTGGCGCCGGTGACCGTGACCTGCCCGCCGCCCTTGATGTCGACGCGGGTCGCGCCGTCGATGTTCACGTCGGCGCCGCCCTTGATGTTCACGCCGCGCGCGCCGAACACGTCGACCGTCCCGTCGCTGTGGACGGTGACCTTCGTGCCGCGCTCATTCAGCTCGACCCTCATGCTGTCGTCGCCGCTGGAGACGGTCACGCCGCGCTTGGCGGGGGCGTCCAGCAGCTCGATCCGCTGACCGGTGCGCGAGGCGAACGCCCGCCAGTTGACCTTGCCGCCGGTGCCGACCAGGGGCGTCCGCTCGTAGTCGGGCAGCCGGTCCACGCCGTTGTAGAGGCCGCCGACGACGTAGGGGTGGTCGAGCGCGCCGCGGTCGAACGCGACCAGCACCTCGTCGTCCACCTCGGGCATGATCAGGGATCCGCCGCGCCGTCCGCCGTACTGGGCGACGCGCGCCCAGTCGCTCACGTACTTGTCGTCCAGCCAGGGGAAACGGAGCCGGACGCGGCCCTGCTTCAGCGGGTCCTGGACGTCGGTGACGATCGCGATCGCGACGCCGGGCAGGCGCGGCGCGGACGGGACGCCGCCCGACGCGAGCCCGAACAGCGACCGGTGCTGGCGTCCGGTGACCGTCACCTGCGTCTCGTAGCGCTCGCCGGCGGAGAACACGTGCCGGACGGTGCTGACCGTGTACTTGCCCTCGAACGGCTTGCCGATCCCGTTCAGCGCGACCGGCAGCCCCGGACGCAGCTTGGGATCGCCGCGGACCACGGCCTCGACCTCGGCGAACGCGGAACTGACGTCGGCGGCGAGCGCGTCCGCGGCCCCGGCGACCTCGGCCTGCCGGTCGTAGGGGACGTTCGTCTCGACCAGCTTCGCCTGGCCGAACGGGGCGATCGCCTGGCCGCCGGTCGTGCCGATCTTCAGCTCGGGGTTGGTCGTCGCCGGGGAACGGGAGGTGAGCGGCTGCTTGCCCGCCACGTCCCAGCCCCGGACCTCGACCTCCTTGACCTGGTCGGACGCCGTGACCCCGGTGCGGACGCTCAGCAGGTTCACGCCGAACTCCAGCACGTGGTGGCTCTGCCGCGCGTGCGTGCCCGCGCCCGGCGCGCCCGACGCGTCCTCGGGCTTGACGAACCGGAACTTGCCCTTGTCGTCGAACGACATCTCGGCGTCGTTCTCCTGCGCGAGCCGCGTCAGGAAGTCCCAGTCGGTCACGTTCGGCTGCGTGATCAGCTCGTAGACCGTGCTCGTCGAGTCGACCTTGCCGATGGACAGGCCGTTGCGGGACGCGAGACGGCGCGCGATGTCGGACGCGGTCATGTTGACGTAGCCCTCGACGCGCCGGTTGCGCAGCAGGCGGTGGCCGGGGTCGTGGCCCCGGATGACGCTGTACTTCCCGGTCCCGTCGCAGTCGGCCTCCAAGGCCGTGACCTCGCCGGTGAACAGCGGGGTGCCGCCGTCCCTGCCGACCGCGAGCGCGCGCAGCACGACCTTCGAGCCGATCTTGACGCCGAGCCGTCCGAGCACCTTCTGGTGCGGGTCGCGGAAGGTGAGCTGGAACGCGGCGGGCACGTTCACCGACGCGTCCACCCAGCCGTCCACCAGGAGCGGCTTCACGGTCACGGGCAGCGGCGCGCCGTCGATGGCGACGGCCAGCAGGTTGGTGTAGGTCCCCTCGGACACGGGTTCTCAACGCTCCAGACGGTCGGCGGTCGGCGGTCGGGGTCGGGGTCGGCGGGCGGGGTCGGGGTCGGCGGGCGGGTCGGCGGGCGGCGGTCAGACGGGGAGTTCGTCGGCGGCGGGCAGGAGGAGTTCGCGGCCGGGCGGCAGGCGCATCGGGTCGTCCAGGTCGTTGGCCTCGGCGATGACCCGCCAGGCGGTCGCGTCGCCGTACTCGCGCCAGGCCAGCGAGGCGAGGCTGTCGCCCGCGACGACCCGGTGGACGCGGCGGGCCGACAGCGCGCCGGACGTCGGGTTCTGCCCGGCGGTCGCGTGCGGGATCTCCTCGAGGGAGATCCGGCAGGTCGCCCGGATCGGCTCGCCGGTCGCGTCGAACAGCGTGTAGGACGCCCCGACCTGACGGACATACGAGACGAACCGGACGGTGCTGAACTTGCCCCACTCGAGGATCACCCATGGCGGGGACGGCCGGTCCGGCAGGCTGGACGGGACGACCTTCAGGCAGGAGAACAGCGCCTCCACGGCCGTCCGGACCTTCGAGTCGCCCGGTTTGTCGGAGCAGTCCAGGAACATCTCGAGGTCCAGGCTCTGCTGGTCGGTCCCGAGGAACTCGGGACGGCCCGCCTCCCGGGACGCGACCGTCGGCGTGTACGTCCACTGCGCCGACCGCGAGATCTCCAGCTGCGCCGGGTTGAACTGGAACGCGATCTTCTTGATCGTCCCGCCCGGTGAGGTGGAGTCCCCGGCGGGCGGCTCGTGGATGCTGAGCGTCGCCTTGACGTGGCTGCTGCGGCCCCCGCCCGCCATCACGCGCCCCCGGATCCGGTGAAGCCGTGGTGGGCGAGCTCCAGGACCTCGGTCGCGACGGTGTTCGAAGCCGGGTCGAGCGTCGGGCCCGTCCAGTTCACGGGCAGGACGTCCAGGAGACCCCAGCGCGCGACCAGCTCGCCGTTCGCGCGCAGCGCCTCGATCTGCGCGGTGGGGCGCCGGATCCCGGTCGAGACCGAGGAGATCCAGGTCATGACCTTGACCGTCTCTTCGTTGATCGGACGGGTCAGCCGGATGTTGGAGTGGCGCACTCTGGTCGGCAGCTGCCACACGTGCCCGTTGTTGCCGCCCTCCTCGCGCAGCTCCACGTCCACCTGCGCGGCGAGTCCGTCGCAGCCGTTCCAGTCGCCGAGGGACTCCCCGTCGATGGTGAGCCGGAAGAACAGGCTCGACCCCGGATCCTTCATGTTGCTCATCCGGCTCTCCTCTCGTTGGTTCGCGTCGTGTCGGTCGCGGATCGGGGTGGGGTGGTCGGGGGTTGAGGCGAGGCGGTCGGGTGGTGGGGTGGGGCGTCAGCGGCGTGGGTCACGCAGTCTCCCCACGCGTTCGCGGTCCAGGCGCAGTTCGGTCCTGAGCAGGCGGGACAGGGGGCCGACCAGCCGTCTTGCCAGGTCGTCCAGGTCGGGTTCGCTGGGCGGTCTCCTGTTGGTTCGGTCGGCGGGCTCGGGCGTCCGGCGCTGCGGTGGGGGCGGTTGCTGCGGCATGGGTGGCGCGACGCGTCGTCCTCCTCCGGAGGCTCCGTCCGCGCCGCTCGACGCCGCGCGCTGCACGACGGGGGCGGATGGCGGCGGCGGCCGTTGCTCGCGCTGCGGTGGCGGTGCGGCTGGGGCTGGGGTCGTCCGGGGGGCCGGAGCCGGTTGATGTGTCCGCACGACGGGCATGGACGGCGCTGCCGGAGGCTGATCCTGCTGGTTCGGTGCGCTCGATCCAGTCCTTTCGGTGGGCTGAGCAGGCGTTATGTGGTCGGCGTCCGGAGTGGGGGTTCGTGAGGGGAGCGACATCGCGGCGGCCGCCATGCCCAGGGCCGGGACGCTTCGTTGGAGCGCGACCACCTTCCGGGATGCCGGACGCCGGTTGGGAGCCGCGCTGTCGCTCGCGGGCGTCTTCCCCGATCCGCTGGGACGAGCGGACGTGTCCTGCCCTGCGGTGATCGGATCGACGGACGTCCGCTGGATCGGCCGACGCACCGCCACTATGGGCAGCGCGACCGCCTTGGTCGGACTCGCCGCAGGCTTCTCCCGCGGCTCGGGCGAAATCGCTGCGGGACGACCTTCCGGCGCGTCCGCGCTGCTTGATGTGTTGTCTTGCACGGGAAGCGGGGGCTCGCCGACCGGACTCGGGCTCGGGCTCGGCGGCTGCGGGGCGCGCTGCACGGGAGTCGCGGTGCTGTTCTCACTCGTCCTGCCGATCGGCAGAACGGCGGCCGGAGTGTTCCGCAACGGAGACCCCAGCCCCGACCGCGCGCGTGAAGGCTTCGCCGGGTTGTTGGAGGACGTGGACGGAGGCACTGCGCTCCGCGGCATTCCACGCAAGGGGGCTCCCAGTCCGGACCGTCCCCGCGAACTCCGTCCGGCCCCGCTTGCCGAGCCCGCGCCGTCAGAAATCACGGGCATGACGGGAGACGCGGATGTGGGCGTGGACGCGGACCTTTGTACGGGCGCGGGCGTAGGTGGAGTCGCTGCCTGCGACGTTGCAGCGCCAGGCCCCGTCCCAGGTGCCAAGGTCTGCGCGGGCGCTGGTGCAGATACAGAGGAAGTTGGAGACGCGGGCGCTTGCGCAGGCGCGGACGGCGAAGTCGACGCGGTGGCCGACCTTGGGGGGGACGCCGAGGTGGACGTCCGTCCGGGCGGGGGCACGGCCGCAAGTGGGACCCCGGGCCGTGTCGCAGACCTCTGCGCAGGCGCAGGGGCGGACCCGGACGTGGACCTGGGCGTCGGAGTGGAGGTCGAGGCACGCGCAGAGCCGGACGCCGGTGCAGATTCGTCCCGGGACTCGGGCGCGGGGGAATTCGGAGCCACGGGCCTTTGCGCGAGCGCGGACGACGTGGTCGGCGCGGAGGAGGAGGCCGACGCGGGCATGGGTCCGGACGTGGGCACGGACGGAAGTGGGACGACAGGCCGTGTCGCAGACCTCTGCACGGGCGCAGGCGCAGTCTCAGACGTGTGCGTGGACACCGTTTCAGGCCTCGGCCCAGGCGCGGAAGCGGACGCGGAGGGAAATGGTGCCGCGGACCCTTGCACAGGTGCGGACTCGGGCGTCGGCGTGGGCCGTGGCGCAGACGAGTTCGCGGACGAGGGCGGGATCACCGGACTTGGCGTGGAACGTCGCAGAGGTACAGGCGCGGGGACGGAGCCGGACGCCGGTCCAGACGCGAGCGAGGACGGAGACAACGCCGCAGACCTCTGTACCGACGCGGACTCACCCGCGGACGTCACCTTGCGCACTGGCGGCATGGGCACCCGCGCGGACGATGCGGGAGCGGGGCCATCGGACGACGCCGACGTGGGCCCGGGGACGGGCTCGGAGTCGCCTGTGGACGTGCTCTTGGGCGCGGGTGGCAGGGGCGCATGCGCGGACGGAGCGGGAGCGGCTCCAGAGGACGACGCCGACGTGGGCCTGGGGGCGAGCGCAGGCGGGATGGGGGCAACGGACGGCGTGGATTTCGCCGCACGCGCGGGCATGGACGAGAGCGGGAGCACTGGCCGTGATGCGGACCTTTGCACGGCTGCGGGCGAGGGCGGGGCGGGTGCAAGTGGGGTTGCCCTAGATGGCGCGGACCTCAGCCCCGGTGCGGGCACCGGCGGGAGCGGGACCATGGGCAGTGACGCGGTCCTTTGCACGGACGCTGGCGCAGCTCCCGACGTGGCCGTGGATGAGGTCACGGACGTCGAGGTCATGGGCGCGGGTCCGGACGAGAGCGCGTTGGGGGGCGGGAGCACGGGCCGTGGCGCGGAGCTTGTCCCAGGCGTGGAGGCAGGCCCAGAGGCGGATGCCGAGGTGGGCGCCGGGTTTGGTGTGGACGCGGGCGGGGGTGGGGTCGCGGGCCCTGACGTGGACCTTTGTACTGGGGCAGGCGCGCCCCCGGGCGCTGGCGCGGAGGTCGATGGTGATGCGGACGTGCGTACGGGCCTAGACGTGGATGAGGGTGTGGGCGTCTTCGGTGCGGCAGGTGAGCCTGTGCGTGGGGTGCTCGCCGGATTGCCGCCGGAAGGCGCACCGGCCGAGGGCGGTGATGGCATGGCCCTTTGCACAGGGGCAGGCGCGGGTCCGGACGCCGGTATTGAGGGTTCCCGTTTGGCAGGCGGGTTCGGGCGCGGGGTGGCCGCGGCATTCCCGCTGGACGGTGCATGCCCGGAGGGCGCGGACGAGGGCTGTGTCGCGTTCTGCGTTGTGGACGCGGGTGCGCTGGGCTCGGGGGTCGTGCGCGTCGGGCCAGCCGGACCGTCCGGGGTGGGGGTGCCTTTGGACGGGGTGGGCGCGGGGGGCATGGCACTCTTGGGCGCTTCGCGCATGGGAGCGCCGAGGCCGGTGCGGTGTGGTCTTGTCCTGCTGGCCAGGTCAGGGGTCGGCGGGGCGGGCATGGGTGGCGTGGCCGAGGCGGCCGTTCGCTGTACCGGCTCGGCGGGTGCGGGCGCGGGCGCGGGGGCAGGGCCTGGTGCTGGGGTGCTTGGAGGGGGCGACGGTCGTCCGGGGTCCGCTTGGTCGGATGCCGGTTCGGGCGCTTTGGCCGCACCGCTACGTCCAGGGGCCCTCGTGGCCGCGACAGGGCGGACGCGACGGGCCGGAAGCGGGGTCACTCGCGCGGCGGTCAGGGGCGACCGTCCCGTTGAGGCGCGCTGCACCGGACGGGCCGTCACCACCGGCAGCGTGGGCGGTGCCCCCGTCCCCGAAGCCCCGGCGGCTCGTCCCCCGTCGGTGGCGGGCACGGCCGAGGACGGCGCGGACCTTTGCACAGGTGCGGGCGGGGACGGAATGGTCGTGGGGTCGGGCTGGTCCGCGGGACGGAAGGTCGGGCGGACGACCGGGAGGGCCGGGCCGCCAGAGCCGAGTGCCTGGGGGGTGCCAGCGGGGCGCAGCATGTCGTGGGCCAGGCCGGACGGGGGCTTGGGGCGGACGACCTGAGGCAGGTCGCCGGAGACCGAGGGACGCTGCCAGGTGGGCAGGGTCGGGCCGAAGCCCGAATTGGCGACGGTCTGGATAGGCCGGGACGGCACGGGAGCGGACAGGCGCGTCCAGCCCGGCGCCTCGGCCGCTCCGGATCCCGGAGCGGCCGACGGCGCAGGACCCGCCGATGGTGCGGTCGGCGGTGCGGGGGCGTCCGGCTGCGCGGACGCAGCCGGGGACGCGGACGGCGGGGGCGGGGTTCGGGGGGTTCGGCGGAAGAAGGGCATGAGGTCAGCCGTCCGTGCCGGACGTGGCGTTCGCGCGGCTCACGAAGGTGGCGATGTTCGTGATGTAGCGGCGGCGGTCCGGGTGTTCCAGGTCGAGGATCTCGGCCCGGGGCCAGTGGAAGTGGTAGGCGATGTACGCGACCTCCTCGTGCAGCCGGTCGGGCGCGTACGTCACGATTCCCCCAGGCGGCTCCCGCCCAGCTCCACCTCGAAGGGCTCGTCGCAGGACGGGCAGGTGACCTCGGCGCGGGTGTGCCCCTCGGCGTTGATCTGCCGGTAGAAGTCCTGGAGGAACGCCAGGTCCGAGGCGAACATGTTCTCCACGGTCCCGTCGTGCACCATCGGGAGCGTGCCCAGCCGGGTGATGACCCGGCCGAGCAGCACGACCGACAGGTACGGCGGGTTCTCGCGGACCCGGACGTCCTGGAGCGGGACCAGCTCGTCGCGGGCGGTGGCGAGCCGCATCGCGCCGTGCCGGTGGACGGTGCCGTTCTCGTCCACGTAGCCGCGCGGGAGCTCGAACTCGAACTCGGTGCGCAGCTGAGCCTCAACAGGCGGGGCCGAGGCCGCCGCCGCGGGCGCCGCGGTGGCGGACGACTGCGGCGGCCCCGGGACGACGGGGGCGGAGCGGCGCATTATTCGATCGTCAGTTCTTCGAAGGTGATGGTGACGGACTCGGTGAGCGCCGAGTTGCCGCCCGCCTCCAGCTGGCTGGCCTCGATCTTGCTGCACCAGGCGTTGCGCATGTGGTACCGCTTGACCGGGTTGTTCTGGTAGTCCATCACGATGATGCTGGCGTTCTTGCGCGCCGAGCCCATGTTGCCCTTGATGGAGTCCTTGATCCAGGTCGTGAAGGCCGGGCTCTCGGTCTGGCCGCGCACGACCGTGGCCTCGCCCGCCTGCGCGACGCCCGGCATCTTCTTGGTGACCGGCTTGCCCTGCGCCGAGTTCTGCTTGAACTCGATGACGTCCTGCGCGTAGGTGAGTCCGGTGACGCTCTGGAGGTACTCCACCATCACGCCGTCGATCTGGAGGCCGAAGTTGTGCGACGCAACGGCGTCGCCGCCCTGGAAGCCCATGGTTCCTCTTTCGGGTCAAACGGTCAGGAAGGTCTGGTCACGGCCGCGCCGTCGCGGGCGGACACGGCCGGGGCCTACTCCTCGAGGTCGCCGCCGCCGGAGATCTGCGCGAGGCGGAACACCACGAACTCGGCGGGCTTGACGGGGGCGACGCCGATCTCGCAGACGACGCGTCCGAGGTCGACCGACTCGGGCGGGTTGGTCTCGGAGTCGCACTTGACGTAGAACGCCTCCTCGGGGCTGGACCCGAAGAGCGCGCCGTCCCGCCACTCGGTGACCAGGAACGCGGAGATGTTGCGGCGGATCCGCGCCCACAGCGCCTCGTCGTTCGGCTCGAACACCACCCACTGGGTGCCGATGAGGATGGACTCCTCGAGGTAGTTGAAGTACCGCCGGACGTTCAGGTAGCGCCAGGCCGGGTCGGACGCGAGGGTCCGCGCGCCCCACACCCGGACGCCGCGTCCGGGGAAGGCGCGGATGCAGTTCACGCCGATCGGGTTGAGCAGGTCCTGCTCGCCCTTGGTGATCTGGAGGCCGAGGTCCACCGCGCCGCGCACGACCTCGTTCGCGGGGGCCTTGTGGACGCCGCGCTCGGCGTCGCTGCGCGCCCAGATCCCGGCCATGTGCCCGGACGGCGGGACCATCGCGGCCTTCCCGGTGGACGGGTCGAACGCCTTGATCCAGGGGTAGTACAGCGCGGCGTAGCGCGAGTCGTACCCGGCGGTCTCCATCCGCCACTCGCGGATCTGCCGGGCGTTCAGCCCGGGCGGCGGGTCGATGATCGCGACGCGGTCGCCCATCAGCTCGCAGTGCGCGATCATGCCGAGCTGGACGGCCTTGAGGCTCTCCATGTCCAGCGCGCCGCGCTCGTAGGCGCTCATCAGGTCGGGGCAGGACACCATGGTGACCGCGTCGAGGGCCTCCAGGCCGCCGAAGCCGGTGCGGTCGGCGGTGTCGCCGAGGTAGTGCTCGGGGGTGACGGTCCCGTTCTCGCCGACCGGGGCGGCGGGCGCGGCCGGACGGACCAGCTCGACCGACTGGTTCTCGGGCCGCGCGAGCTGGCCGGCGCCGACGGCCTCGGTGACCGTGATCAGCTTCGACCGCTCCTTGACCTGCGAGACGATGTAGGCGCGGGTGTTCTTCCGGGTGGAGACGTGGAAGTTCTCGACGGTGTCGCCGTCCAGCTTGACGATCAGCCGGAACCGGTCGTCGGAGCCGCCCGACTTGCCGTCGTCCTTGGCGTCGCCCTTCGCGTCCGCCTTGCCGTCGCCCTTGGAGTCGGTGGCGGAGCCGTCGACGTCGGCGATCTCGACGGTGATCTCGCCGGCGGACGCCGCCGCGGGCAGCGCCGCGACGTGGAACCCGCCGAGCCGCGTGGGCCGGGCGGCCGCGATGGCCCTCGGCGCGCCCTGCGCCACGCTGTCGCCGGCCGCCGGGGCGCCGCCGACCCGGATGACGTAGCAGGTGGTCCCGCCGTTGTTGAAGAACCCGTACACCGAGTGCGCGAGGTAGTAGCCGTCGGTGAAGTCGCCGAACGCGGCGACGTACTGGGACCAGTTGGTGACGAGCACCGGCTCGTTCAGCGGCCCCTCGGGGGCGAACCCGACGAACGCCGCCACCGAGGTCCCGACCCCCTCGATCGGCCGTGACCCGCTGGCCACTTCCTCGACGTAGACGCCGGGCGACAGGTACGAAGGCATACTCGGCTACTCCCCGAACAGGACGGTCGACTGACCATTCGACCTTGCCGTTCCGCCCTGCCGCCCGGTACGTCCGGGCGGCTTGCCTCCGGGGCAATCCTTCCTGCCCGTTCGGCCACCGGACGAGCAGGTCGTGAGCCCGGTGCGTCCACCGGCCGGTGTGCGGCCGTGCGCACCGCCCAGGGCCGGGACCCCCGTCAGCCGGTGTGCGGGCCGTGCGCGCAGGTTCCGGTGGGCGGCGCGGTGGCCGCGGCCGTCTCGGCGTCGCGTTCGCCGAGTTCGGTCGCGAACCAGCGGCGGACCTCGTTCGACAGGCGGGCGCGGCTCGCCCCCTTGGGGTCGTAGTAGGCCGCGTACGCCTCGGCGAACCATTCGTCCGTGGTCGAGAACTGGTAGTTCGACACGGCGTTGCCGCGCGCGGCGGACTCGTAGGAGACCCACTCGTCGTAGTGGTCCACGTGGTAGATGCGCCCGCCGACCTCGAGGTCCGCGCGGCCTCCGTCGTTGAACATCCACGGCTGGCCGAGGGCCTTGCGGACGAACCCGACGACCTGCTTCCGCTGCGCCTCGGCCAAGCCGCATCCGGCGAAGTGCTCGTCGAGGTTCGCGGCGTGCTGCCGCAGGTCCTCCGGGTCGAGCGAGGTCCCGTCGGCGAACGCCTCCGGGGCGAAGCCGAACCGGGCGGCGAGCGCCGCGACGATGCCCGCCCGGGCCTCGCTGCGCCATCCGCCGAACTCGGGCCGCGAGCTGAGGTGCAGCGCCCAGCCGACCTTCCGGTCCACCGAGTGGCCGATCTCGTGGCGCAGCGTCCACTTGACGAGGTTGCCGTTGGCCAGCACGTCGGACGTGCCGCCCATCACATGGCGGTCCGTACCGGGCACCATGACGCCGAGCTGCTCGCCGGTCGCCAGGCCCTCGTATCCGAGCGCCGCGCCCGTGTCCATCAGCCCGCGTTGCCAGCGCGACCCGCGGTTGAGCGAGGTGTACATGAAGGCGGGCATGCCGAACGGGTTCACCATCCCGATCCGCTGCGTGCGCGAGTCGTACGCGCTGGCCTGCCCGAGGCCGTCGCCCATCTGGATCGAGCGGAGGTACGGGTTGCCGCGGACGTGGTCCTCGGGCAGTTCGCCCAGGACCTTGTCGATCTCGTACAGCATCGAGTGGCTCATCCGGGAGCCGCCCGCGACCGAGCCGATGTCGATGCCGTGCTTCGCGGTCAGTTCGTGTTCGCGCTCTTCCGCGCCCTCATTCGCCAGCCATCCCGCGACCCCGCGTCCGCCGGTTCCGGGGGAGAGCTTCATGCGCTGGACGCTGCCGCCACCGCTTCGAGGCGTGGACTCCTCCTCGTCCACGCGCTGGACGGGTGCGGACTCTTCCTCTTCCACGCGCTGGACGGGCGCGGCCTCCCCGCTCATCACGCGGACGGCGTTGGCCTCGGCTTCGCGTTCGAACCGGTCGGACGGGTCGCTGACCTTGAGGCCGTCGCCCGCGTCCGTCCCGGCGACCGGGCCCGAACGCTGCTGGATGACGTGGGTCAGCTCGTGCGCGAGCATCCGCTTCCCGGACGCGGATCCCGCGTCGTAGCGGCCGCGCTGGAACACGATGTGCGAGCCCGTGGTGAACGCGTGCGCGTTGACCGACTCGGCCGCCGCGTGGCCCGCCGAGTCGGTGTGCACCCGCACGTCGGAGAAGTCGGCTCCGAGGCGTCCTTCCATCTCCTGCCGGACGCCCGCCGACAGCGGACGTCCCGGAGAGCTCAGCGCCTGGTGCACCGCCGTCCGCTGCACCGCGTGCCCGCACGAGGCGTCGTGGACGTGCCGTTCCTCATCCGCGGACCTGGAGATCGCCGCGTTGCCCGCCAGGCGTTGCAGCTGGGTCAGCTGAGGAGCGGACATCCCGGCCAGGCCACGGGCGCGGAACAGGGCCGCCGCGGCGGAGCCGTCCGGCGCGGAATGCCGCCGGGGCGTCCCGGCGCGGTGCGCGGGAGGGATCCCGGCGTGCTGGCGAACGTCGTCGGTACGGCCACGGTCCTGCACGGCGCGGGCTCCTCCCGGACAGGGGACGGGTGATCTGGTCAAGGGACGGGTGATGTGGTCAAGGCCCTGGTCACGAGCCGAGTTTGCGCGCGATCTCCTTCTTCGCCGTCGCCGGGTCCATCCCTGCCAGGAGGGACCAGTCGAGGCCGAGGTCGGCGACGAGCTTGCGCGCCTCCCCGACCCGCCATTCGTCCAGGGCGGCGATGAGTTCGCGCGTCCGCACCGCGTGCCCGTGTTCGGCGGGGTCGACGCCGTCCCACTCGGTGCCGTCGAAGAGCTCCGCGATGCCGTAGGTCTCCTCGGCCGGGTTGAGGGCCAGCTGGTAGAGGGCCTCGGCGCGGGTGTCGCGCTTGGTCGGGCCGGACTTGCGCCAGAACGCGGCCGTCTGGAGGACGCGCTCGAAGTGCTTCCGCTTGCGGACGTTCCCCTCGTCGTCCTTGACGAACTCCTCGCGGGCCCAGCGCTTGCTGAAGAACTGCCAGCCCTTCCACGCGGCCACCCCGATGGACGCGGCGGCAGCGGCGGCGGCCAGGCCCCATCCGACCGGGGTCCCCGCCAGGGCGGCCCCGCCCAGCGCGGCGACGATCGCGACGACGAGGCCCGCGACGCCGCTGCCCACCGACAGCAGGCCGCCGACCGTCGCGATCGCCTTCCGGGACAGGCCGCGCGTGTTCTTCTTGTCGGCGTACCGGCGGAGTTCGTCCAGGGTGACGGTGTCGGTGCGCTTCCCGGCGGCGTCGCGTTCGACCTCGACCGTGTAGCGCTTCAGCGCGTCCGAGAGCTCGTCGAACAGGATCCGGCGGCGCTTCTCGCCGTCCTTGGCGGTCTGGACCTCCGCTTCGAGCCGCGCCAGCGCCTGCCGCGCCTGCGCGAGCTCGTGCTCGGCCTGCGCCCTGGCCTCCTGGGCCGTCCGCAGGCGGACCGCCGCGTCGTTCCGTCCGCGTGCCGCCGCCTGCGCCGTGCCCTGGTCGCGCGTGCCGAACGCGCCGCGCGTGCGCTTGGCCTGCTTCTTCGCGGTCCTGCGGCTGGAGGCGGCGGCTTCCTCGGCGCGCTCCTGCTGGGCGACGGCGGCCTGCCGCCTGGTGATCTCCTGTGCCTGCTCGGCGACCTCGGCCTGCTTTCCCCGGACGCCTTCGGCCAGCTCCGTGAGCAGTGCGGCGAGTTCGTTGGCCTCGTTCAGCGCGGCCGTGTAGGCGCCGCGCGAGTCGCTCTCGTCCATCATGTTGGCGCGGAGCTTCTTGACGCGGCCGAGCGCCTTGAGGGTCTTGCGGCCGTTGCGGAGCGTCCCGACGATCCCGGTGATCAGGCCCAGGGCGCTGCCGGAGAAGCTGAGGCCCTGGTTCGCCGCCGCGCCGCTGATCGACATCGCCCCCTGGGCGACGCCCATGACGTTGCGGGTCGTCTTCACGCCGCCGACCGTCCCCTCGTACGCGGCGGTCTTGATCTTGCGGTCCGCCACGGCGCGCTCGGGACTGTCGGCGTCGAGCTTCGAGCGGTCCTGGACGGCGTCGTAGCCCTCCATCACGGCCTTGACGGTCTCGACCCCGGTGGCGAGGACGCCCAGGTCGGACGAGACCTCGCCCGCGGCCTTCGCGCCGTCGACCGTGACGCCCTCACGCCAGTGGGCGCCGCTGAGCGGCCCGCCGACCGTTCCGACGATCGTCCCGGCGTTGTCGGCGGTCTTGTTGACGCCCCGGTCGACGGTCTTGATGGCGTCCTCGTGCTCGACGGTGGTCGCCGCCCGCTGGACGGTGGTCGCCGTTCGCTGGACGGTGGTCCCCACGCGCTGGTCGGTGGTCGCCGTTCGCTGGACCAGGACGTCGGCCGTCGCGCCGTTTCCGGCGGCGCGCTGGAGCTGGTGCAGCATCTCCGGGGACGCGCCGGACGATCCCGCGCGCATCATCGCGGCGGCGAGCGTCGCGCCGTCCTGCTCGCGCGGCCTCGGCCGGGCAGGGCGGGGCCCGGCCTCCGCGTCCCGCTGGTGGGGTTGCCGCGTTCCCTGGCCTCGCACCCGGATCCTCCCGCCGTCCGACGTCCGGTCCCGGAAACATGTCATGGAAGGGCATGACCGCAGAGGCACACCCTCGGGCAACCCGGGAGGTCCGGGCGGGCGGGCCGTCCGGGCAACGCGCGCCTCCCGCGCGTCTGCCCGTCCGGACGTTTCGGGTAAGCGGACGCGCGCATAGCATGTCGGCGGTGAGTATCTGGACTTCCCTCGAACCCGGCTCGATCACCGTCGACCCCGGCAGCACCGGTTCGCTGACGTTGCGGCTGCGCAACACCACCGATCTGGTCGAGGAGTACCGGATCGCGGTCGCGGGCGACGCCGGACGCTGGGCGCAGGTCGAACCGCAGGTCGTCCGGTTGTATCCGGGCACCACCGGGACCGTCCAGATCACGTTCGCGCCGCCCCGCTCGCCGGACGCCGCCGCCGGGTCGCACCCGTTCGCCGTCGAGGTCGCGCCCACCGAGCAGCCCCAGCTCAAGACGGTCGTCGAGGGGAACCTGACGCTCACGCCGTTCAGCGAGCTGCGCGCGGAGCTGCTGCCGCCGACCGTCCGCGGACGGTTCGGCGCGCGCCCGAAGTTCGCCGTCGACAACTTCGGCAACACCAAGGTCACCGCGTCGCTGGTCGGCAAGGACAACGGCGGGCAGCTCCGGTTCGAGCTGCTCCCCGCGAACGTGCAGATCGAGCCGGGACGCGCCGCGTGGGTCAAGGGACGCGTCCGGCCGCCGCGCGTCGCCTGGTTCGGGTCCCGCGAGTCCCACCCGTACAGCGTGGACGTGCAGCGTTCGGGCACGGAGCCGATGACGGTGAACGGCACCTACGTCCAGCTCGCGCTGCTGCCGCGCTGGCTGCTGGGGTTCTTCTCGCTGCTGGTCGCGGGGGCCATGGCGTTCGCCGTCGCCTGGTTCGTGTTCGTCCCGCAGTACGCCTCGCGCGCGCGGGACGGCATCACGCCGCTCAACCCGACCGGCAACCAGATCGCGATGCCCACGCCCACGGCCGACGTCCCGAAGGACCAGAAGCCGCCGAAGGACAAGAACCCCCAGCCGTCCGACTCGCCGGACGACCAGAAGAAGTCCGGGGGCGGCGGGGGCGGGGGCAACAAGCCCAAGAAGAAGTCCGTGACGTGGGTGACGCTCGTGAACGGCGAGAACCACGGCTGCCTGGACAACGCCAGCGACGGGTCCAGCGTGTACGTCATGCAGTGCAACGAGGGCGACAACCAGTCCTGGGCCTGGATCAAGCAGGACAGGCAGGGCCAGGACTGGAAGCTGAAGAACAAGAAGAACGGCATGTGCCTGAGTGAGAGGGGCGAGCAGGGCTATCTCGTGAGCTCGGTCAACACGGCCATGGCCGACTGCGGCGAGGCCGACCTGTGGGGCCGGGAGAGCGACTGCGTCCGCAACCGGAAGACCGAGTCCTGCCTGGACACCGCCGAGGACGGCCACGCCGTCTACCTCTTCAACCGGAACGAGGGCGACAACCAGCGCTGGCGCACCGTCCACTGAGCGTCGGTCGGCGTCGCGCGCGCACGCGACGCCGACCGTTCCGTCAGGACTCAGTGCCGGGAGCAGGCGGGACGGTCGGCGTCTCGGTGCCAGAGAGCAGGCGGAACGGTCGGCGTCCGTCAGAACTCGGTGCCGGGGAGCAGGCGGCCCATCTTGCGGTACTCGCGCCGGGCCCCGGCCAGGACGTCCGCCATCGCGACGGGACGTCCGGCGCCCGCGGCCAGGTAGGCCGCCGTCGTCGCGGCGCTGCGGATCGCGCCGCCCGACAGCTCGAACTCGGCGGCGCACCGCGCGAGGTCGATGTCGTCCCCGCACGGCACGGGCGGCGCGAGGGCGTGCTCCCACAGCGCGCGGCGCTGGCGCGGGTCGGGGAAGGGGAAGTCCACGACGAGGTCGAGCCGGCGGGTGAACGCGTCGTCGATGTTGGCCCGCAGGTTGGTGGTGAGGATCGCGATCCCGTCGAACGACTCCAGCCGCTGCAGCAGGTAGGCGCTCTCCAGGTTGGCGTACCGGTCGTGGCTGTCCTTGACCTCCGAGCGCTTGCCGAAGACCGCGTCGGCCTCGTCGAACAGCAGGACGGCGTCCAGCCGGTCGGCCTCGGTGAAGATCCGCTCGAGGTTCTTCTCGGTCTCGCCGACGTACTTGTCCACCACGGCCGACAGCTCCACCACGTACAGGTCGAGGCCGAGTTCGGCGGCGACGACCTCGCTGGACATGGTCTTGCCGGTGCCGGACTCCCCCGCGAACATCGCCACCACGCCCCGGCCGCGTCCGCCGCCCGAGCGCAGCCGCCACTCGCCGAGGACCCGGTCCCGGTGGCGGGCGCGGCCGACCAGCTCGGCCAGCTGCTCGCGCTGCTCGTCCGGCAGGACGAGATCGTCCCAGCCGACCGCCGGACTGATCCGGCGCGCGTGTTTCTGCAGGCCGGTCGCGTTCTGGAGCCGCGCGCCGCGATGCAGGTGCGCGGCGGCGAGCGGGACGTCCTCCAGCGCCGCGTGGTCGAGCGCGGCCCTCACCGCGCGGCGGATCTGCGGCGCGTCGAACCGGAAGGTCGCGGTCGCGGCCGCCAGGTCGAAGCCGAGCGTGTCGGCGTCCACGCCGAGCCGGGCCAGTTCCGTCCGCCACACGCCGGTCGCGGACCGCGCCGAGACTTCCAGGACGAGTGGCTGGACGTCCGACCAGGCCGGATCGTACGGCCGGTTCCCGGACAGCAGCACCGGCACTGGACGCGCCCCGGCGGAGGCCGTCGCGAAGGACCGCACGAGCGAGCCGTCCGGTACCGGCCCGACCACGATCCCGGCCCCGCGCAACCTCGCCTCCCGCACCAACGCCGGGACGAGACTGGCTTCAAGACGCGCGGGATCGACTCGCAGGGTTGGGTACCCCGCGAGCGCGAGGGCCTGGCAAGCCGCCGCCATGCCCGCTCCTGGCCGTGTCTCCCGCAGATAGACCAGCGACGTCCCGGACGCCGTCGAAGCCTCGCCCGCGAGCAGCCGGGCCAGGTTCAGCGCCTCGCGGTCCGGCTCTGCGTTGATGCGTGGGGACGGAGGTTCGAGCGATACCGCACCGAGCAGGTCGGGGTCGAGGGAGTCGCCGCCCAGGAGGTGGTCGACGATGCGGTCGGGGACTCGGAGTGAGCGGCCGAGGAAGGGACGGTCGTCCTCTTCCACCACGAGCAGACCCCGTCCGACCAGCGGGGACGCGGCGGCGAAGCGGGAACGGGCCGCGGCCGACCCGGCGGGCAGGCCGCACAGGTCGAGGGTGAGGCCGATGGTGGCGCGGCGGCGGCTCACGTCGTCGTTGAGGTAGCCGTACAGCGGCTCGAAGGAGCGGTCGATGTCCGGCGCGGCGGCGGTGAGCAGGATCTCCAGATCGAGAACGTCCAGCTCGAACACCTCGGCCAGCCGGTACAAGACGGCGTCGTCCGCGGCCAGGTCCAGGGCGTGGACGGCCCGGTCGTGCTCGGGGTCGCGGACGGACGCGGGCGGCGGGCCCGCGGCCAGCCGCGACGCGGTCTCCGGAGCGAGGTACAACCCTCGGAACGGATCGGCCGCCGTGGGGTCGTCCGAGCTGCGGTCCACGACCAGCAGCCGGACGCGTTCCCGCAGCAGTTCGAGCCGTCCCGCCAGATGGTCGGTTCCGAGTGGCGGGACGGTCTGGGGTTCGATCACTTCTGGAGCCTGCGCGTCCGGACGGGCGGATCGGGCAGCTTGCCCTCGGTGTCGCCCACGGTGACCACGACGCTGTCGGTGACGGCCGGGCCGACCGGGTACTCCGGCGACACCGGCATCGGCGCGGTGACCACGACGTCCAGGGACGGCTTCAGCTCGCCGCCGAGCGCCGACCAGATGTCGGCGATCGACCGGGACTCCGGCGGCGGGACGGCGGCGGAGACCGGGACGGCCATGCCGAGCTCGGCCAGCACACCGCCCGGCGGCAGCGACCCGTCCGGGAGGATCTCGTTCCGCAGCAGGCACGCGAGCACCGCCGACAGCAGCCGGTGCTCGTCCTCGGGACGCTTCGTCCAGGCCGTGACCAGGTAGGACAGCCGGAAGTGGCGCGGCGGCTGGCGGCGCGCGATCACCCGGCCGTCCGGTCCGTGCACGGCGAGCGGCCCGCGTTCGCGGCGGCCGAGGTCCTCACGGACGTCGTACAGGTAGGCGTTGACGGTGGGCGTGTTGCGCTGCGCCGCCCACTCGCGGTTGGGGGCCTCGAAGGAGACCCGCACCTCGCCGGACGGCAGCGCGCGCTCGGTGATCAGCGCGCGCAGCGCCTCGTCGACCTCGTGAATCATTTAGATGTATCCCTCGCGGATGGCGTAGGCGACCGCGTGCGCGCGATTGCGCAGGTGCAGGCGGCTCATCACGCCGTGCAGGACGTTCTTGACGGTGCGTTCGGAGTAGGAGAGCTTCGCGGCGATCTCGGCGGTGTCCATCCCGTCCGCGACCAGCCCGAGCACGTCAAGCTCACGCTGTGCGAGTCCGATGGCGCCGCCGCCGGGCGCGTGCGCCGCGCCGCGCTGGATGCGTCCGACTTGTTTGAGGAGGCGTCCCAGCAGGTCGGGGGGGAGGTCCGCGCCGCCGCGCGCCGCCGCCAGGACGGCCCGGGTGAGGGTGTCCGCGCTGGCCTCGTGCCGCCACAGGATCGCGACCACGCCCGCCTCCACGGCGTCCAGGAGCTGGGCCTCCTTGAGGTGCGCGGCGACCAGCACCGTGCGGGTCCGGGAGACGCGGGAGTAGCGGCGCAGCGCGCCCCGGGTCGAGTCGTCCACGGTGTCGGCCACCACGACGGCGACCTCGGCGTCCGCGTCGTCCACGAGCCGGAGTTCGGCCCTGCCGCGGAGCCCGGAGGTGACTCCGGCGAGCGTGATGGGGTCCGGGGCGTGCACCACGACGGAAACGGTGGACATGGTCAGGGTCATTTCGCGCTCTCTCCCTCGTGCAGCGGGGATGCGGCGGCACCGGCCGCGTTCGGCCCGTTCGGGGCCGGTGGGATCGGCCCGTTCTGGGCCGACGGGGTCGGCCGCGCCTGATCCTTAAGAGTCGGCTCGGCCGGGATCTGTTCGGGGACGCGCAGGGTTCCGTCCGGCCGGACGGGCCAGCGCGTCCCCGCGCCGACGACCTTGCCGAGCGCGATGACGACGCCCCCGGGCGGGGCGGTCTGGGGCACCTTCATGTCGTCGGCGAGGAAGACGACGCGTCCGCGCTCGTCGATCTCGTCGGCCTCCGGCGCGGCCCCGACGTCGGCGGATCCGACCGCCCGGATCCGGACTCCCCGGGTCCAGGGGCTCTCGCGGAGCCCGTCGGCGAGCGTCCGCGCGGCCTTGCGGACGCCCGAACGCGACCCGGACAGCGAGATCGGCCCGGGGACGGACCGCAGGTCGACCCACATTCCCGGCTGGACGGGCGCGAGCAGCGGGAGCGGCGCGGGCGCGTCCCGCACGTCGTCGGTCAGCTCGGTGATCTCGCTCGCGGGCAGCCGCCAGCAGGCGCCGCTCGCGTCGGCCTTCCAGGGCTCGGGCGCGTCCATGTCCGGGGCGGTCAGCAGGACGGTGAGCGTGCCGTCCGCCAGGCCGACGGCGCGGACGCGCGGCATCGGCCGTCCCGCCTCCTCGCAGTCGACGGCGAGGAGGCGCAGGCCGCGGTCGACGGTCCGCACGGCCTCCGGCCCGGTCTCCGGACGTCCCTTCGGCGCGGCGTCCTTCCGGCGCCGCGCGAACAGGACCCCGGCGACCAGCAGCCCCATCAGCAGCAGGCCGCCCGCCGCCGCGCCGACGACCGCGATCACGGTGCCGCCGCCGTTGCCGCTCTTGCCGTGCCCGGCGGCCGAGGTCGCCGCCACGTTCATGCCCGGCGACCCCTGCGCGACCTGCGGAAGCTCGGCGCTGGAGGTCGGCTGCGGCAGGGGAAGCGAGCTGGGCGGCGAGTCCGGCGACGGCGGCACCGCCTTCAGCTTGTCCTTCGACTTGTCCGGCTTCGCGGTGTCCTTGCCGGGTGTGTGCTTGGACGTCGTGGGCGGCTTCGCCGGAGAGTTCTTGTGGGCCGGTTTGCGCGCGGACGCCCCGCACGCCGCCGTCCGGCTCGGGTGGTACCGGATCCCCGTGACCGTCCCGGGCGGTATGTGGTAGTTCCGCGTCTTCGGCCCGAGGCACGCCACCAGCCCCTGGTACGGCGAGTCCCGGTAGAGGCCCATGTAGCCGCTGCCCATGTTGACCGCCGACTGCGTCCGGTCGTTGATCTGGTCACCGGCCATGTCGTGGTCGTAGGACGGGTTGTTGGTCGCCCACAGGCCGTCCTGCTCGCCATTGTCCGCGAACACGCACGACCATCCCGGCGAGCACACCGAGAACGCCTGCGCGGGGACGGCGGGCACCCCCACCGCCAGGACCGTGACCGCCGCGACCACCACGCCGGACGGCCCGGTCCGACTCCTCCTGGGCATTCGACGCCCCTTCTGCTGCTGTGTCACTCGGGCAGTCTCGGGGGCGCCGATCATCAACGGATGAACGCGCGCCGATTGCCCTTTTGGACAGTCCGAACGGGCAACCGGTGTCAAGTCGCGAAGGCGCCGAGACGGCGAGAGCTGTCGTCTTTTTCGACTCATGATGTTTGGTTGTGTCGTCCGCTGTTGAAGTGGAGGGACAGCCGAGATGAAGGGAAGGTGTCGACCGGATTCACGGCCGATTTCCTCACCATCCCGGGGGAAGGAGGCACCGGACGGACCCAGGCGCTGCGCATCACCGTCCCGTCCGGCACTCCGAACACATAGGACTCCCCAGAAGCGCGAGGAGTTCGGAACCAAATCGGTCACATCGCCCGAAGCCGGGCCGCCACGACCCGCCTGGAGGCGGCCTCGGGGCACGTGCGGACACCGGCCGGGCCGCCGCGGCCGTCCGGGGCGAGAGCATCCGACGACGTCCGGGACGTTTTCCGTGCGGCGAAGCGCTCCCCTGCCGCCGTCCGGATGAGCCCGCGCATTCAGGCACTCTCGGCGACATCCAAGTCGCTCGGCCACGACGAAATCGGAGGCGGCACTCGCGAAGTCACAGCACTCGCGAAGCCCACCTCCTTAGTCAGGCGAACGGTCGGTGAGCACGCTAGCAGGGCGAAGTGAACCGCCGGACGCGGCCTCTCCTCCAAGAGAATGTGCCACCGCTGGCTGGCAGAAATTCAAACCCGCCGATCCGATTCCGGCGAAGCTCTCACAGGCCGATGTCCGCCCACTGACCTGGACTGGTTCGTCATTCCATAGATGATCTTGTTGCGCCACTCTGCGCTTTCCGTCCCGCATCGACACCGAGCCCGGCGCACCGGACCACCGTCCCCGAACGCCGCTCACCGGCGGAGCCCGGTGGCCCCGGATCTCCCCTTGCGTTCCCGGGGGCGGGTGGCCGACGCTTGAGCCTCATTCGATCTTGGGGGCGTCGATGATCCGGGTACTGCTGGCCGAGGACGTGCGGATCCTGCGCGAGGCCCTGGCCGGGTTGCTCGCGCTGGAGGACGGGATCGAGGTCGTCGCCCAGGTCGAGCGCGGCGACGCGGTCGTCCAGGCGGCGCTGGACACCCGGCCCGACGTCGCCGTGCTCGACATCGAGCTGCCCGGCCAGGACGGGATCACCGCCGCCGCGGAGCTGAGGGAACGGCTGCCGGAGTGCCGCGCCCTGATCCTCACGGGCGTCGGACGGCCCGGCACGCTGCGGCGGGCCCTGTCCGCGCAGGTCGCCGGGTTCATGGTCAAGGAGGCGGCGCCCGCCGAGCTGGCCGACGCGATCCGCAAGGTCGCCGCGGGCGGCCGCGTGGTGGACCCGCAGCTCGCGTTCGCGGCGCTGGCCGTCCAGGACTGCCCGCTCACCGAGCGCGAGGTCGAGGTGCTCCGCCTGACCGCCGAGGGCGACGAGCCCACCCAGGTCGCCGCGCGAGCGGGCCTGGCGTACGGGACCGTCCGCAACTACCTGGCGTCCGCGGTGACGAAACTGAACGCGCGCAACCGTGTCGACGCCATCCGCATCGCCACCGACGCCGGCTGGATCTGACCCCGGTCGGCTACGCGGCCGCCAGGGCGACGGCCACGGGGAACTCGGCGACCAACGTGAAGCGATCCCCTTCACGCCGGACGGTCAGCGTTCCCCCCACCTCCGCACTCCGCACCCGCAAATTGGCAAGCCCCATGCCACCGCCACCCGAAGCCAACGCGGTGTCGGCGCACCCCGAGGCAGACGCAGTGTCGCCGCGCCCTGGGGCAGACGCAGTGTCGCCGCGCTCCGAGGCGAACGCGGTGTCGGCGCGGTCCGGGGTGGGCGCGGTTTCGCTGGGGCAGGGCGGGGCGAGGTCGGGTGCGCCGTCGTTGGAAACGGTGACGCGCAGGCCGTCCGCGCCGGCAGAGATCTCGATCGTGCATTTGCGGGCGTGACTGTGCCGGACGATGTTGGTCGCCGCCTCCCGCAGGACGATCGCCGCCGCCGAGCCGTCCATGCCGGGAGGCAGCTCATCGGTGTCCACGCGCACCTCGATCCCGGTGGCCGCCAGCATCGAACGCGCCGTCTCGACCTCCGCCGACAGGGACAGCGAGGTGCGGACGCGGGTGATCGACCGCACCGACGCCAGCGCCTCCTCGGCGAGCGTCGCCAGCTCGTCCAGCTGAGCGCGCGCAGCGTTCGGGTCCCGTTCCGCCAGCCGTCCGGCCAGCTCGCCCTTCACGACGAGGGCGGACAGTTGGAAGCTCATCAGGTCGTGGACGTCGCGGGCGATCCGCAGCCGCTCCTCGACCACGGCCATGCGCGCGGCTTCCCGCCGGGCTTCGGCCAACGCGGCGATGACGACGGGCAGACGGCACAGCACGTAGACCGTCGTCATGAACTGGGCGCCGCCGATGAGGTTGGTCAGCGCCCACGCCCAGCCCGCGCCGAGCTGGTATCCGCGCAGCGCCGGAAGGCAGACGAGCACCGCCGCCGCTCCCCAGGACCATGGCGGACGCCCGTGGAACAGCACCACGCCCGCGACCAGCGCCGTATAGCTGCCCGGCAGCTTCGGGCCGATGACCAGGAACGCGGTCGTGAGCAGGACGATCTGGAGGAGCAGGGACGCCCACAGGGCGCGGGGCGGCGCACCGTTCTCGCGCGGGAAGACATGGCGGAGCTGGAGCAGGCCGACCAGCGGCAGGAGCGTGAAGGCCACCGGGTACTTGGCCCAGGCGATGCCGTCCGAGTCGGGCGCGCCGTCGTACAGGGCGACCAGCGCGCTGCCGACGTGGTCGATCTCGAAGACCAGCAGGACGAACCAGGCCAGCCACGGCGCCGAGCCGGACACCCGGGCGCCCTTCGGACGACGCGCCGGGACGCTCGCCCGCACCGACGACGGCGTCGTCTCGACCCGTCCGCCGAGTTCGACGAGCCGCGCCACCGGGCCCTGGAGCGCGTCGCCCAGGTCGGTGGGCGAGCCCGGAAAGGTCACCGTCAGCCCGGACGGTTCGGCCAGTTCGATCGAGCAGCGCTCCGGCGGCCCCTGCCGCAGGACGGCGACGACCGTGCGGCGCAGCAGCGCGGCCAGCGCGGCGTCCTCGGCGGCGGGCAGGCGCGGCGGCGTGCCATCGACGACGACCGTGACTCCGGCCGCCGCCAAGACCGAGCGCGCCGCCTCGACCTCGTCGTCCAGCGACCGTTCCCGCTGGTCGGCGGAGACGGCCCTGACCTCGTCCAGCCCCGTCCGCGCGACCTCCACGATCCGCGCGATCCGATCCGCTCCGACACCACGCCCGGCATCGGGCCCGGCAGCACGTCCGTTGGCGAGCCCAGCGACACACCCGGCGGCGCGTCCGTTGGTGGGCTCGGCGGCGGGGCCTGCGTCCGGTCGGGCGTTCGGGTCGGAGCGGGACGCGCGGGCGAGGGCCAGGACGAGGGCCAGCCGTTCCCCCAGCGCCGCGTCGAGGCCGCGCGCGATCCGCAGCCGCTCGCGCGCGACCTCCAGCGGAGCGAGCTCCGCCCGGGTCGCGCGCAACTCCGCCGCGTACCGGGCGAGCCGCGCCATCGCGAAGAACGCCAGCCCCATCGTCACGGTCACCAGCGCGCTGTAGATGGCGAAGGCGAGGCGATGGTCGGGCCGCCAGACCGCCCAGGTGACGAACTCGGCGGTGACGACGAGCCCCGCGGGCAGCCATGACCACCGGCCGTCGAAGGACAGCAGCACCGAGGTCACGACCAGCGCGGACGCCGACCACCACCCGTTGCCGGAGAGGACGTACGGCCAGAAGGCCAAGGCCGTCTGGAGCACCAGCGCGGCCGGAACCCACCGGCGCGCGAGGACGCCGAGCGCGATCGCGGTCGTCAGGCCCGCCTCGACGGCGAGCCCGGCGGCCGCGAGGATCCCGGGGCCGGTTCCGGCGGGCGTGACGAAGGCGCTGCCGATCAGCACGGACCACGCCTTGGAGCCCCACCACAGGACGAGGCAGACGAGGAACAGGCCCATGGGAGACCAGGGCGGCCGCAGGGCGACACGGGTCCGGATCACATGCCCCCCACACGAGTTCGCCCGGTATCGGGGACGACGGCCGTTCTTGTGCATTCTGCACGGTCGATCATGCACACCCCATCCCGAATGCTGCAGACCGCAGCGGGGCCAGTGCGCCAGGCACTACCCGCCGACCCCGTCGCCCGCGAGGCTTCTGCAGGTCAGAGCAGTCATGAAGGGAAACCCGGTGAGCAACGAGATCACGCCTTTCCGCATCGACGTCCCGCAGTCCGAGCTGGACGACCTGAGGGACCGCCTGGCCCGCACCCGCTGGGCGGACGAGCTTCCGGAGGCGGAGGTCACCGACGGCGTCCAGAAGGGCGTGGCGCAACCCGGCTGGGAGTACGGCGTTCCCGGCTCCTACGTCCGGCCGCTGGTGAACCGCTGGCTGGAGAAGTACGACTGGCGCGAGTGGGAGGCCAGGATCAACGCCTTCCCGCAGTTCACGACCGAGATCGACGGCCAGCTCGTCCACTTCCTGCACGTCCGGTCACCCGAGCCGGACGCCACCCCGCTGATCCTCACGCACGGCTGGCCCAACACCTTCCTCGAGTACCTGGACCTGATCGGCCCGCTCACCGACCCGGGCGCCCACGGCGGCGACCCGTCCGACGCGTTCCACGTGGTCGTCCCGTCCATCCCCGGCTTCGGGTTCTCCGGGCCGACCAGGACGCGCGGCTGGAACGCGGCCCGGACCGCCGCCGCCTGGGCGGATCTCATGGCGCGCCTCGGATACGACCGGTACGGCGCTCACGGCAACGACGCGGGCGCGATCGTGTCGCCGATCCTGGGCGAGTTGGACCGGGACCACGTGGTCGGCGTCCACGTCAACCAGATCTTCTCCTTTCCCAAGGGCGAGCCCGGCGAGTTCGACGGCCTCACCCCCGAGGAGATCGGCTACCTGCAGTTCGGGCAGGCGTTCGTCGAGCACGCCATCCACGACCGGTCCCAGGCCAACCAGCCGCAGACCCTCGCGCACGCGCTGTCGGACTCCCCCGTGGGGCAGCTCGCCTGGATCGGCCAGCTGTTCGGCGACGCGCTGACCCCCGACGAGGTCCTGACCAACGCCACGATCTACTGGCTCACCAACACCTCGGCGTCCTCGGCCCGCTTCTACTACGAGAACCGCGACTGGTTCGCGACGCACGCGGGCGAGAGCCAGGGTGAGCGGACGACGATCCCGCTGGGCCTGGCGTCCTTCGCCTATGACTTCCGTCCGGTCCGCAAGTTCGTCGACCGCGACCACGCCAACGTCGTCCACTGGAACGACTACGACAAGGGCGGCCACTGGGCCGCCCACGACGCCACCGACCTCCTCATCGACGACATCCGCCAGTTCTTCCGCACCCTCCCGTAGCCCACCCGCGAGGGGCCCCAGGTCACCGACCTGGGGCCCCTCGGAGGGACGTCTCCGGGTCAGCGGAGCCCGCGGAAGAAGTCGCGCAGGTCGCCGATCACGAGGCCGGGGGTCTCCATGGGCGCGAAGTGGCCGCCGCGGTCGAACTCCGACCAGTGCACCACGGTGTTCTGCTTCTCGGCGATGCCGCGAATCGTGTTGTTGCCCGGGAAGAGCGCGATGCCGGTCGGAACACCGGAATCGGGAAGCTCCGCGCCCCAGTGCTGGGACTCCTTGTACAGCCGCATGGACGAGCCGGTGGTGTTGGTGAACCACAGGACCGAGAGATTGGCGATCAGCATGTCGCGGTCGATCGCGTCCGTCGGCGTGGCCTTGGCGGGATCCTTGAAGGTGTTCACCACGTCCAGCACCCACGCCAGCATGCCCGCGGGCGAGTCGGCGACCGCCGGCGCGAGTGTCTGCGGACGGGTGCCCTGCATACCCGCATAGCCCGAGGTCTGCTTGCTGCTCCAGTCCTTCAACTGCGCCAGCTTCTCCCGATCGCTCGCGCTGTACCCCGATCCGTCATCGCCCCAGGAGGGGATGGTGATCGGGTCGTTGAGGTGGACTCCCACCACATGGTCGGTGTCGATGCGGCCCAGCCGCGGCGCGATGAACGAGCCTGCATCGCCACCCTGTGCGCCATAGCGCTCATATCCCAGCTGCGCCATGAGCTTCGCGATGAGCTCCGCGCTTCGGTCGGTCGACGCCTCGCCGGCCACGTGGGTCGGGCCGGAGAAGCCGAACCCCGGGAGCGTCGGAATCACCAGGTGGAAGGCGTCCTCCGGGGCACCGCCGTGCGCGGCCGGATCGGTGAGCGCGTCGATCGTGGCGGTGAAGTCCTGGAACGGCCAGCCGTGCACCAGGACCAGCGGCAGCGCGTCGGGCTCGGCCGAGCGGACGTGCAGGAAATGCATCCGCTGCCCATCGATCTCGGTGGCGAACTGCGGATACCGGTTCCGGGCGGCCTCCTGGGCCCGCCAGTCGAACCCGGTGCGCCAGTACTCGGCGAGCTCCCGCACGTAGCCGGTCGGGATGCCGTGCGTCCAGCCGACGCCGGGCAGTTCCTCTGGCCAGCGGGTGGCGGCCAGTCGCCGGTTCAGATCCTCAAGGTCGGCGTCCGGGATGTCGATGCGGAAGGGAACGATCTTCGTCATGCCCTCAAGCTAGGAAGCCCTTAGGACAAGTTCGTTCCTAAGACGGTGGCATTCTTGGACCATGCTCGAAACCTCGGCTCGGCTCCTGCGCCTGCTGTCCCTGCTGCAGATGCGCCGCGACTGGTCAGGCGGCGATCTGGCGGAACGCCTCGACGTCAGCACCCGGACCGTGCGCCGGGATGTGGACCGGCTGCGCGAACTCGGCTATCCGGTGGACGCCGTCCAGGGCACGGCCGGGTACCGGCTGGCCGCGGGCAGCACCCTGCCGCCGCTGCTGCTCGACGACGAGGAGGCCCTGGCCGTCGCGGTCGGCCTGCGCACCACGACCGGCGGGACCGTCGCCGGTTTCGAGGACTCCGCGCTGCGCGCCCTCACCAAACTCGAGCAGGTCATGCCCTCGCGACTGCGACACCGCCTGCAGGGCTTGCAGCGTTCCCTGGTCCGTGTGGAGCCGACCGCGCCGCGCGTGGAACCCAACACCCTCATCGTCCTCTCCGACGCCTGCCACCGCCACGAGCGGCTGCGCTTCGAGTACACGAACCTCCAGGGCCACCGCTCGACCAAGGACGTCGAACCGCACTCGGTGGTCAACTTCAACCGGCACTGGTACCTGGTCGCGTGGGACCCGACGGCGGCGGACTGGCGTTCCTACCGGGTGGACCGGCTGCACGCCCGGACACCCACCGGCCCGCGCTTCCCGCCCCGCGAGGCACCGGACGGGGACGTGGTCACCTACCTCTCGAACCGGCTCTCCTCGCGCGCGTGGCCCTACCGCGCCACCGTCACCCTGCACCGCTCGGCCGCCGACCTGGCCGACCGCATCTGGACCGGCATGGGCGTCCTGGAAGCGATCGACGACACCAGCTGCCTGCTCCATGTCGGCGCCGACTCCCCGTGGGCGCTGTCCTGGATGATCACGTCCATCGACACCGACTTCACCGTCACCGATCCTCCGGAGCTGGTCGAGCAGATCAAAACCCTCGCCCGCCGCTGCACAGCCGCAACCCGTCCCTAAAAACCCGCTGCCCGGCCGGACGGCGAGGCCCAGAAGCCACCTCCACCGACCGGCCGGAAGCCCGGTCCGACGCTGGCGCTACCAGGTGCCGCGCGGGTCGGCGGACGACTCGTCCAGGTGGAGCTCCACCCAGACCAGGTGGCCGGTACGACTGCACCCTTCGACGCCGATCTTGGCCGCGAGCTGGGAGAGCGCCCACAGACCACGTCCGGACTCAGCCCAGACGTCGTCGGGCTCCTTGATGGTGGGGACGCTCGAACCGCCGTTGTCGGTCACCGCAACGTAGACCGGGTCGTCATAAACGAGCTCGACGCCGAACCAACCGCCGTCCTCGCCGGACCGGGTGTGCCGCAGGGTGTTCGCGGCGAGCTCCCCGACCGCGAACTCGACCAGGTCCAGGCATTCAGTCCCCGCGAACAGCGTCCGGGCGAACTCGCGCGCGGCAGCCACCTGGTCGGGACGTCCGCCGAACGTGCGACGCCAGCGCATCTCGTCCGGAGCCCACAGGAAGTCCGCCGCCGAGTCACGCGGACAGGTCAGTCGCGCCACACCGTTCCCTCCGATCCGCATGCCCGCTCCCTCTCCTCGCACGTGCCAGAAACGCCCCTCCTCCGACGCACCGTCACCCACGACCGTGCCCTCCGTCCCGCCGATGACGCCCCGCACTGTGCTGACCACCGGCAGTCCCCGAAACCCGAACGGCCCAGAAGAGCAGCGCCATCGCACACGCGAGCGCGACCAGCAGACCGCCCGCCATCACCAGCACAGCCCCACTCACCCGCCCCACGGCACCAAAATTGCGGCGGAGTCCGAGTAGTTCAGCTGCGAAGCGACAATCGCGAGCTGCTCAAAAAAGCCTGCGAACATTCGACGTCACCGACGATGGACCTCCAGCACATCGTTCGCCGCCCGAAGCGCGTCTACCATGGCGGCACCTCCTCTGCGAGGTTGGACCGCGCGGTCAGGCGGGGTTTCTGAGCGGCCTCGATCTTCCGGACTGCGGATCTCAGACCAGGGTCAACCCAACGCGCAATCCTCCCCAGCCACCGCGCATCCCAGAGCCAGCGCCTTCCGACCTGGATCCGTTCCTGGCCTCAGTCCCTATGGTCCAGCGCCAGAACGGTGGAGATAGTCACCCGATCACTCGAGGTGGCAGGGTGGCAGGCCCGTGGCGTTCACTCACTCGGTGTCGATCTCCGAGCCACCGTGGTCGCTTGGGCTGGTGGTCGCCGCGAGGCTCTCAATAAAGCGTCTTTCCTGCCTCGCGAGCTCGAAACCCCGGACGCTGACGAATTCCTCCTCAGCTCCGGATGCCTGAAGCGTGAGGGCTTCCTTCGTGATGCCGAGAATGTCTTTCGCCTGCGCCTTGCCGAGGCTCACGGTCATGTAGTCACGCGAGGGCATTCCCCGGTTGGGTTCCAGCACGATCCGGTTGGCCGGGTGCGAACCGTTGGCCATCCCCGGCGTGTTGGAGATACGCCGGAAGGCGGCGGAATCCAATCTCCGAATCACCTCGATGGCCTGGTACTCGGCTCCGGATACGCTGTATCTCACCGGATACTCGCGCAACTCCCACAGCAGGTAGGCACGAACTCGCGCGCTGCGGAGGTCGAACCGGTCCGGGAACGGACGCGGCCGCTGATCTGCGAAGTCGAACATGCCCTGGCCGCCGCTGAAGTCCCGTATCTCCTTCTGACCGATCGCGAACGCACGCATGTCCTGAATGGACTGCCTGCTGCTCGTGGAGTTCATGCTCGCGAACTGGCCGGACCAGGATGTGATCCAGAACCAACGAGTCAGTCCCTCGACCTGTTCGTCGGACGGGTTCGGGCACAGGTGGAAGAACAGCACGAGCAGCATGAGTTGGTTGTTGTAGGGCACGAGTCTCGCCAGCGGAACCCCCACGCGGTCTCGGAGAAACTCCACGGCCAGGGAAAGCGCCCGGTCGGTGTCCACGACGGCCTGCGAGACACGCCCCTCCACACGTCGGGCCAGCACGTCCCACCGGGCTCCGGTGACCTCTTCCTCTCCTGCGACCGCGAGCACCGCGCGGAAAGCGGTCGTGGAATTGATCTCCCCGAAGCCGTCCTCCGCGATGCGTTCAAGGATCGCGTCTATACGGTTGGCCAGGCTCTCCTCGCCGCCACCCTTGTAGGTGAGCGCCGAGACCATCTGGTCGGGGCTCATCGCCTGGCCCTTGCTGTTGACGCGGGAGAAGACCTCCACCGCCTGTGCAAGGCTCCCACTCATCAGGGTCACGACCGAGATCTTGTAGGACTTGATGCGCTGGGCCACCCGTTCGGCCTCTTCGATGAGCTCATCGTGCCGCTGACCCTCATAGGTCTTCGCAAGAGTGCGCGCATAAGAGAGGAAATCGAGCGTCCTGCGGACCGCACTCACCGGAAGATAGTTGGGCGGCGGCGGCCCCGCCTGCTTCCAGTGCACGTACCTGTTGGCCCTGGTGTCCCCTTGGCCGAGAATGCGGTAGATCCGCCACAGCCAGGGCGGAGAGTCATCATCGTCGACCAGGTCCTCAACCTCGGACAGATAGAGGCATGAGAAGAGCGTGGAAATTCGCTGGTGCCCGTCGAGCACGTAGGTCACCAGCTCACGCGGCGCGGTGGGCACGTGCAGACCGCCGACGTGATCCAGGCTCTCCAGCTCGAGATCGGTCTCCCAAAGCAGCAGACTCCCGATGGGATAGCCCCGCTCGATACTGTCGAACAGGTCGAGCATCTGGTCGGGTCGCCAGACGAACGGCCGCTGGAACTTCGGGATCCGCAACTGCCCCTTGCGAACATCCCCTAGGTAGGTCTCCAGCAGGTTCACTTCCGGACGGACGTCGATCTCCCCGCCGGTTCCCTCGTATCCCTGGAGACCACTCAGTCCGCGCTCGTCACGATCGGTGGCCATGACCTCTCCCTAGAGGATCTCGTACAACAGGTTGAGGATCGCTCGCAGCTCGTCACACACCGCCGGACCAAGCGCGTCGAAGTCGGACTCGGTGATCTTGCCTGCTTCTGCCTCGCGCAGCAGGAGGATCGTGAGGCCATCACCGAACCCCAACCGGAGACCAACTTGGATGGACTCCGGTAGCGAACCATAGAGCTCCTGCTGCTCTGAGTGGATCTCGACCCGCTCCCTCTTGCGGTCGGCGAACCCTTTCTTCATGTCGAAATGGGCACGCTGGTCATGGGTGAGCGTCTTCAGGCACTTGATCCGCTCATCCAGGCCGCGACGGGGAGCCGGCACGCTCACGGCTGCCAGGACGCGGTTGGGTATGTAGTTCTCGACTTCACGGAAGCGCAGTACGTGCCCCTGGGCGCCG
The DNA here is from genome assembly GCF_040679435.1 of Spirillospora sp. NPDC052269. Taxonomy (NCBI): domain Bacteria; kingdom Bacillati; phylum Actinomycetota; class Actinomycetes; order Streptosporangiales; family Thermomonosporaceae; genus Spirillospora; species Spirillospora sp. NPDC052269. Next base: position 44,113 of record NZ_JBFAUU010000004.1, read on the forward strand.
ACCTCGCGGAGTTCGTCGGCGACCGCCTGGTGTTTGGAGCGCACACCCGGGGTCAACCTGTCACCGTCCAGCAGGAACGTCACCCGGCTCCTCCGCCTGAACTCCTCCTGCTCGTTCCGGACGACCTTGGGGACCTCACCGCTGCCTCCCCCCTGAACGATCTTCAACCACCCGCGTTCGACGGCCTCGACGAGTCGTCCAGGATCAAAGACGTGGGCGAGGGCGAGCACGAACGCGCCGTCCGCCTCCCGGTTCTCCACGACGAGCCGTGCGGCCAGTCCAAGGTCGTGGACGTGGTCTTCCAGAGTCTCGCGCGTGACGGTCACAGCACCGCGCCCGGATGTGTGGGACGTCCACGCCCCGCTGACCAGCCCCTTGCGCGCCAGGTCGCTCCAGGTCGGTGCCCGCTTCGGAACGTGCTCCCGGAAGTACCCCTCCGCAAGGGGAAGGTGCGACACGTCAACACGCCACTCGTGCCTGCCCACGGCAAAATACCGGACCAACGCGGCGATCAGTTCGAAGCACTCGTCTGTAAAGACGTCGGGTGAGAGCTCAACTTTCATTGTGGTCCCTGGAGAACTGTGCCTCGGCCAGCTTCTTGGTCTCCTCGAAGTCTTCGGAGAAGACACCTTCCGGCCAGTAGTCCAGATTGCCGAACTCGTCGATATGGATTCGGCGGGCGCGAGACTCACCGGCTCTATGCTCGACGAAATAGACCGCGACCTTGTCGGGAGTGACCTTCCCCTCGGCAATACGACGCCGCAGCCGAAGCAGCAGTGTCTCACTATGCGTCTCGATCAGAAATCTCGTCCCTCCCCTGGCCGACGCGAGGAACAGGTCAGCGAGAAGGGCGTGGAACGAGGGGTGGAGGTGAAGTTCGGGCTCCTCGATGACTTGGAGCACCGGAGAACGCGACCGAGTCGTGCCCTGTGCCTGCTGGACGAGCAGCGGGAGCACCTGGGCCACACCGGTGCCGGAGTCGAGAAGGTTCACCATGAGGTCGGGGTTCGCGGAGGATCGGAGGTTCACCGCATAAAGCGGGCCCTGAGGCTCGACCTCCAGGCGCCATCCCATCAGGCTGTCCCCGAGCAGCTCGTTGACCCGGTCGATCAGGGTTCGCTCGCCCCGAACGTGATCGTTGACGAGCATCCCGGCGGCGTTCTCGCCCGCGGTACCGACCTCCGCGGCCATCCGGGAGGGAAGGCGGGTGAGCCGCGCGGGGCGCTGCCGGTACGGGCCCAGGTAACGGATCCAGTCGATCCCGTCCGGGCCGGTGAACTCCAGGGGGCCCGGCCAGTTCTTCCCCGCGTCCCGCGAAATGGGAAGGGGAACCAACCCCTTGAACGTCAGCTCATGGATTTCAGGCGGACCGCCGTTCGAGGTGACCTCATACGAATCGTCTCCCTCTGCCGGCTCCCACGCCAACCGGAACGCCTGTCCGTCCCGACTGATCTCCATATCCGTGATGAACTGAGTCTTCTTTTCATCAACGTTCTGAATTGTGGCGTTCAGCTCGTATTTTTGCCTTGCACTCGCCACGGTCAACCCCAGACGCAACGGACGATGCACACTGCGCCCGTGGACGAGATCCAAGAAATCAGGCGGATCATCGCCGAGCATGTCGAGGTCGAGAGGGAGGCGAGAGTTTGTGTTGAGGCCGGTCTCAAGAATGAGCGGCAGGCGCGTGAGGGCGCTCTTCCCCGAGTTGTTCTTACCCAGGATGACCGTGATCGGCCGCAGCTCGATCTCCTGCCGTTCTCTGAAGGAACGGTAGTTCTCCACCGCCATGCGCACCAAGGCCATGCGGGTCACTCTAACCGGGAAGACCCCGGCGCCGTCAGTGCTTTCCGGCCTTGCCTCACGAGCGAGGGACGGTAATGAAACGGGTGGTCTCGCCGAGAGTCTTCGCTGCAGCATCGAGGTCGGCTAGCCGGGCCGCCACCGTCGCGACCGCAAGGTGAGCGGGCAGGGCCGCCGCGAACTTCAGGCCCCGGACCGCCCGGGCGTCGACGTCGGGCAGGACGAGCGGGGCGTCGGTGCGCGCTGCCGCCCACATCTCCGGCGTCAGGTCATCCCTAAGCCGCACGAACAGGTCCGTGGGCCGCTGAACGGGATCGGTCACTGACGACAAGGTCGCGGTCAGAACGGCATTCGCGCGATACCCGGCCCATGTCCACCAACGAACGTCCGTCCCCGCGCGGGTGATGACCGGTCCGGCCGGGTGAACCGAACCAGGTGCCCGTTCCGACCGCAGAAGCGCCAACTTCCCGGCGGCCCTCCGGGTGAGTTCCACAGGCGGGTCCGCACCAAGGAGAACGTCGCGCATGGCCTGGGCAAGTTCGAAAGAGAGACCCGCGATGCCCCCGGAGGTCCACTTCGCGATGCCGCCACCTTCGGCCGGCTCCACGAAGCAACGTCGCCGCTTCCAGTCGATGTAGGTGACCTGCCAGGTCCGCCCGGCCAGCAGGAGGCGTCGTGGGCCCGGACGGTCCTCGGTGAGCACGGAGGGGTCGGTGCGGCCGATCTCCGAGCGACCCGACAGGACCGTGAACTGGGGCGGCGCTGTGAAAGATGCGGTCAGTTCGATGAAATGACGATGGCCGAACCGCTTCTCCGCCTCCGGACCGATGAACACCATGCCGTCGTCCTCGTCCAGGAAGCCTTCCGCGAGCAGGTGTCGCAGGATCGGTTCACCCGACCGATCGAAAGGGGACAGCCCGTTCCACTGCGTCGCCCATTCCCTGTTCCCGAGACGATGCTCCTGGAGTGCGACGGCCAGGATCTGCTGTGCGACCAGGTGACGCGGTGCGGGCGGGGCCACCACGTCCTCGACCCATCCGCACCCCCACAGCAGCAGCAGTCCCGCTGCTTGAAGAAGTGCGTTCTCTTTGGTGGCCAGGAACAGGCAGGTTCGTTCGGTGCCCGACCGGCGGCCAGTGCGGCCGAGGCGTTGCAGGAACGATGCCACGGTTGCGGGGGAATCGATCTGGATCACACGGTCCAGATCGCCGACGTCGATGCCGAGTTCCAACGTGGACGTCGAGACGATCACACAGTCCCGGGCCTCCGCGAAAGCCTGTTCCGATCGGTGTCGTTCCCCGGCCGACAATGAGGCGTGGGACAGGAAGGCGGTGACGTCCCGGGCTCGCAGCGCCGCGCCCAGCTGCTCGACCTGGCTACGCGAGTCACAGAACACCAGACGCTTCTCCCCCTGGTGCAACGAGGCGATGACCTTGGCCGCGTTCTCGATGGAGCCGACGAAGTCGAGCTCGATCCGCGCCGCGACGGGTGCTTTCTGGGTCACCGTCTCAGGCGCGACGACCCTGGCGGATCGGGCCCCAGCGGCAGCACCCTGCAACCATGACAACAGCCGGTGAGGATTTCCCACGGTCGCCGACAGGCCGATCCGCTGGATGGGACGGCCCGTGACTCTGGTCAGTCGTTCGAGGACGGCGAGCAGATGCCAGCCTCGGTCGTCGCCCGCGAAGGCGTGCACCTCGTCGATGACGACCGCGCGGACGCCGCCGAGTACCTGGTCGTGGTCGGTCTTGTGACTGATGAGCATCGACTCCAGCGACTCGGGCGTGGTCAGCAGGATGTCCGGAGGGACGAGGCGGATGCGCCGACGCGCCGATTCGCGGGTGTCGCCGTGCCAGAGTCCGGCGCTTCGGCCGAGCCATTGGGCGTACTGGTCGATGCGGGGGGCGAGGTTGTTGAGCAGCGCCTTGAGCGGGCAGAGGTAGAGCACGGATGCCCCGGTCCACTGCTGTTGGGCCATCGCGGTAAGGATCGGGAAGACCGCAGCCTCGGTCTTGCCGCCCGCGGTCGGAGCCAGCAGCAGGACGTCCTCGCCGTCGAGGATCGGCGCGACGGCCCGGCGTTGCAGCGGACGCAGGTCCGGCCATCCGAGGCTGTTCACGATGTGGTGAAGGACGACCGGGTGCAGCCGTTCCATCACACGTCCAGGTCGACGTCGTCCGCCGTGAGGTTCCGTTCCACGTCGGTGAGCTCGGTGCCGGACACGGTGAGTGTGTAGTGAACGCGGGGGTCGAAATCGGGAAACTGGTCGATGCGGTCGAGCACGTCGCCGACGAGCTTCTTGAGGAACAGCCGTGGCGCTACGCCTACCTTGCCGCCGAGCGCACCGCCGACGGCCCGTGCGAGATCGGCGATGTAGGTGTCGTCCGCGAGCGAAGTGAGACGTTCGGGGGCGTCAGCGCCCGCGGCGTACAGGTCGCGGATGGTGATGCCGAGACCGGTCAGCGACTCCAGGGTGAAGCCCTGCAAACGGACCTGGACGGCCCGCGGATTGTCGAACCTCGGATCCGTGGTGAAGTCGGTGGCGAGCCGCTGCGCGAGCGGCGCCAGACGCTGGACGCCCTGCCGACCGTCGTAGAACGCGGGCGTCCCAGTGATCACCAGGTAGAGACCCGGGAACCGGCCCGCGTGGACCTCGTCGATGAGCTGGCGCAGCGCGTTGAGCGCCTTGTCCCTGGCGTCAGAGCGGACGCGTTGCAGCGTCTCGACCTCGTCGAGCACCACCAGCAGGCCGGGATGGCCGCTGTCCCGGAGGACGGTCAGCAGCCCTTGGAGGAAGCCGAGCGCCCCGAAATGGTCGAGGTCTCCTCGAACCCCGGCGGCCCGGCGGGCGGCGGCGGCGACGTGGGGCTGCCCGCCGAGCCAGGCCAGAACGGCGGAGGCGGTGGCCTCGTCACCCGCGCCGAGCGCCGAGCGGTAGCCGCGCAAGGCTGTGGCGAACGACGGTGCGTGCCGGGACACCTCCGTGAGGCGCGCGGTCATCAGCCGGTCCACCTCGCCCGCGAGGTCGTTCTCGGCGGCCCCGGCGGCCAGGGCGTCCTCCTCCAGCGCGTAGAACCACGCGTCCGCCACGGGCCGCAGCGCGCTCGGCGGGAAACTGGTGGTGGTCAGCCGTTCGGTGAGCCGCCGGTAGACGGTCTCCAACCGGTGCAGCGGCGTCTCGGTCTCGGAGATCTGAATCTCGGCCACCGCGAAGTTGCGGCGTTTCGCACGTTCTCCCAGCCATCGGGTGAAGAACGTCTTACCGGAGCCGTACTCGCCGCGGACGGCCTTGAAGACCGATCCGCCGGAGGCGACCGCGTCCAGCTCCGCACCGAGGGCGGCCTCGAAGCGGTCGAGCCCTGTGGCGAGCAGGTCCAGCCCGCTCTCCGGCACCGCCCCGCGCCGGAGAGCATCGATGACGGCCCGCCGCCGGACGGCGCTGACCTGGCTGGACCGGACGCCGTTGGGCCGGGCGCCATCGGCTCGGGCGCTGTCGGATCCGCTGCTGTCGGGTCGTGCGCTACTCACGGGCACCAGTGTTCCAGCACGGCGTCATCGCAGCTCGAACTGGTCGCGGAGCAGGGCGGTGTCGAGCCGCAGCGTGCGGCCGTCGGGCAGGCTCTCCAGCACCTGCACCCCGTCGTAGTTGAGCAGCTGGGCGAGGACGGCGGCGAAGCCGTCCGCGCGCTCGACCGGATAGCCGACCCGCTGCGCCAGGGCGGTGACGGGCAGGGTGCCGGAATCCAGCAGCGCCCGCACGGCCGTCTCGATCTTGGCGAGCGGCGGCTTGCGCGCCACCAGCTTCAACTGATCGTTGAAGACGTCGGAGGCGAGCAGTGCGGACGCGAGAGAATCCGCCGGCGAGGCGGCCTCCGGCGGCGCGCCGTCGCGCGGTTCGGGTTCCAGGTCGAACAGCGCGTCGGACGACGTCCTGACCGCGAACGGCTCCCCTTGCGTACGACTGGAGGCGATCCGCTCGGGCGCGGCGGGCTCTTGCTCGAGTCGCCACCACTCGGGACGCTGGTCGCCCAGCTCCCGCCACCCCTTCGGCGGCGCGGCCTTGAACGGCAGGAAGGCGAGCACAGGGATGGCGACTTCGGCCAACGCGGCGCCGCCGTGGTAGCCCGCCTTCTGCGCCGTGTACCGAAGGTCGCGATCCCACAACGCGACCATCTCGCCGCCGGGGGCGTCCTCGACCACACGCGGTCCGGACAGCGGGATCTCGCCGTCGGAGAGCGTCCCTCCGGGCAGCCGGTGTCGTGCCGAAGCGGCGTTCGCGGCGTCGAGCCGGACGCCACGACGGTCCACGACATGGCCGTGATCGCTGGTGAGGAGCACCGCCATGCCGCGCTCGGCGGCTTCTCGCATCAGTTCCCGCAGCTCACCGATGTGGTCGAGCCGCCAGGTGGCGTCGCCGAGCTTCTGTTCCTTGGCGAGCCGGTCGTCAATGGTGTTCAGCACGACCGCGACGTGGCTGGAACCGTCGTCCAGGGCTTCGGTCAGCGCCCGGCCGTACGGCGCTCCGGCCGACTCGCCGCGCAGGTCGTCCTTGTGGAAGACGGCGGCCTTCGCGCCGCCCCAGAACCTGTGCAGAGGGAAGATCCGCTTCTCGTCGGCCTGGCCTCCCCTGCTCAGCTCGGCGGCGAACAGCGACGTCCGGGAGACCGCCGTCAGTGTGGGCAGGGCCGCCGCCATCGCCCGCCGCCGCGGGGGCTTGCCGGAGTCGTCGGGCACCGGGTCGTATTCGGCCCAGTCCCGGCGCAGTTCCTCGGCGAGCTCGGCCGCGATGGCCGCGCTCATGCCGTCCAGAACCAGCAGCAGGATCCGTCGTGTGGTCTTGCCGCTCACCACCGGTTTGACGACCCTCGGAAGGAACGTCTCCACGGTGAGCATCGTCCCGGGGTCGGTGCCCGCAGAGGTCCAAGCGGCCAAGACGCGGGCGAAGGAGCGGTCGAGTTCGCGGCGCTGTTCGCGTATCCGCTCACCGAGCCGGTCGTAGGCGGATTTCAGCACGGGATCAGGGTCGCCGCCGGCCTCGATGTGGTCGAGCGCCTGGTCGACCCAGCCGGTCTCGGTCATATGCCGGTCGATCGCGGCTGCGACGGTCGGCACTTCGGTAGCCGGGGACGTAGCGAGCCAGTGGGTGAGCCGGACGGCCATCCGCGCTCGTTCGATGCGCACCCGGGCGTCGCGACCGACGGCCAGTTGGTGCTCCTCCAACGCATTCAGGCAGCCGATGACCGCCGCGAGATCTCCCGCGCGCAGGGCTCGGCCCAGCGCGGTGAAACGCTCGTTCAGTCCCTCGGGCAACACCGTGCTGTGCCGCACCTGCCCGATCCCCAGCTGCCTGGAGAGTTCGGAGGCCCGTCCAAGAATCTGGTCGGTGGCCCGCCTGGCCGCACGGCCGGTCTCCCCGTCGCCGGAGCGGCCGACTGCCAAAAGACTGGTGACGAACTCCAGGCAGGACCTGCCGAACCGGTTCAAGTGGGCGTCCAGAGCCTCACCGGTGACCGGCGGCGGATCTCCCAGCCATCGTTCGATCCGGCCGCGTGCCTGATAGGTGTCGGTGTCGGCAGGGGCATCCAGCCACAGCGCCGCGCAAAGAAGCCCGAACGGCACCGCGTCCGGGCCGTGGTCGGCCTCGACGAGTGCGCACAGGATGCGTCCGGCGGCTCCGGCCTGCTCCTCCTCGCTCAGGAAGCGGATCAGCCCTTCACGTTCGGGACGACGCAGAGCGCGCAGCCGGTCCGGCCCGGACGGGACGAGCGACCAGTGAAACAACAGGTGGGTGTCGATGGCATCGCCACCCGCCGCCCCGGTCAGCGGTTCGTTCCCATCGGTGTCATAGCGGCCGAGCCGCAACCGCCGCATCACCAGTGCCGACAGTGCGGTGCGCCGAGACAACACGGTGCCCGCCAGCCGAGGCCAGCCGCCTGGAGGGGTGGCGTCCAGAAGTGCCTCGGCGGCCCAGCCTTCCGCCCGCAGCCGGGGATCACGCTGGTCGGCACCGAACGTCTCCAGCACGAGGTTCCAGTTGTCGACGCTCTCGACCCGCTGCCTGTGCGCACGGGCGAGGATCGCGGGATCGAGCTCGCTCTCCTCCCGGTCGGTCAACACCACCAGCATCGGCGGGCCATCGTCCCGCCCGAGGTGCCCAAGGATGAGCTCGTGGATCGCAAGCGGCGACGGCGCCGGAACGACCTGGGCCTGCTGCTCACTTCCCCAGGTGAGTCCGCCTGGACCGTCCCACTCCGGGACGGCCCGCAACAGCACGACCCTGCGCTTCGGGCGATCGTTCAGGCTCTTGCTCGACGCCAGGTACTGCGTGACGGTCGCAACGGTGAGCCGCACGGCGCCGCCGACAGCTTCGGCATCGCCGATGCCGGTCGAGATGGTGGACATCAGCGCACGACCCGCCAAGTGATCTCGATGGTCGCGTCCGAAGGCAGGTCGGCGAGTTCGCGCGCCAGGCCGGACGCGGCCTCGGCCACCGAGACGCGGCGGGTACCCGACGTGGCGGCCTTCCTGGTTCCCCCGCCGGTCGGCGGAGGGTCGTCCTCCGGGACGGGCGGGTGGCTGGAGCCGCCGCCGAGGTCGACGTCGCCCGGCCTCGTCGGCTTCGGCATGCGCGGTTCCGGTGTGGGGGCCGGGCGCTGGTTACGCTTGATCAACGCCGTGACCTTCCGCCGGGTCACCTCGAGCGCCTCGACGAGATCGGCCGTCCGCTGGTCCACACGGGCGATGCCGCGCAGGGATTCCAGCAGAGCCTCTCCCTCAGCCCCCTGCCCCTGAGCGAGCGCGATGACGTCCCATGAGGCACCTGCCAGGGCTTGGGCGACCTCGTGGGCACGCTTGATCGAGGTTCCGTAGCGGTCGGCGGAGAGTTCGCCGAGGTCGAAGCGGGCGAAGGTCTCGACCGTCTTCTTCGCTGCCGCAGTGCCCTGCGCGGCCGATTCCAGGGCCTTCAGCAGCTCCACGGAGCGGCGCGCGACCTGAAGCCTGCCGCTGTCGTCGGTCTCGTCCAGTCCGAGGAAGGCGGCGTGCTCCTCAAGCTCGCGGACCAGGTCGTCGGCCCCGCTCCGGTGTGCCCTGGCCTCCTCGGTGATCTGCCGGGCGAGCTGGTTCACGAGCCGTCCACGCAGCAGCTGCGGAGCCTGCCTGCCGAAGATCGCTTCGAACCGCTGCCCCGCGGCATCCCAGTCACGTTCGCTGGGCAGCGGCTGGGTGCGCAGGGCGTCACCGCTCTTGACCTGCCCCAGTTCCGGCGCGGGGATGAGCGGGGAACCCGCCCGCACCCAGACCCGGTCGTCCATCTCGGCGAACGACGCGACGACCAGGTGGCCCAGGAACGCGTCCAGTCCCCAGGAATGCGGCTGGTCGATCCAGTCCAGCAGCTTGATCAGGCTGAGGTCGCCCGGGACGCCCTCGTTGCTGGCCCTCATCCGGAAGTGGTCGGCCCAGTGATGGGACAGCTTGAAGTACGCCTCCCGCTGCGTGCCGAGCCGGAGCGGTTCGACCAGCCGCACCATCAGCTTGCGGTCCTTGGCAGGGACCTCGACCTGGCTGTCCCGCGCTTCGGCGGCGGCCCGGACGTATCCGAAGACGGTCTTCGCGTCGGCCGGACGCACGGCCGTGCCGGTGCCGTCCGGATCGAGATCGGGGTGCGCGGGGAACTGGGCTTCCAGCAGCCGGCCCGCGATGTGCCGGATCGCCTCCCGCATCGACTGCCCGAACTGGACCTTCAGGTCGGGCAGGTTGTCGGGGAGCGGCTGGAAGTGCTGGTCGAAGTCCACCTGGACGTGCGCCGCGTCCTTGGTCTTGAGCCCGTACGCCTGCTTGAACGCGTCCTTGAGCTGCGTGGTCAGAGCCTCACGCTGGCTCTCCAGCAGGCCCTTGGCGCGCTGGCGGTTGTCGGCGTTGAGGTTGGCCGCGTACTGCGTGGCGAACCGCTGCTCGTCCGCCAGCGCCCGGTCGATGATGACCAGGCGCTGGAAGTCCTCGTAGCGCTGCGCCGACAGGTGGGTGGGAAGCCACGCGAGGGTCCGGGACGGATCGCGCTGCTTCTCCCTGAGCTTGTGGATGCGGTTGACGTCCTCGACGGGGCCGTAGTTGGTCTCGTCGAACGGCAGGTCGACCACGATCCGCCACTGCCCCTCGATGTGCGGAACCAGGTCGTGGTCGGGCATCTCGTCCTCGTCGGCGACGTTGCCGAAGAGGACTTCGAGCGTGCGCTGGGACCCCTTCCAGACCAGGTGCAGCTCGTCGCCACCGAACCGGCCGTCGGTGTGCTGGACGCCCAGCTCCTCTATGAGCAGGCGGCGGGCCAGCGCGGTGCGGTTGCCCGGGGTGTTGTTGACCCTGGCGTTGGCGATGACGGAGTCGACGTCCACACCCGTCAGTTCCAGCCGGACGCCAGGGTTGGCGGGCGTTCCGGTCGGCTTGATCTCCGGGAACCGGGCCGCCCATTCGGCGATCTTGCTCTTGATGATCCCGGCCTCGCTGCCGGGGATCGGCGCGACGACCGAGCCATGGTTGAGCGCGTAGAGGCGGCGGAGCGTCAGGTCGTTCAGCGCCGGGACGCTCGGGGCGAGCGCCGAGAGCAGCAGCGTGCAGACGAGCCGGTTGTCCCCGACGAACAGCTTGCACCGCTGGGCGAGGCCGGCGTCGGTGATGGCATCGGGGGCGTGCAGGTACCGCTGGACGTCGTCCTCGGTGACCTCGTGAGCGTTGAGCAGGTAGGGCCGGAGCTTGTTCTTGTAGAGCTTGTCGGCGGCGGAGAAGACGACCTCGAGGTCGTCGACGAAGGGCTTGTCGCCGCCCTTGGCGATCACGGGATAGAGGTCGCCGACCGCGATCAGGTCACCCAGTCGCAGCTGCTCGCGGCCTGCCGCGAGCAGCTCGCCCATCAGCTTCAGACCGGTCCGGGACCGCTGCAACGCCGACGAGATGTGGACGAGCGTGTCCATGAAGGCGGGTGAGAACGGGTAGGTGAGCCGGAACGACTCCTCATCGGCGCCCGTGGTGCTCTTGTCCGAGCCGAGCAGGGTGTCCCAGACGTTCGGGCCGAGGGCCTTGGTCCGCTCGAACGCCGCGTTGACCTGCTGCGCGGCTTCGCCGTTGTCGCCGCCGAAGGGGGTGAGCAGCCGCGCGTGCGCCACCTGCGGGAGGTTGCGGTCTTCCAGCGTGATCTTGTCGAAGCGGCCGGAGGCCAGGTTCAGTGTGTCCTGGATCGCTGCCTCGGCCGCCCCGGACGCCTCCTCGCCGACCAGTTCCCGTAGGTCGCGCTGGCGGGCGATGAACGACACGATCGGAATCGCCCGGCGCGCGTCCCCGCCCTCGACCAGGTTCGTGATCTTTCCGGCCTCGCGGGCCACGAACTTCTGGTCATGGATGCGGGTGGCGAGCCACAGCACCAACTCGTCCAGGAACAGGACCAGCCCGTCGTACCCGAGGTCCTTGGCGTGGGCGGCGATCACCGACAGGCCCCGGTCGAGGGAGATGAAGCCCTGCTGGTCTTCGGCCGCCTTCTTGGCGAACCCCGGCAGGAGGTGGATGGAGGCGTCCTGGACCAGCTTCGCGCGCAGTTCCGACGGGGTGGAGGGCTCGAGCAGTTCGAGCTTGGCTTCCTCGTCGTAGGACTCCTCGGCGGACATGGCCGCATCGAGCAGTTCCGGCGTCCAGGCGAACGCGTCGCCCCAGTCGTCCTCGCCGTCGTCACCGTCGCCCGTGGCGGCGAGACCTCGGATGACGGCCTCGTCACCCATGCTCTTGCGCAGCCTGTGGATGTCCTCGAACAGGGCGTCGGTCTTGTACACCTGCGGGATGGGCGCGTCCGGGTGCAGCCTGCGGATGTGCTCGACGTACTTGCCGAGCACCCGCTGCTCCATCGACTGGGCGTCGAGCATGTGGTACGGGACCAGAAGGAACTTCTTGCCCTCGGTCTGGAGCCATTCGTGCCGTGTCAGCACCGGGTCGAAGTCGGGGTCGCCCCACGCCTTGGGATGGCGGGACAGCAGCGCGTACAGCACCGCCATGAAGTGCGACTTACCCGAACCGAACGATCCGTGCAGGTAGGCGGCCTTGGACGCGTGGCCCTCCACCGCCGCCCTGATGACGTCCAGAGCCTCGTTGAAGTTCTGGCGGAGGCGATCGGTGAGCACGTAGTTCTCGAGCGCCTGCCCGACCCCCTCGGGAGTCGTCGCCTCGGCCAGCTTGAGCACGTAGTCCGAGGTGGAGATCGACTCTTTGATCGGGATGAGCTCGCGGAGCAGCGGCGGCTGCTGTGCCATCTGTACTCCCTGCCTTCCGGCACTGCCTTCCGGTTACTTTTTCGCCACCTTGCGGCCCCGCGCCGCCGGCTCCGGCTTCCAGCTCCGCAGGTCGTCGTCCGTCAGGCCGTGCTCGCCCTGGACCTGCTGCCGGTAACCGTCGAAGAACGCGGCGGGGGAACCGCTGTAGAGCGGGTGGAACTCATCGTGCCACTGCTTCAGCCAAGGTTGTAGCTCGAGCAGCCCGGCCAGGAAAGGCGCGATCTCCTCGCGGCCGAGGGACTGGTTGGTGAAGTGGGTCGCGAGCGCCTGCGCCTGCTCCCGCTGATCCCACCCGGCCCAGCCGAAGAGCTTCGCCTGAACACCGAGGGCCGGCGAATAGGAGATGAAGCGCTCCTTGGGCACATCGAGCTTGCCGCGAGCCCGCCAGTAGGACGGCTTGAGGAAGTCGACCGAGCCGTACTTGGGCGGGGTGGGAATCGTGTTCCTGATGTCGCGCTTGGCCATCTCGTCGGGCGCGGCGTCCTCCTGCCGCTGGAGGTCCCAGACGTGCTCCCAGTCGTCCCGTTTCCGCAGGCCGGACGGCTTGTAGCGGAGGGGAGCCAGGAAGGGAACGTGCTCGTCGGCCATCAACTCGGCGACGACCTTGGCGAGCTCCTCGCGCGGCCGGTAGAGGTTCGCCACGGAGACGAAGTCCTCGTCCCGGGAGAGCATGTCGGTCAGCCGGGAGAGGTTGACCAGGACGGGCATGTCATTGGCGTCGAACCAGTGCTCCCGCTTCTCGATCCGGTCGAGCAACCAGGATCGCAGCGCCTTCTCCTGGAGTGCATCCCACCCTTCGGTGGCCCAGCGCCGCTTGTACTCGGGCCGCTCGATCATCCCGATGGCTCGCGAGGTCTCGATCGCCTCGATCCGCTTCCGGACGGTCTCCTTGTAGGACTCCGGCCAGTGCGCAGGAATCTCGGTGATCGGCGTGGACCCATGCCGCTTGAACCACTCGCCGGAAGCCTCGCCTTCTGCGACGCGCCGAGCAAGCACAATCTCGAAGGCCCGCTCCCCAAGCGCCAGCTCGGGGACGTCCTGCTCCGAAGCCCGCAGATCCTCCGGGTGCAGTCTGTAGATCGAGTAGACGTGCCAATCGAGCTCCTCCTGAAGCCCGATCATCCGCCCCCGCAACGCCTCCCACCGCTTCCGCGCCTCCCGAAGAGGCGAAACGCTGGGCGCCTCAGAAGCAACAACAGCGGATGGCGTCACCTTCGCAAGCTCCTGCGCGAGGCTGTCCAACGCGGACGCAAGTGCCGTTGAATATTCGCGCGGCAGGGGGAATTCCTGAAGCTTGGTCCCGGTGAACTCGTAGAATCGCTCCCAGTCGTCGCTAGTAAACCCACCACCCTCCCCACGGATGCCCTTGTCATGACTGACCATCTTGAGCCAGAAGCAGGAAGTGGAACTATTGAGCACCCCGAGCAGTCGAAGATAATCCCCCTCATTCCCCTCCTCGCTTTTCAGATTGACCACTGGGGCAGACTGTTTAAAAACTCGCCCGCCCCTATCAAGCACAAAATGATTATGTGTCGCCACAAAAGAAAAGGCTAGGCCAAATTCGCTTCGAAATCTCCCAGGAAAGAACATGCTGTGATCAAACCATCGCAGACCACGCTCTTCTGGAGTCTCCCCGAAGTCAACACGGCGCTCAAGAACCATCCTACGCGGCCAGAAGAATCTGACCTCACCCTCCGTCGGGGCACGCCTGACGCCCTTCTCGTCATACGGGAACATCGTGAGGGTGGATCCTGTAATGACGTAGTCCCGAACCCCGTCGCCCAGGATGACCGGCACACAGGCATTTTCAAGGGCACGCGTCTTCGCAGCGGCCCGTCCAAGGTAGAACGCCTCATCCAATCCAGTGTGGGTCGTTCTACCCACCGCATCCAAACGCGGCTTCAGCGTCGCCTCACTGGCCTCGCCGATCCGCTCAATCATCTCAACTCCACCATCAACCATGATCCACGGGTGGCTGGCGAAGTAGCGATCGCGATCGAGGTCGCCGCAGGAAACCCACCGGCTTGTCGTCCCCGGAAGTTCGATCTGGTCAACGATCGCAGCCCAGACCAATCCGACCTCACCTTCGGCCGGAGCGGCAGGCTCACCCTGTACACCTCGAATGGCGCGCACCGTGGATGCCCGAGATTTTCCTGAACGCCGAGTACCCACAAGAATCACAGTCGGGGTGCCATGACCAGGTATGAAAGCTCCAGAAGTATCGATCACTTCAGTCAGCTCGACCTTGTGGCCAAAATAATTCTCAACGAGCTTGGCGCCGAACTCCCTCTTCATGAAGGAATTGGCAGTGATCTGTCCAACCCTGCCATAGCGGTCGTTGTCAATATCATGCAGAGCCAGCTCAAAGAAGCGTTGCGCGAACGGCACCGAGAGTGCGTACGTTCCGGAACAGGCATCGTACAACTCTCGGTAGAGACCGTTGAGCTTCTTGTCCTTGACAGTGATGTATGGCGGGTTTCCGACTACGACGTGGTACCGGCCTGGATTCAGGATCCCGGGGTAGTCGCGAACGTCCTCGGTGGCGTAGGTGAACGCGGCCAGCGGGTCGCCGGTTTCTTCGTCGGTGAGGGTGAGTTCGAGTTGGCGGTGCTTGATCAGGGAGTCGCCGATGGCGAGGTGGATGGGCCATTCGTACTTGGCAGCCTCGGCCAGAGTGCGGATGTCGGCGGCGGCCATTGCGGCGATCAGCAGGCGGAAGCGAGCGATGGCGATGGCGAACGGGTTGATGTCGACGCCATGGACGGAGTCCAGAGCAGCGCGAATTCGTTCGTGACGATCTCGGCCTGACGGGCGATCGTTCCACAGGCGGATGAGTCGCTGAAAGGCGCCGAGGACGAAGTGGCCCGAGCCGCAGGTCGGGTCGACCATCTTGAGCTCTTCGAAACCGAATTCGCGAATCGCCGGATTCATGGTGCGGTCGAGGATGAATCCCTCGACGAAGTCCGGGGTCTGGAGCAGCGCGTAGGTCTGGCGGGCCGATTCGGAGAGATCCTGGTACAAGTCGCCGAGGAAGCGAGTGCCCCAGCCCGCGGTCCCGTCGTCGTTCAGCGGGTCAGTGAAGTCATGAACGAGGGTGCCCTCGTCGTCCCGCGTCTTCCAGAAGGTGATCAGGTCGCCGGCCGCGTCGTGGCTGATCGGGATCTGGTAGAGGGCGTTGTGTGCTCGGTCGAAGAGCAACTTTCCGGCCTGGCCTTCGCCGATCTCGGCGAAGGCGTGCTCCAGCCAGCCTCGGTAGGTCGGATCGTCGTTCTCTTCCACGTACGCCTCGTAGCGGGCGCGGGCGAGGTCGAATCGGTCCGGCTCGGGGGCCGCGAGGTAGGGCTCGGGGATCAGGCGGTTGTCTTCGCAGAAACGGACGAAGACCGAGCCGAGCACCCAGGCTGCGGCCACCTGCGTAATGCGTTCGCCCAGCCAGGAGTTCCATGTGTCGGCGGTGCGGCCGATTTTGCGTGCCTGATCGTATTCCGCCCGAAGCCTGGTGCCGGTCTCCGGCAGCGCTTTGACCTGCTGCCTCAGATCCTTCTCGAAAGCCTGGACTTGCTTCTTCAGGTCCGCGAGCAGGGTCTTGCGATCGATCACGTGGGCCGTCCGATCACCTGTGGAGTGCTGAGTACCTACGAACCCCACAGGCTATCCACAGCATCTGACGAATTCTGGTGATTGAGAAGGACGAACGGCCTGATCAGGACATGACCGCTACTGACTGTTGTGACCGCTAAGGCCGGGCTGGGCGGTGAACGGCTCGTCCAAGTCGATCTCAACCCAGACGAGGTGGCCGGTCTGGCGGCTGCCCTGGACGCCGAGCTTGGCCGCGAGCTGGGAGAGCGCCCACAGGCCGCGCCCGGATTCAGCCCAGATGTCGTCGGGTTCCTTGACGGTCGGGACGCTCGTGCCGCCGTTGTCGGTCACCGCGACATAGACCGGATCGTCGTAGAGCAGCTCGACGCCGAACCAGCCGCCGTCCTCGCTGGACCGGGTGTGCCGCAGGGTGTTCGCGGCGAGCTCGCCGACCGCGAACTCGACCTGGTCCAGGCATCCGGTTCCTGCGAACAGAGTCCGGGCGAACTCGCGCGCCGCCGCCACCTGGTCGGGACGTCCGCAGAACGTGCGACGCCAACGCATCTCGTCCGGCCCCCACAGGAAGTCCGCCGCCGAGCCGGGCGGACAGGTCAGTCGCGCCATTCCGTTCCCTCCTCCGATCCGTGTGGTCACTTCGTCTCCTCGCCCGTGGCGTGGTTGCCCGGCTCCGGGTCGTCGTCCACTGCGAGCAGCTCGTCGAGGATGCGCTCGGCGCGGGCGTCGATCAGCCTGATCACACCGGACAACAGGCCGTGCTCGCGCATCGCGTCACTGAACACTCCCCGCGCGAGGTGGAACGCCCGCCTGATCTCGGCGTCGGGGGCCGGATCCGCCGCGTCACCGCTCACGGTCTCGTCCTCCGTCCGCGCCGATGCCGTCCCGCGCTCTTCCGGCCACCAGGAGGGCCGCCGGGGAAGCGGACAGCCCAGAGGAGCAGCGTCATCGCGCACCCGAGAGCGACTACCAGGGCGCCCACCGTCGCCACCATCCCGCTCACCTGAGCCACCGCGCCAGGAGGAAGGCGGCGTCCTCGGCGGTCCAGGCATGCCCGCCGTTCTGCCAGAAGTAGCCCCACGCGCGTCCGGCCCGATTCTGCACCTCGGTGGTCATCACGACCGTGGAACGCCCGTTGCTTGGGTTGGTCACGCGCAGGAGATCAGCGCCACCGATGAGGGTGCCGGTGAGCGGCGGCGTCAGCGCCGGTAGCAAGTCCACGAGCTCCGAGTACATGTGCATACGGCACTCGCGAAGTCGCTGGGCGTAGCCGCTCTTTCGCGTCTGTCGTTGCTGCGGTTGTGTCGTCATCACCAGGCCCTTGGATCACACGAGCTCGGGTTGCAGCGCTCGAACTCCCGCCTTCCACGACCTGCGGGCACTTCGCACTGTGCCTAACTATGCTCAGAGTGTGTTGCACGACACATCAGTCAGCAAGGGGTTCAGATGATAACTCTCAAAAATCATGGTGATCAGGCAGCGGCATATCACTCAAGGAGGGAAGTCAAGTGACAAATAGTCGCCGCAAAGGCCCGAACCCCACAGCCGCCCGACGGCGGCTGGCCCGCGCGATGCGACAGCTCCGCGACGACGCCGGGATCGGCCGGGAGGCCGCCGCCAAGCACGCAGGCATCGGCCCCGCCACCCTCAGCCGCCTCGAAGCCGGGACCCACGCCCCCAAGCCCGCCAACGTATTCACCCTCTGCATGCACTACGGCCTGGACGCCGACCAGGCCAACGCATACGCGGAACTCGCGCGCCAGTGCAAGGAACCGAGCTGGTGGCACCGGTACAACGACGTCCTTCCCAAGGGGTTCGATGTCTTCGTCGGCCTGGAGGACGAGGCCACCCGCGTCCAGTGCTGGCAACCGACGCTGATCGACGGCCGTTTCCAGACCGCCGACTACATGACCGCCCTTGCGCGCGCCGAGATCGATGTCCCCCAGGACCAGACCGTCGAACGCCTCGTCAGCGTCCGGCAGCAGCGTCAGGCTCGACTGCTGGACGGCAGCGACGATCGCGACCCCGCCGAGATCTGGTCCATCCTCCACGAGAGCACGCTGCGAACCATGGTCGGCGGCCGGGCCGTCATGAAGGCACAGCTCGACCGGCTCCTGGAGCTCTCCGTCCACCCGCTCGTAGACCTCCAGGTCCTTCCGTTCGCTAAGGGCGCGCACCCTTGTATGCAGAACGGCTTCCACGTCCTCGGTTTCCCTGATCCCGCTGATCCGGAGACGACGTACATTGAGTACAGGACTGGCGGCATCTTCCTGGACGACCCCGACGAGGTCGCCATTTATGGGAGGATTTTCGATCAGCTTCGTGCTCGTGCCCTCGACCCGGACGAGACGCGTGCGCTGATCACCCAGACGAGGGACGCGATGTGAACGTAGGTGTCCGAGGTATGGCTTTTCCTGTCACGGGCTGGCGCAAGAGCAGCTACAGCGGCACCGGCAACGCAGACTGCGTCGAGCTGGCCGCTTTCAGCGACCACACGACGGCCGTGCGCGACAGTAAGGACCCTGAAGGTCCGCGGCTGGCGTTCTCCGTCCGTGAATGGCGAGCCTTCACCGCGCGGGTGCGCTCCGGCGAGCTCGACCTCTGAGGCAGGACGAACAGACGAAGCCCCGGTCGGAGCGTTCGACGCTCGGGCCGGGGCTTCGTCCGTCCAGCTCGGTCAGGCGGCGCGGTGCACGTTGGCGACCCAGGAGTCGGGGAGCCTGATCAACTCGCCGAGCGCGTCCTGATAGGGCACGGCCACGGTGGCGAGGCGCGGCTCGCGGAACGGGTCGCCCTGCGGACACAGCAGCCACAGGCCACGACCGCCTGAGCTGGCAGCCGCCGCGAGTGAGGCCAGGACGCCCATCGCCTGGTAACGCGCGAGGGCCGTGGCGTCGGTCAGCAGCAACGGGCCGACGCCAGAGGCCATCCGGTCGCGGATCACGGGTTCCATCCGGCCCCACGCCGTACGGCTGTACTCGCTGAACTTCATCGCGGCCTTGCTCCCGGGCACGGCGACGTCGGCGCGCAGGATCGTCTCCCACGTCGGCTTCGTGCCGGGCGGAACCAGGTCGTGCAGGGTGCGCAGGAACAGGTCCGTCACCGAGAGCGGCTCGGCCCCGAAGCGGACACCAGACAGCTCGTCCACGGCCTGCCCGGTCAGCCCGGCCCGAACGGTCAGCACCCGGAATCCGTCCCGACGGGCCGACGCCCTCAGCCGTTCCTCCGCCTCGGCCGCCGCCGCCATCTGCGGATCGTCGGAGTAGCGGGTTGCTCCGCTCTTCCGCGTGGTCCGTCGTTGGGCTGGAGACGACATGTAGCTGGACACGACGTCCGGGTTGGTGGGCAGGTACCGGAGGACGCCGGTGTCCCGGTGCTCCGCCAGCCTGACGTCGAACCCCGCCTCGCGCAGCGCCTTCGTCAGCGGCCCGCCCGTGGGCAGCCGGTCACCGGTGTCGTTGAAGCGGGGGAACCTCGTCAGGACCTGGGCATGGATCTCCTCCGACTGGAGGCCTGGCTGGCTCTCCTCCGGGATACCAGGGATGATCCGGATCAGACCTGCCTGGGTCAACCGCAGTGCCCGCACCAGGGGCAGGTCGCGCGGGTAGACCTCCAACCGGGGAGTGACCGCGGCGTTCTTGGCTGCGGCGACGGCGATCTCGACCGTGCGCCGCTCGTCCCAGTCGATCGCACCGGATGGTCGGGTGATCGCGGCCAACTCGCCGAGGACGGTCGCGGCCGTGGGCAGGGTGTCCAGGCCGGCGAGCCGGTCGGCGACCCGGCCGAGGCGCACCGCATAGTCGAGAAGGGCGGGGGCCGACGGGGTCTCGGGACCGTCGTCCTCACCGACTTCCAGGGCCAACAGACCGCCGTTGGCGGCGCCGCCCTCGGCGTCCCGATTGGGGGTATGGCTGAACGCCTTCTCCTCCGGGACGTACTGCTCCGCCTCGAACACGGCCCGCACGGCGGCAAGGCCCAGCGCCCGGCGGATCTCGGGGTCCTGGTATTCGGTACCCCGGTGCTTGGTGAGAACCTCGGCGATCTCGGCGGTGGAGGCGACCCGGCCGAACTCCGCGAGGAGATCCAGGACCTCTTCGCGCAGCTCCTTGATGGCGGGCAGTTTCCGCCAGCGTTGCCGCTGGTCCTTCAGCACCTGGGGGACGCGTCCCCGGCTGATGTCCATCGGTCCGGCGATCTTCGCCTGCGTCGGCCAGATCGGCAGGTCGGGCAGCGCACCGGTCTCGTCGGGCAGACGCAGGAGCCTGCGGACGATCTCCACCTCGTTGCGGTTCGTGCCGTCCGCCTTGAGTTTGGGGACCAGCAGTGTCGCAAGCGCGTCGAGGCTGAGCATCCGCAACACGGTGGAAGAGATCTCGGCGTCCGGGTGATCTGCCGCCAGATCGCCGGCCACCTGCGACTCGACCTCGCTGAGCTTCTCGAGCTCATCGGCCGCGGCCTTGCGTCCCTCCGGAGTGAGCGGAGAGCGCGTGGTCTTTTCGAGGCGTGCGCGCCACTCGCTCTGGCGCTTCTGGATCTCGGTGCGGGTCTTGGAGCCGAGACCCGGCGCGTTGACGAGCTTGCCCTTGTGATAATTGAGCAGCTCACCCACGGTCATGACGCCGAGGCTGTAGAGGAACGACTCCGCGGCAGGGGTGAGCCCCGCGGCCGACAGGTGCGTCTCGCGGGTGGCCGCCTCGGCGAGCTGGTCACGCTGCCGTTGGGCGGACTCCGGCTCTGCGGCGGCGATTCCGGGCGTCCCGCCCTTCTCGGCCGTCCTCTCCTTCGTCTTCCCAGGTATGGGATGGCGGCTGCCCGACCCGGTGGACGGGGCGGTCCCGGCGAGATCCAGGAAGATCTTCTTCCAGGCGTCCCGCATCGGTTTGAGCTCGGGGAAACGCTGCGCCGCGTCCCGGTGCAGCGCCTTGCGGAAGAACTCGACGAGGGCATCCCGGATCGCCGGGTCGAACGCGTCGGCTTCGACGACCGGGACGGGCCACTCATCCGGGGCGAGCTGCTGCGGCGGAACTTTGCCGTCGCCCCACTTGGGCAGCTCGCGCGAGGCCATCTGGTGCAGGGTCACGGCAACGGCGTAACGCTCGGCGTGCGCGTCGTAGACCGACCGGGTCAGCCCGCCGATGAACGGGTCAAGGAACCCCTCTGTGCCCGCGTTGGTCTCCTGGACGGGATAGCCCGCCAGCGAGAAGTCGATCAGAACCAGCTCGCGGGTGCGGTTGGGGCGGATGCGGATGGCGATGTTGTCGGGCTTGATGTCGCGGTGCCAGACGCCCTCGCCCTCCAGGAAGTCGATCGCGCCGAACAGGTAGTCGCCGTACGCCTCGAGCTGGTCGATCTGGAGGCGTCCACGTTCGCGCAGTTCACGGGCGACCGTCTCGCCTCGGTGCCGGCTCGGAAGCCCGGACTGGTCGTCGCCGACCCGCTCGTCGCCGACGTACTCCATCGCCAGCACGGTGCGGCCGCCGATCGCCAGCGGCTCGGGCTCGATCAGGCGGATCACGCGTGAGTCGGCGCGCAGCCGCCCCATGACCTCGGCCTCGCGGATCAGGATGGCGGCCCGAGCGTCCGACAAGGCGATCTTCAGGACGGCGAGCTCGCGTCCCTTGGGCGGCGGCCGCAGGTCACGGACCAGGAAGGCACGGCTGGTCGAGCCGGTTCCGAGCCGCCGTCGCACCTCCCAGCGGTCCGCGAGCACATCGCCGGGGACCGCCTCCAGCGGATCCTTCTCCGAAGCGGGGGCCGAACCGGCGTCGGAGTCGGCGGCGACGGTGGCGTTCAGTGCGTCCTCGGCGCTCCCGAGCAGCTCCAGGAACTCGTCCGCCGACGCCAGGCGCCGCTCCGGACTGCTCGCCGTGGCTGCCTGCACCAGCTCGTCGATGTCCGACGACAGCCCGTCGATGATCGCACTCGGGCGGAGGCCCTCGCCCTCGTCCAGGCGAGCCAGCACTTCGGCCTGGGACGCGCCGGGCGGCTTACCTGTGGCCAGCAGGTATGTGAGAACGCCGAGCCCGTAGACGTCGAGAGCGACCGCGTCCGGCTGAAGGGCGGTGAGCTCAGGTGCCAGGTACGCGTCCGACCCGTCGGAGATGTGGATGGCCGACAGCTTGGTCGGGGCGAACCGGGACGAGCCCGCCGAGCCCGTGCGCTGAGTCGCGATCTGCCAGTCGGAGATCTGGAGCATCGGAGACAGCCACCGCGCGTCGCCGTCGCGCGACGGGTCACCGGAACGTCGCGAGCGGGGAACGACATGAACCGAGCGCGCGGCCAGCGCCCGATGGTGAACCCGGCTGGCGTGGGCGGATCGAATCGTCTCGGCGAGCTGCCTGACCAAGGCCATCCGGTCGGCGATGCCGAGCTTGTCGCCGTAACGGGCGAGGTACTCGTCCAGCCTCAGCGTGTCGGGGTGGTAGTCGAAGATCAGGGCCGGACCGGCGGAATGGCCTGACGGGTCGTATTGCTTGAGGTGCACCACGCCTGGGTGCCGGAACCTCTGCAGAACGGCGGCTTCGCGACGCGCCGCGTTCTCCACCGATCGTCGGAGGGAGGCATCCGCACCGCGCTCGCTCAGATAGATCCGCACACGGGCGATCTCGTGCAGTTCGCTGTGCTGGCCGAGATAGTCGGCCCAGGTCGGTCCCGTGTCGAAGGCGTGCCGCTCAAGCCGGTACGGTCCGACCTTGAACTCCGCCTCGCTGCGCCGGATGCCGATCCGCCCCAACGCGGCCCTGATCGCTTGGGAGCGCGGTTCGGTGATCCGCCTGTGGTCGTCCTTCGGTGGGCGGCGGAGCATCTGCACAAGCTCGTCGATCACGTGGACGCCTTGTTGATCGCCCTGAGACAACCGCACGTCCAATGACGAATCGGTAAAACACACCCCCGCTCCCACCCAGACTCGTTCGCCGTTCTGGGCAAGCAGCCCGGCGAGCTCCCGTGCCTTCTGGGTCACCAGATGCAGGGGGTTGCCGTGGGAGACAAGGCGTCCGGATGGAGTCGCCTGCACCCAAGTGCCGTTCTCGGAGATCACACGGCCATGCCAGTCTTTCAGCTCAACCATGTGAACGCCGCTGGGCGTGACGACCAGGAGGTCGACCTGCCGGACGTGACCAGTGTTGGCCGTAAAGGTGAAGTTCGACCATGCACGCCAGCCGTCAGCATCCGGAAGGCGTTCGCGGATGTCCTCCAGGCCTCTGCGCTCATGCTCGAACTCGGACTCCGTAACCGTCGTCCACCGGCCGCCCTTGAGCATTCCCACTCCGCGTGTCGAGAGACGTCGTGCCGGATGTCCTCCGGCCGCTGCCCGCATGATGCTATCCGCGGCCTCCGACATCACGGACGTACCTCAGCCAATCGAAGTCTGATGCGAATGACGCCTGTGCCATCGGCTCAGGCGTCTGGGGTCAAGGGTCTGGTTCCGGCCGGTTCTCAGGGCTGGCGGTGAGGACCGAGCGGGCCGCGCCTGCCGTATGCAGGGCATGACGTTCGAGCGTTTCGGCGAGGACGGCGCTCATCACCCCGACGGCGGGAGGCGGGTGAGAACGGCCCCGCGAGGGTCGCTACGGCTCGCGGACGGTCTCTACCGCCTCTCGGACGTCCGGGTGGGAGTCGTTGGCGAGGGCGTCGAGCAGTTCAGTGACGCCGGGGGTGGACCAGCGGGAGATCGCCCACACCAGGTCTTCCCGGACGGCCGGGTCGGGGTGCTCGGCGAGGTGGGTCAGCTGGTCGAGTGGGCCTCGTCGGCGCATGCCGAACCAGTGCAGGGTGTCGCGCAGGATGGCCGGGTCGTCGGTCTCGGCGATCCTGGCGAGTAGCACTCGGGGCGGTGGGGGCGGGCCGTCCAGGGGGTGGGGCAGGCGCTCACGCAGGCGGCGTGAACCGTATTCGCCCCTCACTCGGCATCCGTAGCAGGTGCAGGGGCGGGTGCCGTGCGCGTTCGGGCGGTATCGCCAGCCCGCGACCTGGGGCACGGTGCGGATCCGGTGCACTTCACGCGGCTGGATCGCTCGGGGGACGAACACCTCCCAGCCACGCGGGTCGTCCAGCGCGGCGATCCGTTGCACCGCCTCGGCTGCGGAGACGGTGGGCTGGGCATCGTTGTAGCGACCGGCCAGCACGGGCTGGTCGTCGTCCAGCCGGATGTGGACGGCCACGAGCCTGCCCTGTGCGCCGAAGTGGGCCAGTTCGCGTAGCCACTGGTGGGTGAGGGTGTAGGACGGCAGCACAGGAAAGCAGTACACCCCGCGCCCGCTGTGTCCGCGGCTGACCGCTCGGATCCCGGAGCGCCGGATGCGCTGCACGTTCGCCGCCGAAGTCAGGTGCACGAACATCGCCATGACCGGGCATGCTACTGGCCCGATTCCGGCGGAGCATCAGGATTACGGCGCAAAGCCCCAGGTCGGGAACCTGGGGCTATGCGGCGGTCAGAACTCGTGCTCGCCGTCGGGGTCGCAGTACTCGACGTCGTCGGTGGGGGCAAAGGTGCCGACGATCAGGCGGCGGATGAAGCGGCCGCCCTTGGGGACGTCGTCGGCGTCGACCTCGTAGGTGAACTGCTGGCCCTGGCGCAGGCGGCGGCCGTTGATGGTCACGTGGCGGCGGACGACGTAGATCGCACCCCAGGGGCAGCAGAAGTAGCTGCCGAGCATGGAGCCGTTGGTGTTCTTGGCGTAGTCGATCGCGCCCATGCTCTTGGCCGCGTCGATCTCGTCCTGGATCTTGAGGGTGGCCGCGGGGTCGGGGTCGAACTCCCACAGCTCCTTGATGGACTGGTGGGCGCGGGGGTCCTTGCGCCACTTGGCGCGCTCGAGCGGCGAGGTCAGGCACCACGGGTCGAACGCGGACGAGTCGGGCGTCGCGAGCTTCTTCGCCGTGGGCGCCTGGGCCTGGCCGCCGGAGTCGTAGCGGGCGATGAGGGACGGCATGGCCGTGAGCTGGCCCAGCTGGTAGAAGGCCTCGAGCGCGCGCTGGAGCCGCTCCTCGATCGCCTCGTGCAGTTCCGGATCGGGGACGGCCTCGAGCAGGCCCTCGGCGTAGTCCGCCGCGGTGGTCCCCTCGGCCGCGAGCTGCCGGAGCCGCTGCAGGTCACGACCGTGCTTCTCGGCGTCCTGGACGGACGCCTCGAACACCCCGAGCGCCACCTCGGCGTGCTCCCGGACGGCCCGCGCCGCGGCGAGCATGCCCCGCAGGTGCGGCAGCGGACAGGGCGCGGCCTCCGCCCATTCGGGCAGTTCGGCCGGCAGCGCCACGGTCTTGGAGATGTCGAGCATGGTGTTGCCGGCGGCCTGCCGTGCCCGCGACGACCACGTCTCGACCTGGCCGAAGCAGTCCGTCACCTGCGTGTGCGTGACCGGCGGGACGTACCCGACCGTCCTCGGGTCGGCGCTGTAGTCGGCGTCCAGCAGGTTCTCGCCGATGGACTGCAGGACGAACGCGTTCCACGAGCACAGCAGTTGGCTCGACACCCCGGGCTCGACGTGCCACAGGTTCGCGCCCTCGTCGGCGAGCTTCTGGCGCAGTGCCTCCGCCCTCTGCATCTCGGTGTAGGCGACGCCGCCCGCGCGCCGGAACGATTCGAGCGTGTCCGCCCGCACCTCCCCCTTCAGCTTGGCCGTCATCCTGACCAGCAGGGTCGGTCGCCCCAACTCGTCCGGCATGCCCATCACCACTCCCTCGTAAGAACGCGGCCCTTCAGAGCCGCAGTCTAAACACCATCAATCAGACGTATCCGGTACATGACTTGGCTCCCTCACCTTTCGTCAGAAGTGAAGAAGCGCCGGCCCCCTGGACGGGCTCGGCGCTTCTTCATGGCGGACCGGCACCTACCAGGGCGGGTGGTTCGTCTGCCTGCTTCCCTTTCGTCCGCCAGGCGTCCGTGTCCACCGGTCGGTGGACAACAGGTTCAGCCGGTCGAGGCTGTCGGGGGAAAGGGGCCTCCGGCCAGGCTTTTCACCATGAAGAACCCCTCAGTGCGAGTGGCGCGGTGGAGCGCCCATCACCCCTGGCGCGCGATCGCCGGGTGGCTTCTGTTCGTGATGTTCTGCCTCGGCGCCGGGATCTCGATCGGCGGGCACGCGGCCCAGGCCAAGGACTACTGGGTCGGCGAGGCGGGCCGGGGCGAGTCGCACGCGGCGCAGGGCGGGCTGCAGCAGCGGCCGCTGGAGCGCGTCCTCATCACGGCGAAGGGGACGGCGCCGCTCGACAGGGCGCGGGGAACGGCCGTCGCCGAAGACGTCCGGACGCGCTTGGGACGGCTCCCCGAGGTCATGTCGGCCGCCGCGCCGGTCTGGTCGGACGACGGACGGGCCGTCCGGGTCGACGTGACCCTGACGGGGCCCGAGCTGGACGGCAAGAAGGTCGTCGATCCGGTGCTCGCGCAGACCGACCAGGTGAGGAAGGCCAACCCCGACCTGGCCGTGGACGAGGCGGGCAGCCCGTCCATCAGCAAGGACGTCCAGGGGCAGCGGAGTTCGGACCTCTCGCGCACCGAGGTGTTCGCGCTGCCGGTCACGCTGATCGTGCTGCTGCTCGTGTTCCGGTCGCTGGTGATGGCGGTCGTGCCGCTGCTGCTGGCGGTGTCGTCGATCGCGGCGGGCGTCGGGCTGTCGATGGTCGCCTCGCACGTGTTCCCGGACGCGGGCGTCGGGACGAACGTCATCCTGCTCATCGGCATGGCCGTCGGGGTCGACTACACGCTCTTCTACCTCAAGCGCGACCGGGAGGAACGGGCCAAGGCGGGCGGGACGCTGTCGTCGGCGGCCGTGGTGGAGCTGGCCGCGGCCACGTCCGGGCGCGCGGTGGTCGTGTCCGGGCTGGCGGTCGCGGTGACGTCCGCGACGCTCTTCCTGGCGGACGACGTGATCTTCTCGTCGCTGGCGACCGGCGCGATCGTGGTGACGACGGCGGCCGTGGTCAGCTCCCTGACCGTCCTGCCCGCGCTCCTCGCCAAGCTCGGCGCCCGCGCCTCGCGCCGCGCCGCCCGGCGGGCCGCGCGTCACGGGAACCCGGCCGCCGCGCGGCAGGCGACGCCGTCGAAGGCGGGGCCGGGACGGGTCACCGGGTCGGTGCTCGGGGCGGTCGCGCGGCGGCCTGCGGTGATGCTGGGGATCGCCACCGCGCTCCTGCTGGTGCTCGCCGCGCCGATGACCTACATGAAGCTGACGGACGTGGGCCGCGAGACGTACTCGCGGCAGCTGCCCGCGATGCAGGCGTTCTTCAAGGTGAACGCGGCGTTCCCGGACCTGAAGGCGGTCGACCAGGTCGTCGTCCGCGCGGACGCGTCGCGGCAGGCGGACGTGGCGTCGGCGCTGGACGCGCTCGCCGCACGGGTGAAGGCCGACCCGCTGTTCGACGGCCGGACGCGCGTCCGGGTGTCGTCCGACCACCGGGTCACGATCCTGGACGTGCCCGTCCCGGCGTACCCGAGCCAGAAGCAGGGGGAGGACTCGCTCAAGCGGCTGCGCGCCGTGCACGTCCCGGCGACCGTCGGGAAGATCGGGGTGGACGTCGCGGTGACCGGGGACGTCGCGCGGTACGCCGACTACCCCGAGCACCAGAAGCAGCGCCTCCCCCTCATCCTGGGCGCGCTCCTGCTGGTCACGTTCGCGATCACGGTGCTGGCGTTCCGGTCGGTCGTGATGGGGCTGGTCGGGGCCGTCCTGAACCTGCTGTCGGCGGCGGCGTCGCTCGGCGTGCTCGCGGCGGTGTTCCAGCACCGCTGGGCCGAGGGGCTGCTCGGGTTCACCTCGATGGGGTCGGTCGGGTCGCGGGTGCCGCTGTTCCTGTTCGTGATCCTGTTCGGGCTGTCGATGGACTACCAGGTGTTCACGCTGAGCCGCGTCCAGGAGCTGGTCCGGAGCGGGGTGCCGGCGCGGCGGGCCGTCATGGACGGGATCGGGGCGTCGGCGGGCGTGGTGACCAGCGCGGCCATGGTGATGGTGACGGTGTTCGCCGGTTTCATCCCGTTGCACCTGATCGAGATGAAGCAGTTCGGGCTCAGCCTCGCGGTCGCGGTGCTGCTGGACGCGTTCGTGATCCGGCTGGTGGTCCTGCCCGCGATGATGCTGCTGCTCGGCGAGGCCGCGTGGTGGCCGTCCCGGCGGACGCGGCGCGACACCGGCGAGAGGAACCGGGCGATGCGGCCCGTAGGGTGATCGATGTGCCGCTTCCCGACGACCGGTCGCGCGTCCTGCGCTGGAACGCCGTCCTGTGGGTGCTGGTCGGCCTCGCTCCCGAGGTCGTCGCGTCCCACGACGACGCGGGCGGGACACGCGTCTGGTCGCTCGGCGTTCCGGTCGCGCTCGGCGTCGCGTACGCGCTGTACCGCCGCTTCCCCGGACGCGTGGACTGGTTTCCGTGGGTGCTCGTCCTCGGCATCGGCGCGGTCGCCTACCTGCGGGACGGGGCGGCGACGCTGTTCATCGCCTCGCTCCCGATGTTCTGGTTGCACGCGCGGACCGTCCGGGAGCCGATCTGGACGAGCGGACTCGCCGCCGTCGCCGCCTTGGCCGGCGACCTGCTGCGGGGCGGCGGGCTTCAGGGCAACGCGATCGTCACGCTGGTCGGCTTCGGGGCGGGGACGGTCCTGGCGCTCACCGTCCAGCGCATGCTCGACCGGGCGGACCGGCACGCGGAACGACTCGGCGAGGAGCTCGCCGACGCGCGGTCGGCGCTGGCCGAGGCGCTCCGGAAGGAGGGCGCGGCGGCCGAGCGCGAGCGGATGGCGCGGGAGATCCACGACACGCTCGCGCAGGGGTTCGCGTCGATCGTCGTGCTCGCCGAGGCCGCCCGCTCGGACGTCCGGGACGCGCCGGACGACGCGTCCCGGCAGCTGACCTCGATCGAGCGGATCGCGCGCGAGAACCTGTCCGAGGCGCGGGTGCTGGTCGGCTCGTCCCCGAGCGAGACGATCGCGTCCGGATCGGTGACCGCGACGCTGCGTCGCACCCTGGACCGGTTCGCCGAGGACACCGGCCTCGCCGTGGACGCCGAGCTGGACGAGGTCGACGGCGACCAGACCACCCGGATCGCGCTGCTGCGCTGCACGCAGGAGTCGCTGGCGAACGTCCGCAAGCACGCGGCGGCGTCGACCGTCGGGATCGTCCTGTCCAGGCATCCGGACCACGTCGAGCTGGAGGTCACCGACGACGGGCGCGGCTTCGCGGTCGAGGACGCCCGGGGTTTCGGCCTCGCCGGAATGCGCCGCCGGCTCGCCGAGCTCGGCGGCGGCCTCACCGTGACGAGCTCGGTCGGCGACGGCACCCGGATCCTCGCCGTCCTTCCCCTGGAGGAGTGAAGACATGCTTTCGGTGATCGTGGCGGACGACCATCCCGCGATGCGCGCGGGCGTCATCGCGCTGCTCGCCGCCGACGCCGGCATCGCGGTCGTCGGCGAGGCGGGCGGCGGACGGGAGGCGGTCGCGCTGGTCGCGGAGCTCCGCCCGGACGTGGCGCTGCTCGACCTGCGCATGCCCGACCTGGACGGCGTCGCCGCGACGGCCGAGATCGTCGCGGCGCGCGCGGGGACCCGCGTCCTCATCCTCACCACCTACGACACCGACACCGACATCGAGCGGGCCGTGGAGGCCGGGGCGGTCGGCTACCTGCTGAAGGACACCACGCGCGAGCAGCTCGTCGACGCCGTCCGGGCCGCGTCCCGGGGCGAGACCGTGCTCGCCCCGAAGATCGCGCAGAAGCTCGTCGCGCGGATGCGGCGGCCCGCCCCCGCGGCGCTCACCGCCCGCGAGGTCGACGTCCTGCGGGCGGTCGCGGACGGCCTGTCCAACCCCGAGATCGGCAGGCGCCTCGTCATCGCCGAGGCGACCGTGAAGACCCACCTGCTGCGGATCTTCGCCAAGCTCGACGTCGGCGACCGCACCCACGCCGTCGTCAAGGCCCTCGAACTCGGTCTCCTCCCCCGCTCATAGCCCGCCCCCGCTCCCGACGGCTCAGCGGTAGTCGCGGAAGAAGACGCGGAGGTCGTTCAGGAGCAGGTCGGGGGCGTCGTGCGCCGACCAGTGGCCGCCCCGGTCGTGCTCGGTCCAGGCGACGATGTTCTTGTGGTCGCGTTCGGCGAACCGGCGCAGCGGCCGGAAGTCGTACGCGAACGAGGACAGGCCGATCGGGAACGTCGTGGGCGTCGTGTCCTTCTCCGCATGGTGGCATTCGAAGTAGAAGCGCGCCGAGGACGCGGCGGTGTTGGTCAGCCAGTAGATCGTGGCGTTGGTGAGGATGACGTCCGGGTCGGGGACGCCCGCGAGGAGCTGGCCGATCCAGGCGAGCTGACCGGCGGGCGAGTCGGCGAGGGCGTGTGCGAGCGTCTGCGGCTGCGCCTGCTGGATCTTGTCGTGGACGGAGTGCTCGACGAAGCCTCCGAGGAACTCCAGGTGGTTCCGTTCATCCTCGGTGATGTCGGTCAGCTCGGCCGGGTCGCCGGTCGGGAACGAGAAGATCTGCGTCACGTGGACGGCGAGGACACTGTCGGGGTGGCGGCGGCCGATCTCGGGGCTGACGATCGCGCCCCCGTCATTGCCGTGGACGGCGAACCGGTCGTAGCCGAGGCGGGTCATCAGCTCGGCCCACGCGTCGGCGACGCGCGCCGCGTTCCAGCCCTTGGTGTGCGGGCGGCTGGAGAAGCCGAAGCCGGGCAGGGACGGGATGACGACGTCGAACGCGTCGGCCGGGTCGCCGGGGTTCGTGAGCGGCTCGACGAGGTCGAGGTACTCGACGAAGGTGTTCGGCCAGCCGTGCGTGAGGATCAGCGGCGTCGCGTCCGGGTGCGGCGAGCGGACGTGCACGAAGTGGATCGTCTCGCCGTCGATCTCGGTCGTGAACTGCGGGAACGCGTTCAGCCGGGCCTCCTGCGCGCGCCAGTCGAAGTCGCGCCAGCGGGCGAGCGTGTCGCGGACGAACGAGCCCGGGACGCCGTACTCCCAGCCGGGCCGCACCGGGCCTCGCTGGACGCCGTCGGTGATCTCGTCATAGGGCAGCTCGTCCGCGAAGCGGGTGCGGGCGAGGCGGTCGGCCAGGTCGTCCAGGTCGGCCTGCGGGACGCTGATGCGGAACTCGTTGATCTCGCTCATGTGGAAGAGTCTGTCCCGGCATTAGGCAGGGTTCGTTCCTAATGGGTCGGCAGGGTGAAGAACATGCTGGAAACCTCGGCACGGCTGCTGAAACTGCTGGCGCTCTTGCAGACCCCCCGCGACTGGACCGGCTCTGAGCTGGCCGAACGCCTCGACGTGAGCGGACGGACCGTCCGCGCGGACGTCGAGCGCCTCCGCACCCTCGGGTACCCGGTGCGCGCCACGCGCGGCCCGGCGGGCGGCTACCGGCTGGAGGCGGGCGCCGCCCTGCCGCCGCTCCTGCTGGAGGACGACGAGGCGGTGGCCGTCGCGGTCGGCCTGCGGACGGCGACCAGCGGCGCGATCGCGGGCAACGAGGAGGCGTCGCTGCGGGCGCTGGCCAAGTTGGAGCAGGTCATGCCGTCCCGGCTGCGCCATCGCGTGGGGACGCTTCAGGCGTACACGGTTCCGGTGCCGAGCGACCGTCCGGGTCCTTCGGTCGATCCGGATGTCCTGACGGCGATCGCCGGCGTGTGCCGGATGCGCGAGCGGCTGCGGTTCGACTACGCGTCCCATCGCGGTTCGCCGTCCCGGCGGGAGGTCGAGCCCTATCGCCTGGTCACCTGGGGACGTCGCTGGTACCTGCTCGCATGGGACGTCGAGCGCGAGGACTGGCGAACCTTCCGGGTGGACCGGATGCGTCCGAAGACCCCGACCGGCCCGCGCTTCACTCCTCGTCCACTCCCGGACGAGAACGTCGCCGCCTACGTGTCACAACGCGTGTCGTCCGCGGCCTGGCGCTACCGGGCCCGAGTCGTCGTCCACGCCTCGGCCGAGGTCGTCTCCGCCCGTATCTCCCCTGCTGTGGGCGTTGTGGAGGCTGTGGACGACGCGTCCTGCGTCCTGCACACCGGCGCGGACACGGTCGAGTCGCTGGCCGTCCACCTGGGTCTGCTCGACGCCGACTTCGAGGTGGACGATCCGCCCGAACTGGTCGACTATCTGACGCGGTTGTCCCAGCGCTACGGGCGCGCGGCGAGCGACGGCGGGCGCAGGTCGTAGTGCCTGCGCAGAGCGGACGCGGCGGCCAGGTAGCCGGACATGCCGTGGACGCCCGGTCCCGGTGGCGTGGACGCGGAGCACAGGTACACGCCGTGCAGCGGCGTTGTGTACGGATCCCAGCGCGGCGTCGGACGTGCGGCGATCTGCCGTAGGGACATCGCGCCCGCGCCGATGTCGCCGCCCACGTAGTTCGGGTTGTACGTCTCGTATTCGGCGGCCGTGATGCCGCGCGCTTCCAGGACGGTGTCGCCGAAGCCGGGTGCGTAGCGCTCGATACGCGCGCGCACGAGGTCGATCGGCGGGGTGTCGTCGCCGTTCGGAACGTGCGCGTAGGCCCAGACCGGACGCTTCCCATCGACGATCCGGCTTGGATCGACCACGCCGGGGTCGACCACGAGGACGAACGGGGAGTCGCTCAGGTGGCCTCGGGATGCCAGGCGTTCGCTGCGCAGCATCTCGGCGCGCGTTCCGCCTAGGTGGACGGTTCCGGCGCGTCCGACCTCGGGGTTGGCCCAAGGAATCGGCTCGGAAACGAGGAAATCGACCTTCGCGGCACCTGGCGCGTAGCGGAAGCGGGACAGCGCCCTCGCGTACCGGGGTGGCAGTTGGCGGCGGGCCACGGAGAGGAACTCGCGGGGGCTGGTGTCGAAGAAGACGAGGGGGAACCCGGCGAGTTCGCCCAGGTCGGTGACACGGTGGCCGACCTGGAAGGTGCCGCCGTGCGCGGTGATGTCGTCCGCCAGGGCCTGGGCGATGGCCGCGCTGCCGCCGCGTGGGAGTGGCCAGCCCGAGGTGTGGGCGAGGTGGCCGAGCGTGAGCGCGACGGCGTTCCCGACGAGCCCCGAGACCTCGCCGACGGCGTGGCCCGCCACGCCCGTGAACAGGGCGGACGCCTCATCGCTTCGGAACGGGTCGCCGCGCAGCGCGCGCAGCCCGAACTGCACCGCGCCCAGCGGGGATTTCGGCGGACGGCGAAGGTCGGACAGGAAGAGGCGGGTCAGGTCGTCACTGTGGCGCATCAGCGGCGCGAAGAGGCGGCGCCAGGCGGGACCGTCCGCGCCGAGGGCGGCGCAGGTGGCGTCCAGGGAGCGGTGGGCGAGGGCGGCGCGGCCGCCGTCCAGGGGGTGCGCGTAGCTGACCTCCGGACGGACGAGTTCGACGCCGCGTCCGGCCAGGTCGAACTCGCGGAAGAACGGCGAGGCCGCGGCCATCGGATGCACGGCCGAGCAGACGTCGTGGACGATCCGCGGGTCGAACAAGGACGTGGTGCGCAGGCCCCCGCCGATCTCGGACGCGGCCTCGAAGAGCACGACGTCGAGTCCGGCGCGTGCGAGCGTGACGGCGGCGGCGAGCCCGTTGGGCCCGGTGCCGACGACGGCGGCGTGTCCCCGCGACGCGGTGTGTCCCTGTGACATCGCCACACCGTACCCAGGTCAGGCGGGCGCCTCCGAGGGCGAGGTGGGCATGGCTGCGGTGAGGTGGCCCGCACCGCGGGAACGATCTCGCGGTCGAAGATCTCCTGCACCTGAGCGGCGGCGTCCGAACGGGTCGGGGCCGTCCGCAGCAGGACGGCCTCGGCCGTGTTCTCGCCGCTCTCCCAGCGATCCAGCATCGCACGCACGTACGCGGCGGCGGCGTCCGCCGGGTCGCCGACGGCCAGGGCATGAACACCGGGATCCAGGACGCCGTGGACCTCGGGCACAGCCTCGTCGCTGGCTGCCGCCCGTCCACCGCGCGATGGCGATGCGCATCTCGGAGCTCTCCAACCCAGAGTGACCGGATCACCCGCGAAACCGGGCTGATCACGCGGATGGTCCCGTGAGAAGATCGCGCCACTCACACCTTTCGCCCCTTCCGGGGCCATCCGCAGGAGTACTTACTTGCCCAACCCCCTGAAGGCGACCCTCGTCGCCGCGACGGCCCTCGCGGCCGTCGTCGCAGTACCGGCGTCCGCCGACGCCGCCACCCACGCCTGGCGCGTGACGCTCAACGTCCACCCCACGTCGCGCACCGACATGGACGCGGTGACCATCGCGTCGAAGAAGGACGGCTGGGCCTTCGGGAACGCGTTCCACGCGAAGTCGAAGCCCGCGATGGTCCCGTTCTCCTACCACTGGAACGGCAAGACCTGGAAGTACGTCGCCCTGCCGAAGGGACTGGACGGCGTTATCCGTGGCGCTTCCATTCGTTCGGCCTCGGACGCGTGGGCTGTCAGCACGCCCGGTGAGACCCCGGGCAAGGGCCCGAACGCGGTTCTGCACTGGAACGGCAAGCGCTGGTCGATCGTGAAGCGCCTGAAGGGGCGGCCGAACTCCGTCAAGGCGTTCAGCTCGAAGAACGTCTGGGTGTTCGGGGCGGACATGGCCGCCGAGGGCTCCGGAACGTGGCACTACAACGGCAGCACGTGGAAGTCGGTGAAGACCGGCACGTTCACACCCAACAACGTCAGCGCCACATCGTCCACGAACATGTGGACGTTCGGACGCGACGTGGCACCCGGCAAGGACTTCAAGACCATCGGCCGGTTCGACGGCCGTAGGTGGACGACCACCAATGTCGGCGTGGAGGTCACCGGGATCCTCGCCGTGTCGTCCACCAGCGTGTGGGCGGTCGGCTGCAAGTACGGGGCCAAGAACCCGAACTACCTGCTGCACTGGAACGGCAAGGGCTGGAAGCGGGCCGCCGCACCCGGCACGGAGTGCCTGCGCGACATCGCGCTCGACGGCTACGGCGGCGCCTGGTTCTCGTCGCGGGACGCCGGGGTCCTCCTGCACCGCTCGAAGACGGGCAAGTGGAGCACGGTCCGGCCGCCGCACCCGTCCGGCACGCCGCTTCCGGGCCAGCTCGCCCACGTTCCGGGGACGGGCATCACCTTCGCCACCTCGACCACGGCAGTGATCAAGGGCGGTAGCTGGCGGAGCTCGTCGGGGCAGCTGCTGAAGTTCTCCTGACCGATGGGTGCGCCCCATCTCGGAAATCTCCACCCCGGAGTGACCGGAACACCCTGAAAACTAGGCTGATCACGCGGATGGTCCCGTGAGAAGATCTCCCACCTCACCCCCATTTTCGCCCCTTTCGGGGCCATCCGCAGGAGCACTCCGTGCCCAACCCCCTGAAGGCGACCCTGGTCGCCGCAACGGCCCTCGCGGCCGTCGTCGCGGTACCGGCGTCCGCCGACGCCGCCACCCACGCCTGGCGCGTGACGCTCAACGTCCACCCGACCTCGCACACCAGTATGTACGCGGTCACCATCGCGTCGAAGAAGGACGGCTGGGCGTTCGGCTCCGGCTACCGCCCGGGCGCCAAGCCCGCGATGGTCCCGTTCTCCTACCACTGGAACGGCAAGACCTGGAAGTACGTCGCCCTGCCGAAGGGGCTGGACAGCACCATCTGGGACGTCTCGGTCCGGTCCGCCTCGGACGCGTGGGCGATCAGCAGCACGGGCGAAGGGCCGGGCGAAGGGCCGGACGCGATCCTGCACTGGAACGGGAAGCGCTGGTCGATCGTGAAGCGCGACCTGCGGGGAGTGCCGTCTTCCGTCCAGGCGTTCAGTTCGAAGAACGTCTGGGTGTTCGGGACGAGCATGGCCTCCCCGGGCTCCGGTACCTGGCACTACGACGGCCGCACGTGGAAGCGCGTGAAGACCGGCACGTTCATGCCCGGCAAGGTCAGCGCCACGTCGTCCACGAACATGTGGACGATCGGTCGCGACGCCGGGCCCGGCAAGGACGGCAAGACCGTCGGGCGGTTCAACGGCCGCAAGTGGACGATCACCAACGTGGGCGTGCCCCTGAACGGGATCCTCGCCGTGTCGTCCAGCAGCGTGTGGGCGACGGCCTGCCGGTACGGGGCCAAGAACCCGAACTACCTGCTGCATTGGAACGGCAAGGGCTGGAAGCGGGCCGCCGCGCCCGGCACGAATTGCCTGCAGGACATCACGTCGGACGGGTACGGCGGCTTCTGGTTCGTCTCCTGGGACGCCAAGGGCGCCGGAGTGTTCATGCATCGCTCGAAGGCGGGCAAGTGGAGCACGGTCCGCCCGCCGCACTCGAAGGAGACACTCCCGAACGCGCTTGCCCGCGTTCCGGGGACGGGCGTCGTCTACGCCACCGCGACCACGGCCGTGATGGACGCGTCCGGTGACTGGAAGAGCTCGTCCGGTCAGCTGCTGAAGTTCTCCTGACCTATGGGACCGCGGGGTGCTCGGCTCGTCGCCGGTGCGTTGCTGGCCTGTCTGTGCGGGCTGCAGGCGTCGACGGCGGTCGGGCGTCCCGTCGTGGTCCTCATCGCCTCGTGCGTGCTGTGCGCCGGGGTCCTGGCCGTCTGGTTGCGTTCACTCGGACGCGGCTGGACGGTCTGGGACCTCGGCGTTCTCGCTCTGTGCGGGTACGCGTGCGTGATCCCGGGCTGGGTCTCGATCGGGCTGGTCGGGATGGTCGGCGGGGCGCTGGTCGTCGCGGGCCGGGCGTGGCCGGCCGGGGCCGTCGCGCTGAGCGCGTTCGGGCTGGCCGCGCTGCGCGGCGGGTCGCCCGCGCATGTCCTGGACGTGACGCTCACGGCCGTCCTGAGCGCGGTCCTGGTCGTCGGGCTCGCGCAGCTGGTCGCGCGGATCGACGGGCGTGCGGCGACGCGGATGACGCTGGCGCTCGCGGCCGTGGAGGAAGAGCGGCTCCGCGTGGCGGCCGAGCTGAACGCGGGGCTCGGCAAGGGCCTGGACACGGTCGCCGACGCCCGTCCGGACGACCTCGAAGTGGTGCTCGCGACCGCGCGCGAGGCCCTGGCGACGGCGCGCGCCGCGTCCGTTGAGCTGCGCAGCCTGTCGCTCGCGCCGGAGATCGCGGCGGCGCGCGGGCTGCTGGCGTCCGGCGGGATCGACGCGGACGTGACGACCGGCCACCACGAACCGCTCGGACGCGCCGGGGCGCTGCTCGCGGTCGTCCTGCGGGAGGCGGTCACGGACGTCGTGCGGCGCGGCACGGCCCGACACTGCGAGATCACGACGGCCGAGGAGAACGACCTGCTCACGCTGCGGATCGTCAACGACGGCGTCCGGACGTCCGAGCAGGGCACGCACGCGCTCGAAGGGCTCGAGGAACGCATCGCGGCGGCGGGCGGACGGCTCCGGGCCGGGCTTGAGCAGGACGGCCGGTTCGCGGTCGAGGCGTCCGTGCGGGTTCCGGCGGACCGTCCGGTCGCGGAGGCGACGGCGGAGCGGCGGCTCGCGGTCGGGCTGCTCGCGGCGACGGCCGTCGTGCTGACCGTGAAGGGCCTGCTCCAAGTGCCGCCGCGCGAGCTGCCGATCGTGGTGCCGTGCATGCTGGCGATGGCGGTCCTGCTGCGCTGGACGCGTCCGCGCGGACGTTGGTGGGGCGTGCTGCTGGCCGTCCAGGCGGTGTCGGCCTTCCTGCCGCTGTTCCTGCTGCACAAGCCGTGGGGAACGCTGCCCGGACTGCTCGTCGGGTCGCTGTTCGTGCTGCTGCCCGTCCGGGTCGCGGCGGTGCTCGGCGTGCTGGCGACCGTCCTGACCGGTGTGGCCGTGTGGGGCCACGGCATGGTCGTGAACACGCTGGTCAGCGTGCCTCTGACAGCGCTCGTGGTCTACGGGCTGCTGCGCCTGGCGCGCCTCGCGGACGAGCTGCGGGACGCGGCGGCGGCGCAGGCGCGGGCGGCGGTCGTCCAGGAGCGGCTGCGCGCCGCCCGCGACCTGCACGACCTGCTGGGACACGGCCTCGCCGCGATCCTGATCAAGGGCGAGCTCGCGCGGCGCCTCGCGGGCCGCGATCCGGACCGGGCCGCGGGCGAGTTCGCCGACATGGTCGCGATGGCCGAGCGGGCGCGCGCCGACATGGCCGCCGTGACCGGCGCCGCGCCGCACCTGGAGTTCGGGCCCGAACTGGAGTCCGCGCTCGGCGTCCTGAACGCCGCGGGCATCGAGGCGACCGTCCGGCGCGAGGGCGATCCGCCGGAGGACGCCGAACCGGTGCTGGCGGTCGTCCTCCGCGAGGCCGTCACGAACGTCCTGCGCCACAGCTCGGCCCGGCACGTGGAGATCAAGGTCGCCTCTGACGGCCTGACCATCGAGAACGACGGCGTCTCCGGCGACGTCACCCCACCCGGCTCAGGCCTCGGCAACCTGGCGACCCGCCTCGCCGCCATCGAGGGCACCCTAGAAGCGACCCGCACCCCCAACGGCTTCCGGCTGACCGTCAGCCTCTGATCCTTCCGGCTGACCGTCAGCCTCCAGCGACGTCCCTAGCCTGCGCAGCGAGCGCGCTACCAATCGCGCGGGGCGACGCCGAAGGCGAGCCCCGCGCGATTGATCGCGAAGCGATGCCGCGCTCGCACGAGCTTCCGGGCCGCGTCCGAGCCGCCAGGCGAGGACGCGGAGCCGGAGGCTCCATTCAACACAACCAGCCCGCTTCGCGGGCGATGCGGACGGCGTCGGGGCGGCCTCGGGCGTTGAGTTTCGTGACGATCGCGGTGAGGTGGTTGCGGACGGTCCCGGCGGACAGGTGCAGGCTCGTCGCGATCTCGGACGGTTCGGCGCCGTCGGCGAGCATGCGCAGGACGTCCTTCTCGCGGGGGGTGAGCGGGTCGGCGGCCAGGTCCCAGGCGGTGACGGCGAGGCTCGGGTCGAGGACGCGCCGACCCGCGTGAACCGTGCGGATGGCGGCGATCAGGTCGTCCGGCGGGGCGGTCTTCAGCAGGAAGCCGCCGACCCCGGCGTCGAGCGCGCGGCGGAGCTGGCCGGGCGCGCCGTTGGCGGTGAGGATCAGCGTGCGGCAGAGCGGCAGCTTCTCGCGCAGTTGCGCGGCGGCGGTCAGTCCGTCCGTGCCGGGCATGTCGATGTCGAGGACGGCGACGTCCGGGCGGTGGACGAGCGCGGCGGACACCGCTTCGTCGCCCTGGCCGACGTCCGCGACGACCTCCAGGTCGTCCTCCAGGTCCAGGAGCGCGACGAGGCCGCTCCGGATGACGTGCTGGTCCTCGGCGAGCAACACCCTGATCACCGCACGAGCGTACCCATGACGATGTCACGGGTGATCGATGACGACCGCTCTTAAGAACGAACGCCCAGGTCAGCAGAGTGGAACCCATGAGCGAAGCGGTGGTCATGGACGAGGTCTGCAAGGTCTACGGCAGGAACGGAAGCGCGGTGGCGGCGCTCCGGGACGTGTCGGTGACGCTGCCGTCGGGGGCGTTCACCGCGGTGATGGGGCCCTCCGGGTCGGGCAAGAGCACCTTCCTGCACTGCGCGGCGGGCCTGGACCGGCCGACGTCGGGCGAGGTGCGGCTCGGCGGGACGGCGCTGTCGTCGATGAGCGAGGCGCGGCTGACCGAGCTGCGGCGCGAGCGCGTCGGGTTCGTGTTCCAGGCGTTCAACCTCGTCCCGTCGCTGACGGTCGAGCAGAACGTGACGCTGCCGCTGAAGCTGGCCCGCCGCAAGCCGGACAAGGCGCTGCTCGCGGACGTGCTGGAGCGGGTCGGGCTGAGCGAGCGGGCGACGCACCGTCCGGGCGAGCTGTCCGGCGGGCAGCAGCAGCGGGTGGCGCTGGCGCGGGCCCTGGTCACCCGCCCGGACGTGGTGTTCGGCGACGAGCCGACCGGCGCGCTCGACACGATGACCGCCCAGGACGTCCTGCGGCTGCTGCGGCAGACCGTGGACGAGCTCGGCCAGACCGTCGTGATGGTCACGCACGACCCGGTGGCGGCGTCGTTCGCCGACACCGTCCTGTTCCTCGCGGACGGCCGGATCGTGGACGCGCTCGACGCGCCGTCCGCGTCCGCCGTCGCCGACCGCATGACCCGTCTGGGGGCGTACGCGCGATGATCCTGAGCACTCTGAGGTACCGGAAGGCCGCGTTCGCGGGCGCGTTCGTCGCCCTGTTCTTCGCCGCCGCGCTGGTCACGGCCTGCGGGACCCTGATGGACACCGGGCTGCGCGGGACGGTCGAGCCCGTCCGGTACGCGGGCGCCCCCGTCGTGGTGGCCGGTGACCCGCAGACGCACTTCGTGAAGCACAAGAAGAACAAGACGAAGCGGAAGTCGAAGCCGAACGCGGCGCGCGCCTGGATCCCGGCCGACCTGGCCGACAAGGTCAGGACCCTGCCGGGCGTCCGGCGGGTCGTGTCCGAGGTGACGTTCCCGCTGGTCATGGCCGGTGTCGGACCGACCGAGGGCTACAGCTGGGAGCCGCTGACGCCGGTGCGGCTGCGCTCCGGGCGGGCTCCGCGGGCGGCCGACGAGATCGTCCTGGACAGTAGGGCGGAGCGGGTGACCGTCCTGACGGCGGTCGGGCCGCGCACGTACCGGGTCGTCGGGGTCGCCGACCGTCCGTACGTCGCGCCGGACGAGGCGCGCCGCCTCGCCGGGCATCCCGGGCAGGTGACCGCGATCGGCGTCTGGGGCGGCGACCCGAAGGCCATCGCGAAGGCTGTGGACGGCACGAACGCGACCGTGGCCACCGGCAAGGACCGTGGACGCGTCGAGTTCGCGGGCGTCGGAGCGGCCCGGACGAAGCTGCTCAGCATGGGCGGCGCGCTCGGCGGGACGTCGCTGATCGTGGCGCTGCTCGCCGTCGTCGGGACGTTCGGCCTGGCGATCCAGCAGCGCGAGCGGGAGCTGGCGATGCTGCGCGCCATCGCCGCCACGCCCCGGCAGCTGCGCCGGATGCTCGGCCGTGAGGCGCTGCTCGTCGGGGCGCTCGCGACCGTCCCGGGCGCCCTCGCCGGACTGCCGCTGGGCGGCTGGCTGCACGGCCGGATGGTCGCCGGGGACGTGATCCCGTCGAACCTTCCGCTGGTCACCGGGCCGTTCCCGCCGCTGGCCGCGGCCGCGGCGACCCTCCTGGCGGCGTGGCTGGCGGCGCGGGTCTCGGCGCGGCGGATCACCCGGCTGCGTCCGGTGGAGGCGCTCGGCGAGGCCGCGCTGACGCCGTCGCGCGTCCCGGTGGCCCGGCTGGTCGCGGGTGTCGCGGCGGTCGCGGGCGGGGTCGTGCTGAGCTTCGTCCTGCGGTCGGTGCACACCGACGCGGCGGCCGGTCCGCTGACGCCGCTCACGGCGCTGCTGTTCACCATGGCCGTCGCGCTGCTCGGGCCGCCGCTGGCGCGGGGCGCGATCGCGGTCGTGGCGCTGCCGCTGCGGGCGTCCGGCGGGACGGGCGAGCTCGCCGCCGCGAACCTGAGCACGTCCGCGCGGCGGCTCGCCGCGGTGATCACGCCGCTGACGTTGATGATCGCGATGGCCGGGACGCTGCTGTTCGCGCAGTCCACCCTCACCGGCGCGGCCGAGGCGCAGGCCCGGACGGGCACGGTCGCCGACTACCGGCTCGGCCCGGCCGTCCCCGCCCCGACGGCGGAGGCGCTGCGCCGCGTCCCGGGCGTGCGGGCGGTCACCGAGGTCGTCCACAGCCGGGTGCGCGCTGTGGACGGCCCGTACAGCGTGCAGGGCGTCACCCCGGACGGCCTGTCCCGGACCATGAACCTGGACGTCCGGGACGGCTCGCTCGACCGCCTCGGCCCCGGCACGATGGCCGTCCGCGACGGGATCGGCATGAAGGTCGGCGACAGCGTCGCGTTCGCCCTCGCGGACGGCACGCGCGTCACGCAGAAGGTCGTCGCCGTGTACGGGCGCGGTCTCGGGTTCGGTGACCTGACGCTGCCGTACGACCTGGTCGCGGCGCACTCGGACTCCCCGATGGGGACGGTGTTGGTGTCCGCGCCGGGCGTCCGGGCGGACGCGCTGCGCCAGCTCCTGCCTCCGGGGGTCGCGCTCGCGAGCCGGGCCGAGGCGAACAAGGGCGCGAACAACGCGTCCGCCGTGAACTACCTGGCGCTCGGTCTGATCGTCGCCTTCGCGGGGATCGCCATGGTCAACACCCTCGCCATGGCCGTCGCGGGCCGCTCCCGCGAGCTGGCGCTGCTGCGGCTGGCGGGCGCGACCCGCCGCCAGGTGCTGCGGATGCTGCGCTGGGAGACCCTGGCCGTCGCGGTGATCGCGACCGTCCTCGGCACGGTGATCACGTTCTGGACGCTGACGTCCTACAGCGCGGGCATGACCGGCGACGCGACCCCGCACGTCCCGCCGGCGGCCGCGCTCGGGATCATCGCCACGGTGACCCTGCTGGCGCTCGCCGCGACCGCGCTGCCCGCCCGCGCCGTCCTCCGCGCCGACCCGACGAGAACCCTCGCCGCCCGCGACTAAACAGGGACCGCCAGGAGCCCCTCGCACGCCTCCAGGAGGCGGCGGCGCAGGGGCTCCGCGCGTGCGGTGAAGTCGCGCTGGAGGGCCGCGTACTCCGCGCGGCCCTCCGCCGTCTCGATCCGGACGGGCGGGTAGCCCAGCTCGGCCAGGTCGTACGGGCTGGCCCGCATGTCCACGGCGCGGATGTCGCGGGCGAGGTCGAAGCAGTCGGCGACCAGCTCGGACGGCACGAGGGGCGACAGCTTGTACGCCCACTTGTAGAGGTCCATGTTGGCGTGCAGGCAGCCGGGCTGCTCCAGCTCGTGCTGGCTCTCGCGGGACGGCTGGAGCACGTTCAGCGGACGCGCCGCCTCGGTGAAGAACCGGAACGCGTCGAAGTGGCTGCACCGGACGCCGCGCGCCTCGACGATCCCGGCGACCTCGTCCGCGGGCAGCCGCATCGGCCAGGCCGCGTGCCGCACCTCGGGCGTCCGGTAGACCATCGCCCACTCGTGCAGGCCGAAGCAGCCGAACTGGGCCGGACGGGACGCCGTCCGGCCCAGCAGCGTGGCCGTCCACGTGATCGAGGACCGCCGCCGCTCGACCAGGCCGTCCACGTCCACGGTCGCGCCGCGCCCGGTGTTCACGTAGTCGCGGCCATGATCACGAGCGCCGACGAGCTCGACGAACGCGCCCGGATGCCACTGCTGGAGCCGGTTCGGCCGGTAGCTGTAGTAGGTGAACAGGAAGTCCTCGACCGGGTGCTTCTCGCCGCGGCGGCGGCGCTCCAGGTGCGGCTCGAGCCAGGCGTCGACGCGGTGGCGGTGCGCTTCGGCGCGCGCCCGCCACTCGTCGATCTCGAGGATGTCCACTCGTTCATGCTAGGCGGGAGGGCGTCCTGACCGGGTCACTCGCGGGCGGCGGCCAGGGTGACCGGGGCGGCGCGGGTCGCGGAGCGGGTGGTGAGGACGCTGGTCAGGGTCGAGATCCCGAACGCCCCGAGCACCAGCAGGACGATCAGCGTCCACGGAATGGCGAGGATCTCCGTCCCGGACGGCCCGAACAGGAACCCGCCGAGCGCGGCGAACGCGACCAGCAGCCCGAGGCCGACCCCGATCAGCGTCACCCCGGACGCCTCCATCAGCGCGGCCTGGACGACCTGGCGGCGGGACAGCCCGGTCAGCCGCGCGACGGCGAACTCGCGGCGGCGCTCGGTCCCGGCGATGACCATGGCGTTGATGATCGCGACGACCGCGTAGACCGCGGACAGGCCCATCAGGACCATCATCACGCTGTCGTTCTGCTCCATCTGCCGTCCGACCCGCGCGTCCGCCCAGGCGGAGACGGTCTGGACCTTGCCGATCCGCAGGTCCCGCAGCCGGTTCGCGACGTCCGCCGGGTTCGTCCCGGGCGCGACCTTGACGGTCGTCTCGGCCTCGGACTTGGCGATCATGTCCTGCGTGAGCAGCCAGTTCGGGACGAAGAACGCGTCCGCGTTGTTCTCCAGGGTGGCGGGCATCCGCGCGACGACCTTGAGCTTCTCCTTCCGGCCGCCGACCTCGGCGATGGCGGTCGTGCCGGTCCGGATGCCCTCCTCAGCCGATCCCGGCCCCGCGATCACGGCCTTGCCTTGCAGCCGGTCGAACGATCCGGAGACCGGCTTCAGGGTGTGCGTGGCCTGGTAGGCGGCCGGGTCGATCGCCAGGATCCCGGACCGGACCTTCGTGTGCAGCCGCCGTCCGTCCTCGAACCGGGTGACCGTGAGCACGATGTCGGCGGTGACGGCCGTGGACGCCGTCTGCACGCCCGGCACGGAAGCGATCTTCTCGGCGTCCGCGCCGTTGGACGTCACCACGTACTCGCCGACGATCTTGCGCTTGACGTCCATGCCGCCCGCCTTGGCCTGCGTGCCCAGCATCGCCATGAGCCCGACGACCAGCGCGGTCAGCACGATCATCGGGGCGGCGGTCGCGGCGGCGCGGCGCTTGCCGTCCCGCAGGTTGGCCTGGGCGAGCTCGGCGAGCGGCCCGAACCGGGTGAACGGCCGCAGCAGGTGCCCGGCCAGCGGGACGACCAGGGGGCTCAGCGAGCTCAGCCCGATCGCCCCGGCGAAGGACACGCCCATCGCGATCAGCATCGCGCCGAGGAAGTCCACCTGGCCCTCGCCCGACACCATGACGGCGGCCAGGGCGAGCATGCTCACGCCCCAGATCCAGCGGCCGAGCGTCATGACCCGCGCGGCTCCGCCGATCTCGCGCAGCGCCTCCAGCGGGCGGACCCGCGCCGCCCGGACGGTCGCGGCGATCGACCCGGTCAGCGCCATCCCGACGCCCGCGCTGACCGACCCGATCAGCACGGCGCTGTCCCACTCCGGCGCGAACGAGCCGGGCAGGATCCCGGTCGAGGTCAGCAGGTACGCCTGCGCCCACATCAGCGGGATCCCGAACAGGATCCCGCCCGCCGAGCCGAGCAGCCCGAGCAGCACCGCCTCGCCGAACAGCAGCGTCATCACCTGCGGGCGGCTGCCGCCGAGCGTGCGCAGCAGCGCGAGGTCGGCGCGGCGCTGCGCG
Organism: Spirillospora sp. NPDC052269; assembly: GCF_040679435.1. Classification (NCBI taxonomy): domain Bacteria; kingdom Bacillati; phylum Actinomycetota; class Actinomycetes; order Streptosporangiales; family Thermomonosporaceae; genus Spirillospora; species Spirillospora sp. NPDC052269. The sequence goes on from NZ_JBFAUU010000004.1 coordinate 88,699, forward strand.
ACGGTGAACGCGAAGGTCGAGCCGACGATGAACACCGCGAGGAAGCAGGCCAGCATGGCCGTCATGCCGAGCAGCGACCCGGCGCCGTCGTACGCCTCCCGCAGGCTCTCGGCCTCCCGCGGCGACGTCCCCGCCGGGATCCTCGGGTTCTCCGCCCCGAGCGACACCATGACCGACGCCTGGACGAGCCCGACCCCGAACACCACAGTCAGCAGCGCCCCCGCGAACAGCGTCCAGCGCTCGCGGAAGGTGCTCCACGACATCCGCCACACGGGTCAGTCCTCCAGGGTCGCGAGACGGTCGGCGACGTCGCGGGCGGACGCCCCGATGAGCCGGTCCACCAGGCGTCCGTCGCGCAGGAACACCACGGCGTCGGCCGCCGCGGCGGCGACCGGGTCGTGCGTGACCATGACGACGCACTGGGACGGCCCGCCGTCCTGCGGGACGGGCGCGTCCACGACGCGGCGCATCAGGCCCAGGACGGTGCGCGCGGAGCGGGAGTCGAGCGCGCCGGTCGGCTCGTCCGCGAACAGGACGGCCGGGCGGGTCACGATCGCGCGCGCGATGGCGACGCGCTGCTGCTGACCGCCGGACAGCTCGCGCGGACGGTGCCTCCCCCGGTCGCCGAGGCCGACGTCGGCGAGCGCGGCCCGGACCTGGCGGCGGTCCACGCGCACCCCGGCGAGGCGCATCGGCAGCGCGACGTTCTGCTCGGCGGTCAGCGCGCCGACGAGGTTGAAGTTCTGGAAGACGAACCCGAGCGAGCGCCGGCGCAGCTCGGTGAGGATGTGCTCGGGCGCGCGCGTGATGTCGCGCCCGGCGACGACGACGCGTCCCTCGTCGGCGCGGTCGAGCCCGGCCGCGCAGTGCAACAGCGTGGACTTGCCGGAGCCGGACGGGCCCATGACGGCCGTCCAGGTGCCGGGCGGGAAGGCGATGCTCACCCCGTCCAGGGCGGTGACGGCTGTGTCGCCGGCACCGTACCGGCGCACGACGGACTGGAGTTCGACGGCGGGCGGGACCAGGGGTTGAGCGCCCTGCGGGAAGGGCGGCATCCCGTGCGGAGCGGCGGCGTGGGGGGCTGGGTACGTCATGCTCCGATCCCATCTCTCCGGCCCCCTCGGCAGGAACGGGGCCTTCCACCGAACCGGCCTTCGGGTTGTCCCCACCCCCGCCTGCGGCCCTATACATACATACTGCATGTATGTATGGTCGCGGCATGACCCGACGAATCGACCGCGACACGACGGTCACCGGCCTGCTGGCCGAGTTCCGCGCCTTCGCCGACCTGGCCGAGGGCCTGACCGAGGACGAATGGAACACCCCGACGCGCTGCACCGGGTGGCTCGTCCGGGACGTCGCCGCGCACGTGCTGGGCAACATCGTGGACGTCAACGCCGGGGCGGCGGGCACCCGCTCCCCCGACGACCAGACGGTCGCGCTGCGGGAGGACTCCCCCGCCGCGTACGCGGCGACGCTGCGCGAGGCGGTCGATGCCCTCAAGTCCCGGTTCACCCGGCTGACCGACGAGCTGTGGGCCGCGCCCGGCCCCCTCGACCGGACGATCGGCAACGGCGTCACGATGCTCTGGTACGACGCCTACGTCCACACCGACGACGTCCGCGACGCGCTCGGCCGCCCCGCCGAGTCCGGGCCCGGCCTCGGCGCGGCGCTGTCCTGGCTGCGCGACGAGCTGGAGGACCGCGTCGCGGTCACGCTCCGCCTGGACGGCTTCCCCGAGGCCGAGGTCGGCGGCGGCGGGACGGTCGTGACCGGCGACCCGCACCGGTTCGTCCTCGTCGCGACCGGACGGCTCGACTCGTCCGCCCTGGGCCTCCCCGCTCAGGTGAACGTCCACGGTAAATAGGTCCCTAGCATGTGCTCATGAGCAAGAAGGTCGAACAGGGCGACGCGACGCGGCAGCGGCTCGTGGACACGGCCGTCGCCCTGTTCACCGAGCACGGTTTCGCCGGGACGTCCACGACGGCCGTGGTGAAGGCGGCGGGCGTCACGAGGGGCGCGCTCTACCACCACTTCGCCGACAAGGAGGCCCTGTTCGAGGCCGCCTACCAGCAGGTCCAGCGGGAGGTCGCGGGCCGCTGCGCCGCCGCCGCGCAGGCCGCGGAGGCCACCCCCGCGGACCGGCTGCGCGCGGGCATGGCCGCCTACCTGGACGCCTGCCTGGAGCCGCACGTCCAGCGCGTCCTGCTGCGCGAGGGCCCGCTCGTCCTCGGCTGGGAGAGGTCGGTCACCTACGACGACCCGTTCTGCGCCCGCAGGCCGATGCGCACGGGACTGCGCGAGGCCGAGCGGCTCGGGCTCGTCCCGCCCGGACGCGCCGACGCCCTCGCCCACCTGCTGTTCGGTGCAGCCAACCAGTCCGGGGCGGCGATCGCCGTCGCGTCCGACCAGGCCGCGGCCCGCGCGGAGATCGGCGCGGCCATGGACGTCCTCATCACCCGCCTCCTCACCCCTTGAGGCGCACTCCCTCCCCCCGGGGCACAAAGTTGCGTGGTTGCGCAAATACCGATAGGCATGGGTTCGCGGTGACCGGGGTCGGTTCGGCTCTCTCACCCGGCATGTACGAGTAGGTGACCATTGGCGGAACTTTCGCCTTTCACCCCGCCAGTCCTATGCTCCTGCCCGTTCGTGTGCTTCTGTGATCTGTTTCGGACATACAGAGGACGGCCTACGGGGAGGCCAGAATTGGAACCACGACCGAGGACGCGCGGAATCGGGGCCGCGCTCGCCGCCATCGCACTCATCGCGTCGACGGTCGCCGCGTGCGGTTCGAGCGGCGCCAAGGCCGCACCGCCGCCGGCGTCGTCCACGACGCCCGCGCCCGCGGCGCCCGCCGGACGCACCGAGCCGCCCGTCGAGATGCCGACCGGCCCGAAGGCGCACTTCACCTTCTCGCACAAGACGTCCGGCGGCCCGATCATGGTCACCACGCTCAAGGGCGCGAAGTCCGGCGTCACGGGCAAGGTGTGGGTGTGGCTACCGCCGGAGTACAAGAACCCGCGCTACGCCAGGAGCGGCTTCCCGGTTCTGATGCTCTACACCGGCAACACCGGGGTGAACTACAACTTCTGGGCTCACGAAGAGGTCGAGCCCATGCAGAAGACGGCCGTCCAGATGGAGAAGCGGCACAAGGCCCACCCGTTCATCATGGTCATGCCGGTGCTCCAGATGTCGACGCGCCAGGACACCGAGTGCAGTGACATCCCGGGCATGCCGAAGATGGGCACGTTCCTGGGCGACGACGTCTACAGGATGGTGAAGGCCAACTTCCGCACGCTCCCCGGACGCGACGGCTGGGGTCTCGGCGGCGCGTCGTCCGGCGCGTTCTGCGCGGTGAAGCTGGCCCTCCAGCACCCCGACCGCTACCGCGCGGCGATGTCGTGGGCCGGGTACTTCGTGCCCGAGCCGCAGGCGGGCCCGCGCTGGACGCCGCAGCAGATGCGCGCGAACGCCCCCGCCGAGATGATCAGGAAGCGGCCGGACGTGCGGCTGTTCCTCCTCGCGGGCGACCGCAAGCTGTTCCGTTCCGACAAGGAGCGGATCATGGCGTTCAAGCGGCTCGTCCAGTCCCCCACGACCGCCCAGGTGGAGATCCAGAAGAACGGCGGGCACTACACCGCCGACCTCCAGAAGCTGCTGCCGGACATCCTCGCCTGGTTCACCAAGAACCTGGAGGCCCCGGTCCCCGGCCGGTAGGCCCCGACCTTGAAGAGAGGCCCGGACGGACCGTCCGGGCCTCACGCCTGTTCAGAGGTCCCTGGTGGCGTCCTCGTAGCGGCGGATGGTCTCGATGAAGACCTGGCGCTCGGACGGGGTGAGGGGTTCGAGCGCGGTGCGCCAGGCGTCCGCGCCTCGGGCCAGCCAGCGGTGGATGGCGTCGACGTGGTCGGGGGCGATCGCGACGATCGTGCGGCGTCGGTCGGCGTCGTCCGCGCGGCGCTCCAGGATGCCCTGGCGGCTGAGGTCGCCGACCATGAGGCTGACCGTGGTCGGGGCCACCTCCAGGCGCTCGGCCAGCGCGTTCACCGGCATCGGGCCGTCGAAGACCAGGTAGCCGAGCAGGGAGAGGTGGCGCGGCGCCAGCGCGAACCCGGACAGCGACTCCGGCGGCGGCAGCTTCTTCGTCCGGCCGATCAGACGCGGCATGAGCAGCAGCATCGCGCGGATGCCGGTCTCGACATCCGCACCCCCGGCGTGGACGTCCGAACCTTCGGCATGGACGTCCGCCCCCTTGGACTCCCGGCCCGTTGACATACAGATACCTTTGCATCCAAAGTAGATTTGCTTGCAAAGCAAACATGATTCGCCGGGTTCAGCATAAAGCGGAGGCCAGGGACATGACCCACACCGAGCGCAACCGTCCGATCGTCGAGGAGTTCCGGGCCAACGGCGGGAAGGTCGGCGGGTACTTCGCCGGGACGCCGCTGCTGCTGCTCACCACCACCGGCGCCCGCTCCGGCGAGCCGCGGACCGCGCCCCTCGCCTACCAGGAGGACGGTCACGGACGTCCCGTCGTCTTCGCCACCAACGCGGGCAGCGACCACGACCCGCTCTGGTTCCGGAACCTGGTCGAGGACCCGCGCGTCACCGTCGAGATCGGGACGTCCACGTACACGGCGACCGCGATCCCGGCGCACGGCGAGGAGCGGGACCGGCTGTTCGCGCGGATGGCCGAGTCGTCCGAGGCGTTCGCCGCGTACCGGGAACGGACGACCCGGACGTTCCCGGTCGTCGTCCTGTACAAGGTGGACGCGGCGCGCGAGAACGCGATCGGCGCCCAGCTCGCCCGCGTCCACGAGGACCTCCGGACCGCGCTCCGCGACCTCTTCGAGGCCGCCGCCTTCGGCGCCGAGCCGACGCCGACACTGCTGGAGCAGCTGCGCTCGCACTGCCTGACCGTGTGCGGTGACCTGGAGTCGCACCACGGCAAGGAGGAGGGCGTCTTCCCGCGCATCGAGCGGCTGTATCCGGCCCTCGCCCCGATGCTGGACGAACTGCGCCGCCAGCACGTCGTCCTCGCCGAGAAGCGCGCCGAGCTGGAGTCCCTCTGCACCCGGACCGACCTCGACCCCGGCCGGCGGCTCGAGGAGATCTCACGGCTGGCGGACGAGATCGACGCCCACTTCGCCGACGAGGAGCGCCGCCTCCTCCCCGTCCTGGACGTCGTCGACCCCGCCGCGCTCCGCGGCCCGGCCGGAGCCTCACCTGCCGGAACGCGACCGGCTTAGCGCTCGCGGGGGCCGTCCCACGACGGGGAGCCGGGAAAATAGGGTTATTGCCTGATTTCCGGACCGTCCCCTCGGCGGACGATGGAAATCCCATCGACCCTGCCTCGCGAGGAGCGTGCCTGTGAGCGTCCAGGATGTCCCGACCCGGACACCCGAGACCGTCCGGCCCCCGATCTTCACCCGCGCCTACGTGACGATGTGCGTGCTCTCGTTCGGCGGGATGGCCAGCTGCTACCTGCTGATGTCGACGCTTCCGCTGTTCGCGGCGCGGCACGGCGGCGGCGGGTTCGGGGCCGGGCTGACCACCGGCACGATGATGCTCGCGACCATCCTGCTGGAGCCGGTGACGCCGCGGCTGGCGAGCCGCTACGGCTACCGCCTGACGCTCACCGCCGGCCTCCTCCTGATGGGGGTTCCGGCGCTGCTGCCGCTCACGTCGAGCGCGCTGCCCGTCGTCCTGCTGGCGTGCGCGCTGCGCGGCGCGGGGCTCGGGATCATGGTCGTCGCGGGCACGGCGCTCATCGCCGAGACCGTCGCGCCCGAACGGCGGAGCGAGGCGCTCGGCGTCTACGGGATCGCGGTCGGGGTCCCCGCGCTGTCCTGCCTGCCGCTGGGGATCTGGCTCAGCGAGCACACGGGGTTCCGGGTGCTGTTCGTGGCGGCGGCGGTGGTCGCGGTCGTCCCGCTGGCCGTCGCGGGCGGGCTCCCGGGCGTGCGCGGCGCGAGCGAGGGCGAGGCGGGCGAGGACGAGCCGGCCGAGCACGGCGGGCTGCTCGCCGCCGCCCTGCGGCCCGAGCTGGCACGGCCCGCGATCATCTTCGCGGCGATCACGTTCACCACCGGCGTGCTCCAGACGTTCCTGCCGCTCGCGGTGCACGGCGCGACGGCCGGGCTGGTGGCCGGGTCGCTGTTCGCCCAGTCCCTCGCGACGGCGGTCACGCGCTGGCTGTCGGGGCGGTTCGCCGACCGGTACGGGGCGCGGCCGCTGCTCGTCCCGATGGTCCTGCTGACCACGGCCGGGGCGGCGACGCTGGTGTGGACGGGCAACCCGGTCGCGGTGATCCTCGGGCCTGGCCTGTTCGGGGCCGGGTTCGGCATCGCGCAGACGGCCACGCTCGCGCTGATGCTCGGCCGCGTGACCCGGCCGGAGTTCGGCCGGGTCAGCGCGCTCTGGAACATCGCGTACGACGGCGGGATGGGCGTCGGCGCGGTCGGGTTCGGCATCGTGGTGTCCGTCGCGTCCTACGCGGGCGGGTTCGCCATCACGGCCGGGCTGCTCGCGCTCACGATCGTCCCGGTCTGGCTCGACCGCCGCACCCGGTAGGTCCGCAGCGCGATGTTCTCGGCCGTCTTCCGGACGCTGTTCGCGATCATCTTCTTGCCCGGCATGTACGGCATGAGCTTGTAGTTCTGCCGGAGCAGCCACGCGATCACGCGGTTCTCCGGGACCATCATCTTCGCGACGCCCTGCCCCTGCTTCTGGCATCCCGCGACGTACTCGCGCATCGCCTCCTCGTAGCGGGCGAACGCGACGTGGTGGTCGCCACCGGCCTCGGCCAGCTCGCCCGCGAGGACGTACGCGGCGACCATGGCGAGGCCGGTGCCCATCCCGGAGAGGGAGGACGGGCAGTACGCGGCGTCCCCGAGGAGGGCGACGCGGCCGCGCGTCCAGCCGTCCATGCGGACCTGGCTGACCGAGTCGAAGTAGAAGTCGGGGGCGTCCGCCATCATGCCGAGCAGCCGGTCGGCCTCCCAGCCGCTGCCCGCGAACGTCTCGGCGAGCAGCCGCTGCTGCGCCCCGACGTCCCGGCGGTCGATGTCGGTGAGGGGCGCGGAGAAGTAGAACACGGCCTTGGCCTCGGTGTTCTCCCGCGCGCTGTACATCGTGAGGACCTTGCCGGGCGTGGTGTGGGCGAGGCCCGCGTGGTCGATGCCGAGGTAGTTCGGGACGGTGAAGATCGCGCAATAGAGGCCGAGGTGGGACACGTGGTCCTGTTCCGGCCCGAACGCGAGCCGCCGGACGTTGGAGTGCAGGCCGTCCGCGCCGATGACCAGGTCGTAGCGTCCGGCCTGGCCGCTGTCGAAGGTGACGGTCACGCCGTGGGGGTCCTCGTCCAGGCGGGCGATCGAGTCGCCGAAGACGTACCGGGTGTACGGCGCGGTCTTCTCGAACAGGATGCGGGCGAGGTCGCCGCGCAGGATCTCCACGTCGCCCGCGAACAGGTCGGCGGGCATGGACGCCAGTTTCTTGCCGTTCGTGTTCACGTAGACCATCGCGCCGGTGTGGGTCTGCTCGCGGCGGATGTCCTCCAGCACGCCCATCTCCTCGAGGATGCGCAGGTGCGCCTTGCCCCGGAAGTCGACGGCGTAGCCGCCGTCACGGAGGTCGGTGGCCTTCTCGACGATCGTGACCGAGTGGCCGTGGCGGTGGAGCCAGTAGGCGAGGGCGGGACCGGCGACCGAGGCGCCCGAGATCAGGATGTTCTTCGTCATGGCCATGACTCTGCGGGAGGCCGCTCACCGCGACCTCACCGCCGGCTCACCGCCGCCGTCTAGAACTCCGGAAGGACGTGAAGTGGCGTGCTCTGGACGGTCTCCTCGGACAGCCCCGCCAGAAGCAGAACCTCGTCGTGGCTGAGCCGGAGGCCCTCCCGGTAGGCGGCCGTGTAGGCGTCGTCCCCGAGCCGCGCCCGCATCGCCTGTTCGATCTCGGTGACGTCGGGATCGTTCACCGCGTCCATTCCGCGTAGGACGGTCGCAGCGCCGAGCAGGCGAGCAGCCTCCTCCCCTTCGCGCACGCGCGCGAGGGCGACGACGGCACGAGCGGCTTCCGATAGCGCGCCGATGGTGGCGGCCACTTCAACGGCCTGGAGGTAGAGGTCGGCGGCCTTCGGGGCGGGTTCGGCGATGCGTCCTAGGCCGATGAGGGTGCGGACGCGGTTGCCCACGCTCTTCACCCAGGTCGGGTCGAAGTGCTCCAGGGCCTCTTCGTAGAGGTGTTGGGCTTCGTCCTTGTCGCCCTTGGCCAAGGCCATGTCGGCTAGCCCGCGCAAGGCGGCGGCGAGGCAGGTGGCGTTTCCCGCGCGCCGGGCCACGGCGGCGGCCTCGGCGTAGTCGGCCCGGGCGGCCTCCGGGTCGTCCGCCGCGCGGAGGTCGCCGCGGTTGCAGAGCAGGTCGGCCGTGTCGTCGGCCGCGCCGAGTTCCCCGGCGAGCGCCAGCGCCTCGTCGGTGAGGGCGACCGCGCGGGCGGTGTCCCCGGCCATCGCGGCGAGCCCGGCCAGGGCGTCCAGAGCGAGGGCCGTCCCCCAGCGTTCGCCCAGCTCACGGAAGCCGTCGGCGGCCGTCTGGTACTCCTGCTCGGCCTGCGCGAGGTCGCCCTGCGCGAGCTGCGGGTAGCCGGACATCAGGTGCGCCGCCGACCGCGCCCAGCGGTCCGGGCTCTCACGCTCGGCCATCAGCGTCCTGAACTGGACGCTCACGTCACCGCCGCCGACCGAGTTCATGAGCCACTGCAGCGCGGCCATGGAGTTCCTCAGCGGACGTTCCGCCTCGGCCAGCGCGGACGCGGCGCGCTCGCGCTGCCGCTCGGTCGCGTGCGTCCCGGCGATCGTGACGCAGACGGCGTACTCCTCGGGCGGCGGCCCGGAGCCGGGGCGGTCGGCGTCCGGGAGGTCCAGGATCGCGGCGGCGAGCGGCGCGGCCGAGCCCGCCAGGCCCCGGATCCAGAGGTAGATCGACATGGCCGTGAGCAGGCGGGACGCGGTCCCGGCCCGTCCGGCGCCGATGGCCCGGCGGAGCGCGGCGAACAGGTCGTCGTGCTCGGCGGCGAGCCGGTCGAGGGCCGCGAGCTGCCCGGACCCGAGGAGGTCGGCGCCCGCGGTGAGGGCGAGGAGGTGGGCGGCGTGCGCGGCGTGGATCTCGTCCGCCTCGCCCGCTTCGTCCAGCTTCTCCGTCCCGTAGGCGCGGATCGTCTCCAGCATCCGGTAGCGGCCCTGGGAGAAGTCGAGCAGGGAGCGGTCGGCGAGGGCCGTCAGGGTCTCCTCGTCCGCGCGCGCGACGGCGAGCGCGGTCGCGGCGGTCGCTCCCCCGGCGAACACGGTGAACCGGCGGGCCGCCGCGCGTTCGTCCTCGGTCAGCAGCTCCCAGCTCCAGTCGACGACGGCGCGGAGCGTCCGGTGCCGGGCGTCGGCGGTGCGGCTGCCCCGCGCGAGCAGCGCGAACCGGTCGTCCAGGCGCTCCGCCACGTCCGACAGCTCGTGCGTGCGCAGCCGGGCCGCCGCCAGCTCGATCGCGAGCGGCAGATCGTCCAGCGCGGCGCAGACCTTCCGGACGAGCGCCCCGGGCAGGACGACGTCGCGGCGCGCGGCCCTGGCCCGCTCCTCGAACAGCCGCACCGCGTCGTCCTGCGGGAGCGGCCGGACCTGCCACAGGCGCTCGCCCGCCACGTCCAGCGGCTCCCGGCTCGTCGCGAGGATCCGCAGGTCAGGGCACTCGGAGAGGAGACGCCAGGCCAGGTTCGCCGCGTCCGCGACGACATGCTCGCAGTTGTCCAGGACGAGCAGCAGATCGCGTTCGGCGAGCGCGGCGACCAGCCGCTCCTCGGGGTCGGGATCGGCCCCGGGGCCGCCCAGCAGGCCGTGTTCGCGCAGGCCGAGGGCCTGGATCACGGCCTGCGCGGGATCGGCGACGGGCGCGAGCGGCGCGAACGCGACCTCGCCGTCCCAGCGCCGCGCGACCTCCCCGGACAGCCGCGTCTTGCCGACGCCGCCCGGGCCGAAGAGGGTGACGAGCCGTCCGGACGCCAGGCCGTCCAGCACACCGGCGACGTCGTCGTCCCGTCCGACGAAACCGCTGATGGGAGTGCCGGGGCGGGCCGTCCTCGGGTGCCTGGCGGCCGGGGGCGGCGCGGCGGGCGCGCCCTGGAGGAGGGCCTGGTGGAGCGCGGTCAGCTCGGGCGACGGGTCGGCGCCCAGCTCGTCCGCCAGCAGGACACGGGTCTCCTCGAAGAAGGTGAGCGCCTCGGCCTGCCGTCCGCCCGCCGCGAGCGCCCGCATCAGCAGGGCGCGCAGGTCCTCGCGCAGCGGATGCCGCGCGATCAGATCGCGCAGCTCGACGACGGCGGCGTCGTGGCGGCCGAGCGCCAGATCCGCCTCGGCGCGGGCGACGAGCGCGGCGAAGCGCAGCTCGTCCAGGCGGGTGGCCGCGGCGCCGCCGGACGTCGTCTCCGCCGCGTCCGCGAAGGCCGGGCCGCGCCACAGGCCGAGCGCCTCGGCGAGCAGGTCGGCGGCCCGGGACGCGTCCCCGGCGGCGAGCGCCGCGCGGCCGTCGTCCGCGAGCGCCTCGAACCGGGCCGCGTCCGTGTCGGCGCTGGTCAGGCGGTATCCGGCCGGGGTGCTCTCGATGTCGGCGTCCGGACGCAGGACGCCCCGCAGCCGCGACACCTGCGACTGGAGCGCGTGCGCCGGACCACCCCGGCCGCCCTGCCCGTCCCCCGGGTAGAGCTCGTCTGCCAGGCCCTCCGCGGACGCCGCCTCACCCGGCCTGACCAGCAACAACGCCAGCAGGGCACGGCGAGCCGGGCCACCGAGCGGGACCTGTGTCCCGTCCGTCCGCCACGCCGCCGTCGACCCGAGAACCCCGAACCGCATGACCGTGATTATCGTCCCGAACCGCCCTTTGCGCAGGTTGGACCCTCGGCTGGCTACCATGCAGGCCATGACGAGCGGACAGGCACGACCGATCACCGTGGTGGGGGAGCCGATCCTCCACCGCCCCCTGCGTCCGGTGGAGAGCTACGACGCCGACCTCGCGGCCCTGGCGGACGACATGTTCGCCAGCATGTACGAGGCCGACGGCGTCGGGCTCGCCGCGAACCAGATCGACGTCGACCTGCGCATCTTCGTCTACGACTGCCCGGACGCGGACGACGTCCACCAGAAGGGCGTCGTCTGCAACCCCACGGTCGTCCTGCCCGAGGGCCCGGACCGGCACCTCGACGACGGCGACGAGGGCTGCCTGTCGGTGCCCGGCCCGCACGCGCCGCTCGCCCGCCCGGACCGCGCCACGTGCCACGGCTTCGACCTCGAGGGCAACCCGATCACCGTCGAGGGGACGGGGCTGCTCGCCCGCTGCCTCCAGCACGAGACCGACCACCTGAACGGCAAGCTCTACATCGACCGCCTCTCCACCCGCGCCCGCAAGAAGGTGCTGCGCGAGATGGAGGAGATGCGCGCCGAGGCCGAAGCCGAAGCCGAGCAGCCGCTCTGACTCAGTCGGCGTAGGGCGGCTCGGGGAAGTACTGGATGTACTTCTGAACGCCGCGCGCGTGGTCGACGCCGTGCAGCTGGCCGATCAGCCACAGCGCCATGTCGATGCCCGCCGAGACGCCCTGGCTGGTCACGACGTTGCCGTCCACGACGAACCGCTCGCCCCGGACGAGCGTGACGCCCTCGCGCGCGTCCAGCTCGTCCTCGGCGGCCCAGTGCGTCGCGGCCTTCCTGCCGTCCAGCAGCCCGGCGTCGTGCAGGAGCAGCGAGCCGGTGCACACGCTGGTCACCCACCGGGCCTTGGCCGCGGCCGCCGCGAGCCACCCGGTGGTCACCGGGTCCTGACCGGCCCGGACGCGCCCGTTCCCGCCCGGGACGAGCAGGACGTCCAGGTCGGGGTGGTCGTCGAAGGTGGCGTGCGGCAGCACCCGCATGCCCTTGTTGCACCGGACGGGCCCGTCCGTCGCGGAGATCAGCACCGCGGTGTCCGCGCCCTCCCGGACCATCGAGGAGGCCGTGAAGACCTCCCACGGGCCGGCGAAGTCGAGCTCCTCCGCGCCGTCGAACAACAGCAGTCCATAGGTCAGTCCCTGAGTCGTCATCAGACGTCCCTTCCCGTCGATCTGAACCGTTCGCGATAGTCGGACGGCGCGACGCCGACCGTCCGGTGGAAGGCCCGGCGCAGCGTCTCGCCGGTGCCGAAGCCGAGCCGCCGGGCCAGCGCCTCGACCGGTTCGGCGGTCTCGGCGAGCGCCCGCCGCGCCGCCTCGATCCGGACCCGCTCGACGTATCCGCCGGGCGGGACGCCCATCTCCGCGGTGAACCGGCGCTGCAGCTGCCGGGTGCTGAGCCCGGCGCATTCGGCCAGGTCGGCGATGCCGTGCCGGTCGCCGGGGCGGGCGTTGACCGCGTCCACGGCCATCCGGATCGGGTCGCTCGAGGGACGGGCCGTCCACAGCGGGACGCTGAACTGCGACTGGCTTCCCGGCCGGCGCAGGAACATCACCAGCTCGCGGGCGACCAGGTGCGCGACGTCCCGGCCGAGGTCGTCCTCGACCAGGGCGAGCGCGAGGTCCATCCCGGCGGTCACGCCCGCCGAGGTCCAGACCCGGCCGTCCCGGACGTAGATCGGGTCGCAGTCGACCACGGCCTCCGGATGCGCCCGGCGGACCTGCTCCTCGCGCTCCCAGTGCGTCGTGACGCGCCTGCCGCCGAGGAGACCGGCCGCGCCGAGCAGCAGCACGCCGCTGCACACCGACGCCACCCGCCGGGCGCCTCGCGCCGCGTCCCTGATCCAGCCGACCAGCGCCTCGTCCCCGGCGGCCGCGTCCACCCCGGCCCCGCCCACGACCACGAGCGTGTCGACGCCCCCGGACGGGTCGAGGCCGGCGACGCCGTGCCGCGCGACGACCGGCAGCCCGCTGTGCGCGCGGACCTCCCCGGCCTCGGGCGCGACGACCAGGCACTCGTACCGCCCGGTGAACGAGAACACCTCGAACGGACCGGACAGGTCGAGCGACTGGAACCCGTCGTAGACGACGAACACGACACGCTTCACACCTCCAAGCGTGCTGCCCGCCCGCGATGGCGTCAACGACACGTACCCCACACATCGCGCCAAACGGCGTGCCGAACAGGGCGCCGCGCATTATTCCGCGAGAATCCGCGAATTATCGGTTGACAACATCCCCGGGCATCCCACTAATATTGCGGCCATGGAGCTGTGATTCATCTTCCGGGTTGAGCCGCCCGCCACGTGCCCGTCCTGAACGACGCGCACGTCCGCGGCCGCTCCCCATCTCTCTTCCCTCGGCCGTCCCTCGGCTTCGTTCTGCATGCCTGTCCACGCCCCATGCGTGCGTCCAGTCATGCCCGACGCCTGCCCGCACGGACCGCCGACCATTTTTCGCGGCCTTTCACAGGCCGAATTCGAGCATGCCTGGAAGGTGGATTCTTTATGCGATCCCAAAACGACGACACCACGCCCTTCGCCAAGGCCCTCGCGAAGAAGAAGTCCAAGAACGACTTCAAGAACCCGCGGGCGGCCGCAGTGAAGGACCACGGGCGCAAGAACGCCGGCCGCACGCCCACCCGGCAGTTCAACCGGGGCCGCTAGGCCCCCGTCCGGCCGCCCCACACGGGGCGGCCGGACGCTCCCGCCCCTCGCGGGGCGGGCACTCCTGCCTCAGCCCTCCGCGCGGATGGCCTGGTAGAGCGCGTGGTCCTGCCAGCGTCCCGCGATCTTGCAGTAGTCCGGCGCGATCCCGTACCGGACGAAGCCGTTGCGCCCCAGCACCCGCTGCGAGCGCTCGTTGTGCACGAGCGTCGCGGCCTGCACGCGGTGCAGGCCGAGGCCGTCGAAGGCGATCTCCACGATCTCCCCGACCGCGCGCGTGGCCAGCCCGCGCCCGTTCGCGGTGCCGCTCACCCAGTAGCCGAGGTTCCCGGACTGGAACGCCCCCCGGACGATGTCGACGAGGCTGACACGTCCGGCGATGGCACCGTCGTCGTCCACGATCACGCGCGGCACCGCCCTCCCGTGCGCGTGGTCGTCGAGCATGACGGTCAGCCCCGCGCGCTGCCCGGCCTCGGTGAAGAAGTCCTCCTGGCGGACGGGCTCCCAGGGCGCGAGGAACTCCCGGTTCGCGCTGTACAGGTCGGCGAGTTCGGCCGCGTCGGCCAGGGTGACAAGTCGCGTGACGCTCATCCGTCCATGATCACCGAACCGGGGCGGCCAGGACAAACCGGGCCCGTCACCCGGCATCCGCCGACTCGGCCGGCGGTCAGTCGGCGGGCATGGCGCTGCCGGAGTCGTGGTGCTCCGGCGCCGCGGGCTGTCCCTTGAGGGCTTCGCGGAGCTGCTCCTCCTGCTCCTCCGACAGCGAGGTCTGGATGACCTGGCCGCCGAAATGCGCGAGTTCGGGCAGCACCTTGTCCGGCGTGCTCTTGGTGATGAGTAGGAAGACCGCCGCCGCGCCCGGACGCAGGCCCTCGCCGAGTTGGCGCATGAACCGGTCGTTGATGCCGATGTCGGTGGCGGCCCCCATGGCCGCGCCGGTCGCGCCGCCGATGGCCGCGCCGATCAGCGGCTGGAGGAAGATCAGCCCGATCAGCCCTCCCCACAGCGCACCGCCCGCCGCGCCCGCGCCGACGGTGCTCACCGACTGGTGCAGCTTGATCTTCCCGTCCTGGCGGCGCTCCACCACCACGGCGTCCGAGACCTCGATGACGTGCTGGGTCTGGAGCTCCCGCACCTTGTCCCGGACCCGCTCGGCGGTCTCCACGTCGTCGTAGGCGATCGCCACGAGATCACTCATCGCCTGCTCCCCCCTCGTTCCGGACGGCCGTTCCGCCGTCCCCCGGAGGGACACATACCCACGCTCAGTGATCTTCCACCGGCCTGACCTGCGGCTTCAGCCTCGGCTCTGCAGGACGCGGTGCAGCTCCCGGATCTCGTCCGCGAACTCCTCCACCGGGCCGTCCACCGGGAGGTCCGGCGCGACCTCGTTGATGGCGAGCGGACGGACGGCCGCGGGCGTCGCCGCGCCCAGCTCGTCCAGCCAGGCGCCGAGCTGCACGGTCGAGGACGCGTAGACGATGCGTCCGAGGCCGACCCAGCCGTGCGCGGCCGAGCACATCGCGCAGTGCTCGCCGGAGGTGTACACGGTCGCGGCGGCGCGCTCGGACTCCGGGACGTTCGCGGCGGCCCAGCGCGCGATCTCGAACTCGGGATGCCGGGTGCGGTCGCCGTCCTTGACGCGGTTGCGGTCCTCGAACAGCACCTCGCCGGACGCCGCGACCAGCACCGAGCCGAACGGCTCGTCGCCGTCCGCGAGGGCCTCGGCGGCCAGGTCCACGCAGCGGCGCAGGTGGGCGCGCTCGGTCTCGGTCGGCTCGTACCAGGTCATGCGTCCCCCTCGGTCGGTCACTCCGCCGAGGTTAGGTGATCATCACTGTTGCGGACAGGCGGGAGGCCCCGCTCGGCGAACACCTTCTTGGCGACGAGGGTCGCGTTGATCGCGCGCGGCATCCCGGCGTAGACGGCCGTGTGCAGCAGCGCCTCGGAGATCTCCGTGGCGGTCAGCCCGACGTTCAGCGCCGCGTTGATGTGCACGTCCAGCTCGATCTCGCAGCCGCCGAGCGCGGCCAGGATGCCGAGGGTGACCAGCTGGCGGTCGCGCGGCGCCAGCTGGGGCCGGTCGTACATGTCGCCGAACGCCCAGGCCACCACCTGGTGGCCGAGCTCGGGCGACACGTCGCCGAGCGACGCGACGACGCGCTGCCCGCCCTCGCCGTCCACCCGCTCCAGGATCTCCATGCCGTGCTCGAAACGCTCGTTCCGGTTCATCGCGTGCTCCTTTTCCACTCCGCTTGAGGCGATGTACCGATCTTGTCCCGGCAGGGCCGAGGAACTGCCCCCAAGGCATGATGTTCTATGCTTCCCATGCCTGGGAGGTATGGATGGAGATTCGGCTGCTCGGCTACGTCGTCGCGATCGCCGAGGAGGGATCGATCAGCGCGGCGGCGCGGCGGATGCATCTCACGCAGCCGACGCTGAGCCGCCAGCTGCGTGAACTGGAGCGGGAGCTCGGCACGCGGCTGTTCGAGCGGGAGGGGCGCGGGCTCGTCCCGACCGGGGCCGGGCGGGCGCTGCTGCGCCGGGCCCGGGTGATCCTCGCCGAGGCGGACGGGGCGCTGGAGGACGTCCGGCTCGCCGCGCGCGGACTGTCCGGACGGCTGACCGTCGCGTTCGGGCCGTCCGGGATCAACGGGCCGCTCGGCGCCGCGCTCGGACGGCTGCACCGCGAGCTGCCGGGCGTCGACCTGCGGCTGGAGGAGAGCTTCAGCGACGCCGACATGTCCGACGGCGTCCTTTCCGGACGGTACGACCTGTCCGTCCAGCGGCTGCCCGGAGGGGACGCGCGGCTCGCGACGCGGGTGTGGTGGCGCGAGCCGATGACGCTGTTCGTCCCGGAGAACCACGCGCTCGCGGACGGGACGGGACCGCTGCCGCTGAGCGCGCTCGGCCGGATCCCGCTGGTCCTGTGGCCGCGCGAGGTGTCGGCGCGCTCGCACGACGAGGTCATCGCCCTCTGCGACCGGGCCGGGGTGACGCCCCGGATCACGGCCGAGGGACGCACCGTCCCGACGCTGCTCGCGCTGGTCGCGGCCGGGTTCGGCGGCGCGGTGCTGGCCGACGCGATGCGCTCGCTGCGCCGCGTCGGGGTGGCCGCCCGCCCGCTCGCCGGGACGTCCACGACGCAGCACCTGGTGTGGCGCGCAGGCGACCCGGACCCGCTGGTCGAACGGGCCCGCACCGCGCTCGCCGAGCTGGGGCGGGACGCCCGGCCGGCCGCCGGCGGGGTAACGGCGGCCGGCCGGGAGTGAGGGGACCGGTCAGCCGACGTCGACGCCGTAGGCGCTGAGGACGGGTCCGACCGGCTGGAAGAAGGTCTCGCCGCCGGACGTGCAGTCACCGCTGCCGCCGGAGGTGAGGCCGAGGGCGGAGGTGCCGTCGAACAGCGAGCCGCCGCTGTCGCCGGGCTCGGCGCACACGTCGGTGTCGATCAGGCCGTTGACGGTGCCCTCCTGGTAGTTGACGGTCGCGTCCAGGCCCTGGACCGTGCCGCCGTGCACGCCGGACGTGCTGCCGCTGCGCTGCACGGACTCGCCGACGTACGCGTCCCCGGCCTGCGTGATCGGCTGCGTGGTGCCGTCGTACAGGTCGACGTCGCTCGGGTGGTCGGCGTTCCCGGTGTACTGGACGATCGCGTAGTCGGTCCCGGGGAACTGGCTGTCGTAGTTCTGCCCGAGCTCGTTGCCGCTCTCGTCCGTCCAGGTGGACGCGTCGTTGCCGCAGTGACCGGCGGTGATGAAGTACGCGGTGCCGCTCGAGTCGTGCACGTTGAACCCGAGCGAGCAGCGGACGTTCCCGCCGTAGATCGCGTCCCCGCCGCTGATCAGCGGCTTGAACGTGCCGCTGACCTGCCTGATCCGCACCGACGACCCGAGCGCGGCCGCCGCGGCCTTCACCTTGGCGAGCTTGGATCCGGTGACCGTCCGGTCCACGGACAGGACGACCTGGTCGGTGCGCGGGTCGACGGACCACGCGGTGCCGGGCACCTTCGCGGTCTTTCCGAGCCGGGCGGTCGCGGCGCGCAGCGCGGCGCCGTCGCGGCCGACCGTGCGGGCCTCGGCGCCGGCGGCGCGGACGGTCCGCGCGTCGGCGTCGTTGGTGACCGTGACGACGAGCTTGTGGCTCGCCCGGTCGACGTAGGCGCCCGCCGAGCGTCCGCCGAGCTGTTCGGCCAGCTGGCGGGCGGTCTGCGCGGGGTCGTGCGGCTTGGGCTGGGCCGCGTGCGCGCCGGGTGCGGCGGCGGCGGTCAGCGCCACGGCGGCGAGGACGGTCAGTCCGGCGCGCCTGGGCAGGTGGTGGGAGCTCACGGGGCGAATCCCTCCGTGGGACGAGGACGCGTACCTTGGCGACGCGCCCAGAGGCGACCGGTCGCTCGTCGAGCACACCCTTGCCGTCGGCCATGCGCGGGTCCCAGGCACGCAGGCCGCTGGGGCGGCCCCCTCGGCTATGGCGGCACCGAGGGGACCGCACCGTCGCGGTCGGCTCCGGACGCGAGGCGTCCTTGGCGGTGGAGCACACCCGACGGCGGGGTGGGAGCCCCGGTCTCCATGCAGCCTGAACGGCCCCTCAAAGCAGGACAATGGTTGCGGATGCCGCATAGGGCAATCCCTATGCCGCGCGAGGCGGCGGAACCACGTCCGCAACACCTCCACCCGCAAGGCGCACTGACCCCTCTCTCACCAAGGGTGACCGCCTCTTTACGAGAGGCCGGGGCTGACTTATGGTGAACACGAAGGGTCCGAACGCAAGGCATTCCTCGTCGGCCGAGTCCGCGATGGGGCGTCATGCACGGGCCTTTCGCCATTCAGGGGAAACCGGGCGGCGGTCAGTCGTGGTCGTCGTGCTCCCCGCCGGTGTGGACGGCGATGACGCCGGACAGCTCGGAGAGCGCGGCGGTGAGGCCGTGGACGTCGCCCGAGCCGTCCAGGACGAGGGTGACGGCGGCCGTGCGGAAGTGGTCGGCCTCGTCCCGGCCGTGCCGCTCGTCGCGTCCGACGTCGGCCTCGTCGTCCAGGTACTCGCGGTCGACGGCCGCCTCCTCGACCACGAACCCGCGGCGGGTGCACTCCATGAGGACGCGCCGCAGGACGCCGCGTCCGTCCTTGTAGCTCAGGCGCACGCGGACGCGTCCGGGCGTCCGCGCGAAGCGCGCCAGCGGCAGCCACCGGACGATCGTGTTCAGCCCCAGGACCACCCCGAAGTGCGCGACCGTGACGGCGATCGCGAGCAGCCAGAGGCCGCCGCCCGCGGCCATGCCGACGGCGGCGGTCACCCAGACCACGGCGGCGGTGGTCAGCCCGCGCACCGCGTCCCGCCGGACGAAGATCAGTCCGCCGCCGATGAACCCGATGCCGGACACGATCTGCGCCGCCACCCGGGACGGGTCGAACGACACGTGCGGGCCCGGCACGTGCTGGAAGCCGTACTTGCTGACCAGCATGAACAGGGCCGCGCCGACGCCGACCAGGGTGTGCGTGCGGACGCCCGCGCTCTTGTTGCGCAGGCCGCGCTCGACCCCGATGGCCGCCGACAGCACGATCGCCAGCAGCAGCTCACCGAGCTGGACCCACCCCTGCCCCTGCATGCCCGTCCGTCACCTCCGTCCGATGGAGTCCCTTTCCCCGGCGAGGGCGGAACGGAAACTCCGGACGGAATCGGTCAGGCGGGCGACCGTGGGGCGTCCTAGACGGGCGGGCGGACGTAGTCCTCCAGGCGGGCGACGGTGTAGCCCTGCTGGTTGATGTGCTTCAGCATGGCCGCGAACATCTGCGTCATCGTCGAGCCCTTGAGCTCCTTCGGCCCGCGGAAGTGGGCGAGGATGATGTCGCCCGGGTGCAGCTTCTTCTGCGCGTCGTCGTACTGCATGTTGTGGATCTGCATCGACTCGCGCCACAGCGCGATGCCATGGATCCCGCAGGCCGCCGCGGCCTCCTGGGTGGCCAGGTTGTACATGCCGTAGGGCGGGCGGAAGAGGTACGGCTTGGTCGTGTACTGCTTCACCAGGATCGACTGGTCGCCGCAGATCTGCGCCTTCTGGGCGTCCGGGCCCAGGTTGCGCATGACCGGGTGGTTCAGCGTGTGGTTCTGGACGTGGTTCCCGAGCGCCTGCAAAGGCTTGAAGTACCCGTAGTTCATCCTGACCGCGTCGTTCATCAGGAACATCGAGAACGGGACGCGCAGCTCACGCGCCATCTCGACGAACTTCGGGTCCTTCTCCGCGCCGTCGTCGATCGTGACGAACACGATCTTCTCCTGGGTCGGCACGGTGTTGAACACCTTCGCCGGGCCCTTCTTCGAGAGCTTGATCGGCTTGTCGGCCGGCGGCGCGGGCGCGGGCCGCATCGGCTTCAGGCCCCATTTCCCCCAGGCGGCCGGATCGACCTTGTCGGCCCCGTCCTTGCCTTTGGCGTTCGCCGGAGCGCCCTCCGGCCCCTTGCTCTCGGACGCGCCCGACGTCTTGCATCCGGCCAGTCCGGCCAGCAGAAGTGCCGCGCAGCCGATGCCCGCGACGAGCCGCCCTGAGGCAGCAGAAAGACCGGTCCCCACCCGGCAACCTCCCCGTCAAACGATCCCCGATGGCACAACCTAGCGGCGTTTCACCCCTGTTTGTCACCCGCCCCGCCGGGCATTCCACCCAACCCCCGGTAATGGAAAGGTCAACGTGGGGTAAGGCGATCCAGAACGTCGGCGGCGGGGCTTTCGGTGGCGCCGCGGAAGGCCGTTCCGGCCCAGAGATTGACCACGTCCGCGTCGCCGCGCTCGGCGGCGGCCTTGCGGAGCGGGGATGTGACGTAATGAACGTCCGGATAGACGGCCGGGACCTCGTCCGAGTGCTCGATCATGAACCGGTTGACCAGTCCGCGCGCGGGACGTCCGCTGAACGCCCTGGTCACGGCCGTCTCGGTGAAGCGGGGATCGGCGAGGGCGGCCTTGGCCACGGGCGTCGCGCCGCTTTCCGGACAGCGCAGGAACAGCGTTCCGACCTGGGCCGCGACCGCGCCGAGGTCGAGGAGTTCCGCGACGTCCCCCGAGGTGGCGACGCCTCCGGCGGCCAGCAGCGGGAGGCCGGTGATCGCGTGGACGGCGGGCAGCAGCTCGCGCAGCGGCAGCGCGCCCTCCGTCGTGTTGGTGAACGAGCCCCGGTGCGCGCCCGCCTCGGCGCCCTGGACGCAGAGCGCGTCCGCGCCCGACTCCACGGCCTCGCGCGCCTCGTCCACGGTCGTCACGGTGACCACAGTGGTCACACCTGCCTGGCCGAACGCGCCGACGATGTCGCGGGAAGGACAGCCGAAGGTGAAGCTGACCAGCTCGGGCGGGTCGGCGAGGAGGTCGGCGACCTTCGCGTCGTAGTCGTCGTCGCGGGCCTTGGGCGTGCCGGGCTCGACGCCCAGGCGGGACGCCTCGTCCGCGAGCCGGTCGCGGTAGGCGGCGACGGCAGCGTCGTCCGCCTCGTCATGGGACGGCAGGAACAGGTTCACGCCGATCGGACCGCCGGTCAGCGCCCGCGCCGCCGCGATGTCGGCGCGCATCCCCGCGGCGGTCTTGTACCCGGCCGCGAGAAAGCCCAGGCCACCGGCCTCGACCACGGCCGCGACGAGCTCCGGCGTGCCCGCGCCGCCCGCCATCGGCGCCAGCACCACGGGCCGCCGTCCTGCCCAGATCGCTCCGCCCATCCCGAACCTCCCGAGCTCGCGCGGGCCCCCGCCCGGCGGGGACGTCCCTCCTCCCGGCAAGATAGTCCGCTGACCACGTGGCGCGATCGGGAGGGGGCGGCGTGCGGATCCTGCTGCACTACGACGGGGAGTTCGACCGGCCCGGCTGGGACGTGGTGACCTGCTCGGAGCAGGACGAGGCGAGGTTCGCCGAACTGCTCCCGGACGCCGAGGTCATCTGGCACGTCCTGCGCCCGCTGACCGGCGCGGACTTCGACCGCGCGCCGAAGCTCCGGCTCGTCCAGAAGCTCGGCACGGGCGTCAACACCATCGACCTGGACGCGGCCGGGGAACGCGGCATCGCGGTCGCGAACATGCCCGGACGCAACGCGCAGGCCGTCGCGGAGACCAGCCTGCTGCTCATGCTCGCCGCGCTCCGCAAGGTCGTCGCGTTCGACGCGCACACCCGCGCGGGCCGCGGCTGGCCCGCCGACCCCGCGCTGACCGGCGGCGAGATCGCCGGGCGGACCGTCGGCCTGCTCGGCGGCGGCGAGATCGCGACGCTGCTGCGCGGGATGCTCACCGCGATCGGCGCGACCGTCCTGTACACCTCGCGGACGCCGCGTCCGGACGACCCGGCGTGGCGTCCGCTGGACGACCTGCTGCGGGCGAGCGACATCGTGTCGGTGCACATCCCGCTCACCGGCGAGACGCACCACCTGCTGGACCGCGACCGGCTGGCGCTGCTGCGGCCCGGCGCGGTCGTCGTGAACACCGCCCGCGGCGCGGTCATCGACGAGCGCGCCCTCGTGGACGCGCTCGACTCCGGCCACCTCGCGGGCGCGGGCCTGGACGTCTTCGAACAGGAGCCCGTGGCCGACGACAACCCGCTGCTGAAGCGCGAGGACGTCGTGGTGATGCCGCACGTCGCGTGGCTCACGCACGAGACGTGGGACCGCTACTTCGAGGTCGCGATGGAGAACGTCCGCCGCCTTTCATCCGGGCGCGAACTCCTCCACCGCGTCCGCTAGGCGGCCGGGCCTCAGCGCTCGTCGGGGTCGCGGGTGAGGTGGAAGTAGAGCAGGGACGCCTCGCCCTTGGCGTCCATCGCGCCCATGAGGACGTCGTCGCCGATCCGGCGGAAGTGGTCGATGATCGGCCGCCCGTCGTAGATCATCGCGACGGACGCGACGCCGTCGCACACGACCTCGCGCAGCCGCGCCGAGCCCATCCCGTCATAGGTGTAGAGGGCGCCGTCGTCGGTGCGGCAGACCAGCGGGTCCACGTTCTCGGGGTCGCTGAACCGCTTGCCGTACCAGCGCAGCCGGGCGAGCATGCGGGCCATCCGGTCCTCCGGGTCGAACACCCCGCCGCGCCAGAGCCCGGACAGTCCGCCGGGCTCGACGGGCGGCAGCGCCCGGAACAGGGTCGCGAGCTCGCCCGGGTCCGGGCGGGTCTCTCCGAGAACGAGGGCGAGGGCGCGGTCTTCGGTGCTCATGTCCACCTCGGGGGGTTCACGGACGTCGCGGAAGAGCGGGGTGGGTGCCGGTCCTCGCGGCCCCGGGCGGGACGGCCCTACGGCAGCAGGACGGGCTTCACGGTCGTGCCGGACAGCGCGTCCGCCTCGGCGCGGGCGATGTCGGCGAGCGGATAGGTCTGGATCAGGCGGTCGAACGGCAGCAGGCCGCGCCGCCACAGGTCGAGCATCCGGGGGACGAAGGTCTGGGGAACGGCATCGCCCTCGATGATGCCCCGAACCGTCCGACCCATGAGCATGAGGGTGGAATCGAGTCGATAATCCTCGCCTCCCACGGCCACGAGGCCGCAGACGCCGGTCGTGCGGAGCGCGGCGACGGCGGTCGCGACGACGTCCGGCCGCCCGGTCGTGTCGAGCGCGTGATGGAACCCGTCCGAAACCAGGGCCCGGAGACGGCGGGCGAGGTCGGGGTCGGCGCCGTCCAGCGCGTGCGTCGCGCCGAGCTCCAGGGCCAGGTCGCGGCGGGAGGCGTGCAGGTCGACGGCCACGATCGGGTCCGCGCCCGCGAGCCGCGCGGCCATCACGGCGGACAGCCCGACCGCACCCGCGCCGAACACCACGAGCGCCTCTTCCGGACGGACCGAAAGCGCCAGCAGCACCGACCCGGCGCCCGTCTGGATCCCGCAGCCGAGCGGCCCGAGCAGCTCGATCGGCGCTTCCGGATCGACCTTCACGGTGTTCCGGACGGTCGCGATCGCGTGCGTCGCGAACGACGACTGCCCGAACCACCGGTTGTGGACGGGCGATCCGGCCTCGTCGAAAGCACGCGGACGGCCGTCCGGAACCACGGCGGCCAGGTTGAGGCGGCCCATCCGGGCGCAGTAGCCGGGCCGTCCGTCGCGGCAGTTCGCGCACAGCCCGCACGAGTCGTATGACAGGACGACGTGGTCGCCGGCCGCGAGCCCGCCGCTCTCGCCCGGCCCGACCGCCTCGACGACCCCCGACCCTTCGTGGCCGAGGATGACGGGCTTCGGAAGCCGGTCGCCGCGCTCGTCCGCGAAGCGTCCGAGCAGGTCGGTGTGGCACATCCCGGCGCCCGCGATCCGGACGAGCACCTCACCCGGTCCCGGCTCGGACAGCTCCACCGGCTCCAGCGTGTACGGCCCGTCATGAGCGCGCAGCACCGCCGCCGTCGCGGACACCCCGGCCGTCCCGCCCGTCCCGGCCGTCGCGGACACCGCCGCCGTCGCGGACACCTTGGCCGTCGCGGGCCGTGGCTCGGGCTCCGTCGCGGACGCCATGGCGGGTCAGCCCTTCAGGGTGAAGCGGATCGGGAGGCGCTTGAGGCCGCCGACGAACGTGGTGGCGGTGCTGATCGGCTCGCCGTCCAGTTCGACCGTCTCCAGCCGGGGCAGCAGTTCCTCGAAGAACGCGCGGACCTCGATCCGGGCGAGGACCGCGCCCAGGCAGTAGTGGACGCCGAACCCGAACGCGAGGTGCTTGTTCGGGTCACGCCCGACGTCGAAGCGGAACGGGTCGTCGAAGACGTCCTCGTCCCGGTTCGCGCTCGGGTAGGACAGCAGCAGCGAGTCGCCCTTCGGGATCGTCACGCCGCGCAGCTCGTAGTCGGTCGTGGCCGTCCGCATGAACTCCTTGACCGGCGTGACCCAGCGGATCATCTCGTCCACGGCGAGCGGCATCAGGGACATGTCGCCGCGCAGCCGTTCGAGCTGGTCGGGATGGGTGATCAGGGCGTGCAGCCCGCCCGCGATCGTGGACGAGGTGGTGTCGTGCCCCGCCGTCGCGATGATGACGTAGTACGACCCGGTGTCCATGTCGTTCAGCGGCTCGCCGTCCACGCGGGCATTGGCGATGGCCGAGGCGAGGTCGTCGGTGGGGTTCGCGCGGCGCGCGGCGGTGAGCTGCTGGAAGTAGGCGAAGAAGTCGAGGACGACGGCGAGCTTCTCCTCCGGCGTCGTGCCGCGCTGCCTCTCCTCGTCGTCGCCGCCGAACAGCTCCTGGGTGAGCTTCAGCATCCGGTCGAAGTCCGACTCGGGCAGGCCGAGCAGCGACAGGATCACGTACAGCGGGAAGTGGACGGCCACCTCCTGCGCGAAGTCGCAGCGTCCGCCGAGGTCCGCGAGCCGGTCCACGTACCGGCGGGCCAGCTCGCGGACGCGCGGTTCGAGCGCGCGCATCGCCTTCGGCCGGAACCAGTCGGCGCCGATCGCCCGGACGACCCGGTGGTCGGGGTCGTCCATGTGGATGAGCGTGCGCATCGCGGTGCCCTGGTCGTTGCGCGCGGAGTTCATCCGGTCGAACACGGCGGTGCCGAGGATCGGGCGCGGCGCGTTCAGGAACAGGTCGTTGCGCCGCTCGACCTCCATGATGTCCGCGTGCCTGGTGATCGCCCAGAACGGGTTGTAGCCCTCCACCTCGACGCGGTGCACGGGCGACTCGCGGCGCAGCAGCGCGAGCGCCTCGTGGAACCGCACATCATCGGCGTAGGCGGACGGGGTCGCGAGGGCCCTGCCGGCCTCGCCTACCGTCAGTGTCATCTCGGCTCCTCACGGGTGGTCCGTTACGGAACCTAGAAGCCGAATCCCGTTCGATCAAGCCCAAGTTGATCTTGTCGTCAGATGTCGGCGAAATCACCATGCCGTCCGCGGCCGGCGGCGAACCGCGCAGCGCCGGTGAACGCCGCGTCCAGCGAGCCGAGGCCGTGCCGGTACTCGACCGCGATGGCCTCCTCCTCGGGTCTTCCGTCGCTCTCCAGCAGTGAGAGGCGGTCGCTGCGCAGGGTCGCCTGCGGGAAGCACGCGAGTGAGGCCGCCAGTTCCTCCGCCGCCTCCCGCGACGTCCCCGTCGGGACGACCCGGTTCGCGAGCCCGATGTCGTACGCCTCGTCCGCGTCGACGGGACGTCCGGTGAGGATCATGTCCATCGCGCGGGACGTCCCGATCAGGCGCGGCAGCCGGAACGTGCCGCCGTCGATCAGCGGGACGCCCCAGCGGCGGCAGTAGACGCCGAACACCGCGTCCTCCTCGACGACCCGCAGGTCGCACCAGAGCGCCAACTCCAGCCCGCCCGCGACGGCGTACCCGGCGACGGCCGCGATGACCGGCTTGGACAGCCGCATGCGCGTCGGGCCCATCGGGCCGTCCCCGTCCGGGGCGACGCGGTTCGCGCGCCCGTCGCCCATGCCCTTGAGGTCGGCGCCCGCGCAGAACGTCCCGCCCTCGCCCCACAGGACGGCCACGGACGCGTCGTCGTCGGCGTCGAACTCCCGGAACACCTCGGCCAGCGCCTCGGCCGTCGGCCCGTCCACCGCGTTGCGCACCTCGGGCCGGGACAGGATCACGGTGGTGACGGTCCCGTCGCGTTCGACGCGAACACCCATGACGATCAGCTCCTCTAATGGCCGGCCCTGGCCCCGTGGCCCAACCGTGGCGTCCCTGCCCGCGGCTCGCCCGTGGCATTTCCGTAGCTTGCCCGTCAGCTCTCCGGAACGAAGTGTTCTCCGGGAACCTCGATGAACACACCCGCGGCCCGGACGGCGATGGTCCCATCCGGTCCGCCCACCCGCGCCTCCCCTTCCAGGTAAGCCTTACGCCCGTCGACGCCGGTGCACCATGCCCGCAGGTACACCTCCGAGCCGACGGGGACCGGAGCGAGGTAGTCGGTTTCCAGCCGTCCGGTCACATAACGGTGGCCGAGCAGCCAGGCGGCGCCGCCGAGCGCCTCGTCCATCGCGGTGGCGAGCACCCCGCCGTGGCACAGGCCGGGCGCGCCCTGGTGCTCCCGCCGGACGGTGAACTCGCAGGTCATGACGCCGTCCTCGACACCGGTGTGACGAATACGCAGCCCGTTCTCGGCCTCGCCGCCGCACCCGAAGCACCCGTCGAACCCCGCCAGCGCGGCGAGTGCGACATCGGCGCGGTCACCCGAGGGGGCGGGCGTGGCCGCACCGGGCGGCGGAGTCGTCCGGGACGAGGCGGGACCGGGCCGCGCGGCCCGGGACACAGACGAGGAAGCGGACGGGGAGGACGTCATGCGCACCAACTCCGAGCATCGTTCGGTGAACCACCCGCAGCGTACGAGGAGGCGCCGAACCGCCTCGTACCCGGGACCGGACCTTACGGCACAGCCACACGCAACATAAGTACGTAATCACGGTAAGGTCCGGCACAGGATGTCGAACCACCTGGGACTGCGCCCGCTCACCGCCCGGTCGGTCGTGCTCAGCACGCTCCTCGGCGTGCACCCGCCCCGGCTCCCGGCCCGCTACCTCGTGCGGGTGGGCGAACGCTTCGGCATCGCCGAGGGCACCGTCCGGGTCGCGCTGTCGCGCATGGTCGCGTCCGGCGACCTCGTCCAGGAGGACGGCGCGTACGCGCTGAGCGAGCGCCTGATCTCCCGCCAGCGCCGCCAGGACGAGTCCCGCGACCCGCGCACCCGCGCCTGGGACGGCTCGTGGGAGATCGCCGTCGTCACCGCCGAACGCCGTCCCGCCGCCGCCCGCGCGGCGCTACGCCAGGCCATGTCGGAACTACGCCTGGCCGAGCTCCGCGAAGGCACCTGGCTGCGTCCAGCGAACCTCGCCCGCCCGCGCCCGGACATCGTCGAGGACCAGTGCGTCTTCCTCGCCGGGGAGCCGGAGCAGCCCCCCGCCGAGCTCGCCGCAACGCTCTGGGACCTCACCGCCTGGGCCGGCACCGCCCGCGCGCTCCTCGAAGCACTCGGCACGGCCGGCACGTTCGCCGAGCAGTTCACGATCTCGGCCGCCGTCCTGCGCCACCTCCTGAAGGACCCGATCCTCCCGGACGACCTCCTCCCGCCCGACTGGCCCGGCCCGGCGCTCCGCGAGCACTACCGCTCCCTCGCCGCCGACCTGGACCGCCTGATCCTCGAACACGTCACCGCCACCCCCTGAGCGACGGCCGTCCCCCGATTCTCGCCGTCACTCCCCGTTCGCGTCATCCCCCCTGCTCACGCCATCACTTCCTGAGCTCCGGGTACCAGCCGAGGTGCTCGGCGGTGCGGTCGCGCAGCAGCAGGTAGTCGTCCTTCCGGATGCGCGGGTACGGCAGCGGGCGCTCGACGAGCTCCCGCCGGACGACCTTCTGGCCGTCCAGGAACTGCTCGTGGGTCAGGTCGAGTTCGAGGCCGCATTCCCGCCGATCACGGGAGCCGGAATGTCTTTTCTGGATGTCCGACTCCTGTAAGGAGCGGATTCAGATTCCACGGAAAGTGACTCAGTGTCCTTAACCGGCGGCTTGTTGTCACCGGCGAGGGCGGCGACGTAGAGAAGGAGAGGCATCAGCCCCCTGGGACACGGAGGTGGTCAGTGGAAGCACGGATCGACGTCAAGGTGGGGAACAAGCCCACGCAGGACGAGACGCTCCCGGACAGCCAGATCGCGCAGGTGGAGGCGGCGCTCCCGGCCGGAGTCCTGTTCTCGCCGCCCTACCCGAACACCACGGCGGCGCACCGGGCGCCGGACCGGGAGTGGGAGCTGACCGGCGCCTGGAGCTACCAGGGGCTGCCCGCCACGGGCACCGCCCACGTCTACTTCGGGCACGGCAACTCCGAACTGCGGCGGCCGCTCATCTTCGCGGACGGCTTCCGCTACGGCCCGAGCGACATGCCCGGTCTGTACGACTACCTCAACTCGCCCTACGCCGCCGGACGTCCGGGACTGCTGGACGGCCTCCAGCAGGAGGGCTACGACGTCATCCTGCTGGGCTTCGGCGAGCGCCACACCTACATCCAGGCGAACGCGGGCGTCGCGGCGTCCTGCGTCTACCGGGCCAACGCCGAGAGGATCGGCGATGAGCGGCTGGTGGTCGGCGGGATCAGCATGGGCGGGCTCATCACCCGCTACGCGCTGGCCCGGCTCGAGCACAACGGCATCGACCACGAGACCGGCGCCTACTTCTCGCTGGACTCGCCGCACAACGGCGCGTGGATCCCGCTGATCCTGCAGCAGCTCGCGTACTTCGCGGAGGAGTACGGCGAGAAGCCGCCGCCCGGCGAGCCGTCCCAGGCCGACCTGATCAAGAGCCCGGCCGCGCAGCAGCTGCTGTGGGCGTGGGTGCCGTCCCTGGACTACTCCGGCCCGGTCGCCACGGCGAGCCCGCTGCGGGCGCAGTTCCTGGACGACCTGCGCGCCGTCGGCTGGTTCCCGAACATCCCGATCAAGCTCGGCATGGCCAGCGGACGCGGCGACGGTACCGGCAACGGCGTCCCCGCCGGGTCGCAGGTCTTCGACTGGAGCGGCCCGTTCGGCGTCCAGGCCACGGCCCTCACCCAGCCGGACGGCGGCGTCGACCAGTACATCGGCGGCAAGAAGGTCCTGTGGCGGACGAACTCCACCACCACGGCGGTCCCGGCGCACGACGGCGCTCCGGGCGGCACGCTCGACTCGTTCAAGCTGGTCGCCGAGGGCCTCGGCGTCGAGATCGACCCGGTCTTCGAGAACACCTGCTTCGTTCCGACGATCAGCGCAGTCGCGGCCGACTTCGACCCGGTCACCTGGCCGATGGCCCTGTCGACCCCCGCCAACGGCCTCACGCCCGACCGGTACGACCTCGACGCGTTCGTCTGCGACGAGACCAACTCGCCGCACGGCGAGGTCACCGAGCCCCTCGCCACCTGGTTCCTCCAGCAGCTCGCCAAGTAACCCCGCGACTGCCGGCCTCCGCCGCCTCTCCCCGGCGGGGGTCGGCATGCAGGCCTCTCGAAGTTGATCTTAGGCTTGCCTTCGTGACCACTCCGGGGACGATGGCGCGGTGCGCGCGAGGACTCTTCCTCGCCGCCGCCTGCACCGCGCTCTCGCTCGCCGGACACACGCTGGGCGGACGCGGCGCCTGCTGCGTCCCGCCCCTGCCGACGGTGGCCGGTGCCGGCGCCGTGGTCGGCCTGCTGTGCGTGGCGGTCGCGGGCCGGATGATGTCGTTCTGGAAGATCCTGGTCGTCGTGGGCTGGGCGCAGGTGGCGTTCCACGTGGCGTACACCGCGTTCAGCGGGCCCGGCATGCACCACGGAGCGGCGGCCGCGCCCATGCCTCCGCCTTCCGCGGCGGGTGGCCTGACCTGGTCGATGCTGGCCGGGCACGCGCTCGCGGCGGTCGCCGCGTCGGTGCTGCTGGCCGGGGCCGAGCGCGCGCTGTGGTGGCTGTGGGACGCGGTGTTCGCCGTCGCGGCCGTCGTCCTGCTGGTGCTCGGCGGCCGTCCCGCCGTTTCCGGGCGGACGCCCCGGATCGCCGCCGTCGACGTCCCTGTTCCCCGGCTCGGAGTGCTGCTCGCCCGCACGGTGCTGCGTCGCGGCCCGCCGGTGGTGTCGCCGCACGCCGCCTGAGCCCCCGTTCTCTTGACCGGTGGGCCGGTCAGGCGTGCCTCGCATGCCCCGACACCACCGGATCACAGGGAACGAACCCCCATGTTCAATCGCAGAACACTCGCGGCCGTCACGGCCGCCGTCATGACCGTGTCCGGATGCGCGGGCGCGGAGGCCGGTTCGTCCGGCGCGCTCGACGGCGTCCCGTCCTCGCCCGCCAGGACGACCTATCCGTTCAGCATCGACAACTGCGGGCGGAAGGTGACGTTCACGCGCCCGCCGGAGCGGGTGCTGATCCTCAACGGGACGTCCGTGGCCGAGGCCGAGAGCTTCGTGCTGCTCGGCCTGCAGGGACGCGTCCTCGCCAACGCCCAGTCGTACGGCGTCTCGGACGACCCGACGATGACCTCGCGCGTCGCGTCCCTGCCCAGGGGCGGACTCACGATGAACCGCAACTTCGAGGTGCCCGCCGAACAGACGCTCGCCGCCAAGCCCGACCTGGTCATCTCGACCTGGACGGGCGGCTTCGACCCCAAGCGGGGGCTCGCCACGCGCGAGCAGCTCGCCGCGGCCGGGGCGAACACACTGGTCAACCCGGTCAACTGCGCGCTCGGGAAGCCGGAGGCCGGTCCGGCCGAGAAGAAGGCGTACGCGGGGGTGTCGATCGACTCGTCCCGGACGTTCCTGCTGCTGCTCGGGCGGATCTTCGACGTCCAGTACAAGGCCGCGGACGTCGCACATGACCTGCGGAAACGCGTGGACGACGTGCGACGGGCGGTCGCCGGGAAGCCCGCCCGGAAGGTCCTGCTGGCCTATCCGGGCATGGCGATGATGAACGCGAACGGGCTGCCCGCCGTCATGACCGGGCGCATCACCGACGACGTGATCCGTGCCGCGGGCGGCGTCAACGCCTTCGCGGGCCGCGCCCGCGAGACCACCAACACCCTGAACAAGGAGCAACTCGCGTCCGCCCAGGTGGACGTCCTGGTCGTCGGCGTCTTCTCCGCCAAGGAGGACCCGGCCGCCCAGGCCCGCGCCCTCTTCGCGGCCTATCCGCAGTGGTCGGCGTCCCGCACCAGGACCTACACGACGGTGTCGGACGGCGCCTTCCTCGGCCCGCTCAATGCCTGGGCCGTCGAGCGCATCGCGAAGGCGGTGCACGGCGTTGGCTGACTCGACCTCGTCCATCGGGACGAACACCGCGACTGGCTCGCGCACGGCCGAAGCGCCCGCACGCCGGTCGCACGGCGGTGAAGCGCGTGGGACGCGGGGGCGCGGGGGCTCGCGGGCGCATCTCGTGTCGGGAGCTTGGAGCGGGGTGCTCGTCGTCGGGCTTGTGGTGGCGCTCGGCGTCGTGTGCGTGATCGCGATCTCGCTCGGGTCGGTGACCGTCCCGATCGGGGCGACGTGGCGGGTGATCGTCGCGCATCTCACCGGGAGCGGCGGCACGGATCCGCTGCACGACCAGGTCATCTGGGATATCCGAACCCCGCGCGTCCTGGTCGCCGCGCTCGTCGGGGCCGGGCTCAGCGCGGCGGGCGTCGCGCTCCAGGCCCTCGTCCGCAACCCGCTCGCCGACCCGTACGTGCTCGGCGTCTCGTCCGGGGCGTCGCTCGGCGCGGTGCTGGTCGCGGCGGTCGGCGCGCCCGCGCTCGGCGGACTCGGCGTGACGGGCGCGGCGTTCGTCGCGGCGCTGGTCAGCGTCCTGCTGGTGTACGTGCTGGCGCAGCGCGGCGGACGGCTGCTCGACTCACGGCTCGTCCTGGCCGGGGTCGCCGTCGGGTACCTGTGCCAGGCGGCGACCAGCTACGTCCAGTTGCAGCTCGACCCGTCCGAACTGCAGAAGCTGATGTTCTGGCTAATGGGGAGCATCGCGGGCGCGACCTGGAACGACCTGCGGCTCCCCGCAGCCGTCATCACCGCCTGCACCTTGTTCCTGCTGTCGCAGGCCCGGCGGCTGAACGCACTGCTGGCCGGGGACGACGCCGCGACCTCGCTCGGCATCCCCGTCCGGACGCTGCGGATCACGTTGCTGGCGGTCGCGTCGCTGCTCACCGCCACGGCGGTCAGCGTCGTCGGCGGCATCGGGTTCATCGGCCTGATGGTGCCGCACGCCGCGCGGTTCGCCGTCGGCGCCGACCACCGCCGCGTCCTGCCCGTCGCGACACTGCTCGGCGCGGTGTTCCTCGTCGTGGTCGACCTCGCGACGCGCACCGTGGACCGTCCGAACGAGCTGCCCGTCGGGGTGTTCACGACCGCGATCGGCGTGCCGTTCTTCCTGTGGCTGCTGCGCCGCCGGACGGGAGGGACGTCCTGATGCGCCTCGACCTCACCGACGTCACGGCCACCGTCGACGGCGACGACATCGTCACCGGCGTCAGCCTCACTGCCGAGCCCGGCCGGTTCGTCGGCCTCATCGGCCCGAACGGCAGCGGCAAGTCGACGCTGCTGCGCACGGTGTACCGGACGCTCCGTCCGACCACCGGCGTCGTCTCGCTCGACGGCGACGACCTGTGGCGGATGCGCCCCCGCACGGCCGCCCTCCGCCGCGCCGCCGTCACCCAGCACGGCGATCCGGGCGGCGAGTTCACCGTCGCCGAGGTCGTCGCCATGGGACGCGGCCCGCACCAGGGCCTCCTCGACCGCGAGTCCGAAGCCGACCGCTCGGTCATCGCCGAATCCCTCGAACGCGTCGGCATGGACGGCCGGGCCGACCGCCTCTTCGCGACCCTTTCGGGCGGCGAGCGGCAACGCGTCCTGCTGGCACGCGCGCTCGCCCAACGCGCGCCACTCCTCGTCCTGGACGAACCGACCAACCACCTGGACGTCGGCGCTCAACTCGGCCTGCTCGACCTGGTCCGCTCGCTCGGGCTGACCGTCCTCGCCGCCCTGCACGACCTCGACCACGCGGCCGCCTACTGCGACCACGTCGTCGTCCTGCGGGACGGCCGCGTCCGCGCGTCCGGCCCACCCCTGGAGGTCCTCACCCCCGACTTCATCGAGGAGGTCTTCGGCGTCCGCGCCCACATAGGCCCGCACCCCCTCACCGGCCGTCCGCACATCTCCGTCGCCTCCCCGGGGACGGTCTCCACCCGCGGCGTTTCCACGCCCTGATCAGGGCTTCCTAGACGGGAGCGCAACGCCTGAGCCTCCCCGGCCGTCCGCCCAGACCCGGCGGACGGCCGGGGCGGCCTCGTTGGGGGTTGGCCTTGCCCGAAGGGGCAGGGTTTAGCGTCCTTTCAACAGCCGCGTCTCGCCGCCCCACGAAGGAGAGGACCCCGTGAGCGACTTCATGAGCCTGCCCACCGGCCTGCCCGTCCCCGAGGACGACGGCGCGGCCGCGCATCTGCCCGGCAGGAAGGCGCCGCGCCTGAGCCTCCAGGACACCGGCGGCGGGACGGTCGACATGGACGGACTCGGCGCGGGCCGGGCGGTCGTCTACGTCTACCCGCTCACCGGCCGTCCCGGCACCGACCTGCCGGACGGCTGGGACTCGATGCCCGGCGCGCGCGGCTGCACCCCCGAGGCCTGCGCGTTCCGCGACCACCACCGGGAGCTGCTCGCCGCCGGCGCGTCCGCCGTGTTCGGCCTGTCCAGCCAGGACACCGACTACCAGCGCGAGGTCGTCGAGCGCCTGCACCTGCCGTTCCGGATGCTCTCCGACCCCGCGCTCAGCCTGGCCCGCGCGCTGGACCTCCCACTGTTCGAGGCCGGAGGGACGACGCTGTACCGGCGGATCACCCTGGTCATCCGGGACGGCGTGATCGAGCACGTCTTCTACCCGGTCTTCCCGCCGGACCAGCACGCGGGACAGGTCCTGAACTGGCTGCGCGACAACCCGATGTGAAGTCAGGCGCTGCGCGTCAGCGTCAGGTCGGGCAGGTTCTCCATTTTCAGTTCCGGCGCAGGCCGCGAAGCGGTTGCGACGCCAGGCCCATGATCCCCGCACCGCAGACGGCGACCGCGCACACCGTCGTGGCGACCGCGGCCGTCCCGACGTCCGCGAGGACGCCGAGGACGTTGTTGGCCACCAGCAGGGCCAGGCTCTGAACGAGCGTCAGCAGGGCCTGCACCCTGGACAGGTGCGTCGCCGGGATGTTCGTCAGCACCAACGGGCCGATATGGCAGGCGAACATCCCCGAGCCCGCACCGACCACGATGCCGCCGGCCACGGCCACGCCGGTGACCGGCGCCACGGCGACCGCCGCGATCCCCAGTGCCGCACCGCACAGACCCGCCGCCGCACCGACGCCGATCCGGCTCATCGTCCCTCTCCGCGTGACCACCAGCGACACGGCGATCATTCCCACGCCCTGTCCGGCGGCCACCAGACCGGCCGCCCCCGCACCCCAGCCGTGCTCCCTGGCCAGCAACGGGTTCAGCAGCGACACCACCGGCAGGAGAAAGCCCGCGGCGGCGGCCGTCAGCAGCAACGCGGGGCGCAGAACGGGATCTCGCAGGGCCAGCCGCACGCCGTCGACCGCACCCGCCAGAAGGCTCTCCTCACGCGAGGACCGTTCCACATCGAAGGCGGGCCGCACGCAGAGGAGCACCACCAGGACGACGGCGAAGGTGCCCGCGTCCACCAGGGCCGCGCCCGGCAGTCCGGCGGACGCGACGAGCAGGCCGCCGAGCGGCGCGCCCAGAAGGACGGCGACCTGGCCGCCGGCCTGTTGCATGGCCAGCGCCCGCGGAAGCTGTTCCGCACCCACCAGGCGGCGGGGCATCGACCCCGTGGCGGGCAGGTAGAAAGCGTCGACCACGCCGATCACCCCCGCGACCACGACGAGCAGCCACGGCCGCGTCCCCCAGTGCGAACTCACCAGCGCGAGCACGAGCGCGGCCGTGAGCATCACGGCATCTCCGGCGATCATCACCCGGCGGGCGCCGAATCGATCGCCGACGGCGCCGCCCAGCAGCAGGAGGGCCGTGCGCGGGAGGGTGATGGCGGTGAGCACCAGGGCCGCCATCGCACCACCGTGAGCGCTGGCGGCCCAGCCGAGCGCGAAGTACATGGCCGCGTCGCCGAGGACCGAGGCACGCGTTCCGGCGAGCCAGACGAGATACGGCCGCGGGAGTCGCTGACGGGCCGGGGCCGCCGCCTGGTCGGTATCGAGTTGTGTGGCCACGAACGCCGACCCTAGAAGCCGCCTCTGACATTCCTCGGGCCGCGCACATCTCCATCGCTTCGCCCGCCTGACAGGAGTGGCCGCCGACCCGGCCGGAAGCCACCTCCGATCACGGAGTACCAGCGGCCCGGTCAGGCCCAGGTCGTGCGCTTGGCGTAGTCCTCGAAGCTGCGGGGCTCGCGGCCCAGGGCGCGCTGGACGCCGTCGCTGAGGTAGGCGCCCTCGTTCTCCGAGATCCAGGCCATGAGCTTGGCCTGCAGGTTCGCGAAGCGGTCGGTCTCGCCCTCGTCGACGAGCAGCCGGACGTACTCGTCCGACGGGATCTCCCGGTAGCGGACCGGGCGTCCGGAAACTTCCGCGATCACCCGCATGGCCTCCTCGAACGACAGGGCGCGCGGCCCGGACAGCGCGTAGATCTGCCCGTCGTGCCCGGGTTCGGTCAGCGCCGCGGCCGCGACCTCGGCGATGTCCTCGGTGTCGACGAACGCCTCCCGTCCGCTGCCCGCCGGGAGGCGCAGTTCCCCGGCCCGGACGTCCGCGCTGAACTGGCCCTCACTGAAGTTCTGGAAGTACCAGGTGGGCCGCAGGATCGTCCACGCGGCTCCGGAGTCCTGGATGATCCGCTCACGCGGACGGTCCATGTCCCCGCCCGCGCGGGCCGACAGGAACACCAGCCGCTCGGCGCCCCGGGACACCGCGCGCTGGACGAAGCCCTCCAGGACGTCGGCCGGCTGCAACTCCGGCCGGACGACGTAGACCGCGCCCATCCCGTCCAACGCGTCGTCCCAGGTCTCAGGCACGTTCCAGTCGAACGCCGGTGTGCCCCTGCGCGAGGCGGCCCGAACACCGACTCCCCGCTCACCGAGCTGAGCGGCCACGCGCCGCCCCGTCTTCCCACCGGCACCCAGAACCAGAACGTTTTCCATGCCGAGGACAACCCCACCCGCCACACACTCTCTTCCCACAAGCGCCAGGCGTTTGGACGTTTCAGTCGAACGGCCGTAGCGGCGACCGAGATCGGTCGCCGCCACGGCCGGGCCGGGTGGTCCCCACCTGCGCGCTCAGAGGCTGCGGGCGGTGATGTCGCCGTTGGGCGTGGTCGTGTGGATCTCGAGGTCGACGGCGCCGTCGTTCTTGAGGGAGTTGGTGACGCGGCCGTTGGAGGTGCCCGCGTCGAGGGAGGCGGAGACGCCCGCGGCCGCACCGACCGAGATGTCACCGTTCTGGGTGGTCAGGACGACCTTGCCGCCCATGGCCTCGCCGACCTTGATGTCGCCGCGGCTGGTGCTGATCTCGGCGGGACCGCCGAGCCGTCCGACCTCGACGTCGCCGTCGACCGCGGTGAGGCGGAGGCCCGCGACCTCGTCCAGCCTGATCTCACGGTAGGCGCCTTCGAAGGAGACGTCGCCGAGGCGTCCGGTGGTGCTGAGCTCGGCGCTCTCCGTCTTCGCCTCGACCCGCGACCCGGCGGGCAGCTGGACGGTCACCTCGACGGACCCGGACGGCCCGAAGTGCTGGCTCTTCGCCGCGTTCTCGATCCGAAGGACACCGTCCGCGAAGTCGACCGCGGTCTGCTCGGCCGCCTTCACGTCACGGCCCTTGGAGTCGTTCGCGGGCAGCACCACCACGGTGGTCTCGGCCTGCTCGGCGGCCACGATCCGGACGCGCCCGGCGGGGACGTCGAGGACGACGGCGATCGGGGCGGTGGTGTCGAACTTCTGCATCGTGCGCTCCTGGGGGGTGGGGCGACTCCGCGCCGCCCGTCGTTTCGAACAATGGAAACGCTACGTTGCTTTCCAAATCTCCACAAGTCAGTCGTTGCACAAAACATGCACATCTGCAGCTCAAGCAGGCAATTTCGTTGCAACACCCTCGAAAGTAACGCAACGACGATCACCGCTTCGTTGCATTGAAATGAAAGTGAACGCTACCCGGGCCAGCCTGTCGCTGGTGCATAGTCAAATCATCGGTATATAAAGATCACATGAGTAAGGCCATGCAGGAACCGACGTTCCTGATCCTCACCGCGCTGGCCGAGGGGGCCCGGCACGGCTACGGGATCATCTCCGACATCGAACGCATCTCGGACGGACGGACCCGGATGCGCGCCGGCACCCTGTACGCCGCGCTCGACCGGCTGCAGGCCGAGCGGCTGATCGCCTCCGACCGCGAGGAGGTCGTCGACGGCCGGCTGCGCCGCTACTACCGCCTCACCGAGGACGGCGCCGCCGCGCTCGCCGCCGAGGTCGAGGCGCTGCGCCGCCGGACCGAGGTCGCGGCCCGCCGCCTGGCCGCCCGCCCGCGCCTCGGTGACGCCATGTTCGCCCCACTGCCGACCGGACGCCTGTCAGGAGGACTCCGTTGAGCATGCTCGAGGCCCGCTATCGTCGGCTGCTGACCCTGTACCCGGCGGCCCACCGCGCCACCCACGAGCGGGAGATGCTGGACCTCCTGCTGTCGACCGCGCGTCCCGGCCAGACCCGCCCGTCCCCGGCCGAGATCGCCGACCTCGTGACCGGCGCGATCCGGATCCGGCTGCGGCCGGTCATCAGCGGCGACGGCCCGTCCGCCTGGCCCGCGGCCCTCGCTCTCGCCGGATTCCTCGCGCTGCTCCAACTGCTGGCCAGGGGCGTGCAGTCCCTCATCAACATCCCGTTCCAGGCATCGGTCTCGGACTTCTCCCTCGCCGCCTGGTCAACGCAGCAGAAGTTGGTCTTCACCTTCGGCACGGGACCGTACTGGCTGGCCTGGGCGGGCATCGCCGTCCTGGTCTGGCGTGGCCGACGCGGCACCGCCGCCCGCGCCGCCTGCACGGTCACCGGCGTCCAGATCGTCCTGGTCCTCGCCGGGAAGTTCCTCAGGGCCCACGACTTCGATTGGCTGGCGGCCTCCATGGCAAGCTCGTCGCTGCCACTCGCACTGCTGGCCACCGCGTCCCTGGCCGCCTCCCCTGGCCCTCTCCACGGCGCTCGCCTCGTCGGACGCGTCCGCGGCACGATTCTGGCGGCGACGGCGGTGGTCCTCGCCGCGGGACTCTCCTCCGAGAGCTTCGTCCTGCTGTTCGGGCACGGGCCCGGCCCGTACCTCGGCCTGTCCCCCGAGGCGTTCTTCCACGCCCTCACCACCTGGGATCGGCTGCAGCTGCTGGAGATGTCGGTGGCCTCCGTCCTGGTCCTCGCGGCGCTGGCGCGGAGCCGCGAAGGCCGCCGCGCCGTCGCCCTCCTGACGATCGCCGCCGTTCCCGCCTGGGGCCTGCTGATCGACGTGGCCTTCCCCACCGCAATGGGCGGCCTGGCCAGCACGCTCCTCACCCCCAGCATGGGCGGGTTGATCAGCGGCAACGGCGGCGCCGACCCTTCGTGGTCGATCACCTACGGCCTGGTCGGATTCGCGCTCACCATGCTCTGCGTCCGCCTGGTCGAACTCCCCACCCAAAGCCGGACACGCCGCCGCGAACAGACCCCCGCCTGACCCGCCCCGGGCCCGCCCCCGGTCGATCCACACCAGATCACCGACCGGACGCCGACTCACGTCAGCCCCACCCACGACGGCCCCGCTCACGAAGAGCGGGGCCCGTCGCGCCTGTTCAGAACCCGCTTCGGTTTCGAGACATCCAGTGCCGGACGGGACGCGGTTTCCGCGCGTCCGTCCCTTGCCCGGAAAAGCGCACGGCCCGCGTGCCGGGGACCCGGTGGGTGGGTCCTGTGGCGGTCGCGGGCCAGTTGGTGCGCTGGGTGTTACTGGGTTTCCTGGATCTTGGTGGCGTTGCCGCCGTCGAAGTGGACGACGACGTTGTGCGGGGACTTCTGGACCCACTCGTCCATACCGTCGAGGCTGCATCGCATGTTGGGGCCGGAGCTGGTGCCGTCGGGGCAGGTGCCGCTGGCGACGACCAGGACGGTGTCCTGGGTGGTGAAGAAGGCGGTGTCCCCGACGGTGTACTTGCCGGAGGCCAGGTAGCGCAGCGGCCCGGACTTCACCGAGACCGGGCAGGCGCCCTTGCGGATGGGCGACACGTTCGGGTCACAGGGACGGGCCGAGGGCCCCGAGTCCGACCCGCCGGATCCGCCGGTGCCGGTGCGGTGGTGGGACGGCGTCTCGGACGGGACGGACGTGCTGTTGGGAGCGGACGCGGTGCTGGAGGGCTCGGACGCCGTGGCCTTGCCGTTGACGTCGATGTTGCAGGCCGACAGGCTGAGCGCGAGCGCCGCTGCCGCACCGGTGAGCAGGATCTTGCGCATGGGGGGAGCTCCCAACCTCGGGGGGCGCGGTCTGCGTGATCGCGCTGTACGGGGTGAGATGCGAGCCTTCTCCCAGCGGTTGGCACGACACGACGTGACCAATCCGACCCGCTTCGCGCCGAACCCACGCCCCGAATCCGGCGTCTGGATGTCACGAGACCACACAGAAGTTCGCGCGTTCAGCCACTGTTTGCCGAACACCCACAAACGGGCGCCGGCACCGCCGCCGCGTCCGGCACGGGCTGCGACCAGGACGCCTCGAAACGGACGACGCGCACCCGTCTTCCCCGCCAGGTCAGTGGCAGTCCTGTTCGGCGACCACCACGTACAGACCCACGAAGTGGGACGCGTCGAGCGTCCAGAACCCCCACGCCACACCTTGGCCAAGGCGGAGGTCGTACAGGGCCAGGCCGAGGCGGGTGGCATCCGGAGGGGCTGATGCGCCCGCGACCTTCGTTTTCAGGGCGTCCCATTGTCGGGACAACCAGGCTGTGCCGTCCTCCGGCGTCCGCGCCACGTGGTCGATGAGCCGCGGGGGCTTCTGAAGCCATTCCTGGACGACCAGCGGCGCGAGGGTGGAGCCCGGATCCCGTCGCTCGGCGTCATTCCGGTACTGGTCAGCGGTCGCCCGCCACAGATGGCAATGCCAGTGGACGCCTTTGGTCGTCCACGCCGTGGGCTCGCCCTTCCAGAAGTCGTAGTCGAACGGACGCCGTTTCACGCGAGGACTCCTCCGCGACGGGCCCCGCTCGTGAAAGCGGGGCCGTCGTGTCTGTTCAGAGGCCGGACTGGGCGCGCAGGCGCGCGAGGCGGTCGCCGAGTTCGTCGGGGGTGGAGGCTTCGATCAGGCGGCCGAGGCCGGGGCCCGGTACGTAGGCCCACCAGCTGAACGTGAAGACACCCCACCAGAAGTGAATGCCCGGAAACCGCGCCCGCAGACGTTCGATGACCGTGGGCTGCCGCGCGTCCGGGACGTCCCAACGCGGAATGCGCGGGACGCCGCCGGACGGCGTGTGGGGTGGAACGGGGGGTGGGGGCGCGGACGGTGCGAGTGGGGGCACACCCACCGGCCACACCCCCTCCCCCCAGCGAGCCGCACTGTGGCTGTAGGGCGAGGTCACCGGGAGCCTCCCAACTTCCCGTTTCCCCACCCGTGCGCGCGCAGCGCGGCCCGCAGTTCGGTGGCGGTATCGGCGTCGAACGCGTCCTTCTCGCTCAATTGGTCCATGGGCAGCGGGCCCCTTAGTGCCCACCAGCGTCCCTTATCACTGACGATGAATCTCCAGGCCGGGAAATCCTCTTCAAGGGCGGCGAGAACGGTGCCGTCGGGGATGCGCCGCATGTCCATATCGGGAGAACCTTCGCGTTTGAGAGCCGGTTTGAATTTCTGTGAACACCATCACAGTCGCAGGGTTAATCTCGGAAGCGACTCGATCGCACCATCGCTTCACCTGGCCAAGATCCAAATTCACCAGCACCGCTGGTTAAGCCCCGGGGAGTCAGCATGGGACATGCCGAAGACCGCGTCCGGATCCACTTCGGCAAGGAACTCCACCGCATGCGCACGAGGGCGGGCTACACGCAGGAGCAGCTCGCCGAACTTCTCGGATGCACCGGCGGGTGGATCTCAACAATGGAGAGCGGGCGCAAGATCTCCGAGCAGAGCGCCAACGATCTCGACACGTTCTTCAAGACGGACGGCCACTTCTTCCGCATCTGGGAACTGAGCCAGGAGATCGAGATCACGACGGCGCTCCCGCCGGGATTCCCCGAATATCTCAGCAAGGAGAGGATCGCCACGTGCGTCCAGATCTACACCCTCTCCCTGATCTCGGGGCTCTTCCAGACCGAGGAGTACGCACGCGCGATCATGGGATCGTGCCATCCGGAGGGTGACCTGGAGAAATTGGTCGCCACACGCATGGAACGCCAGAAGATCCTCACCAAAGACGACCCTCCGCATATCTGGTACACGCTCGACGAGCATGCTCTCCGGAACGCGATCGGTGGGAGGGAGATCCAACGCGCCCAACTGGAGCACCTGCTGGCCCTCTCGGAACTCCCGAACGTCAGCATTCGCGTGGTGCGTCAGGCGTCGGCCTACCACGAGGGCTACGCTGGCCCGTTCATCGTCCTAGGGATGGAGTCCGGAAGGCACGTGGCCTATACGGAGTCGGCGGGTTTGGGGATACTGATCGAGGAACCCATGCGAGCGGCGCACTACCTCATCCGGTATGGCCTCGTCAGCGACCATGCCCTGACGGTTGTGGAGTCGCGAGCCTTCATCCGCGCTTTGTTGGAGGAGCTGTGACGTTGAGGCCGTCGAATGTGCAGTGGCGCAAGTCCAGCCGAAGCGCCCACGAGGGCGGCGAGTGTGTGGAGGTCGCGGACCTAACAGGCGTCGTCGGAGTACGCGACTCCAAGGACGCCGAAGGTCCCAGGCTCGTCCTGCCCGCTGAGAGCTGGCGGAATTTCACGCGCCGCCTCAAGGACCTCACATGACGAGCGCGGCGCGCTGGCGCAAGAGCAGCCACAGCGGACATGAGGGTGGCGACTGCGTCGAGCTTGCCAATCTGGGTCTGAGGATCGGAGTTCGGGACTCGAAGGCTCCCGACGGCCCCATGCTCGTCCTCGCCGCCGCCGACTGGAGCGCGCTCGCTCACCAGATCAAGGTCGGTGCGCCGTGACCACGGAGACACGCTGGCGCAAGAGCAGCCGCAGCGCCCACGAGGGCGGCCAGTGTGTGGAGGTCGCGGATCTCACGGGTGTCGTGGGGGTGCGCGATTCGAAGGATGTCGACGGACCCAGGATCGTCCTGACCGTCGGCGACTGGCGGAACCTCACGCGTCGGATCAGGGACGTCGCATGACGAGCCCAGTGCGCTGGCGCAAGTCCAGCTACAGCGGACATGAGGGCGGCCAGTGCGTTGAGGTCGCTGACCTGGGATCGGGCATTGGGGTGCGGGACTCGAAGGACCCCGGCGCTCGGCTAGTGCTGGACGGGCGGGAGTGGCGTTCGTTCGCTCGGTCGGTTCGGGAGCTTGGGGCCTGACCGACGTCTCGTCAGGCTTGATGGGCCTCTGGTCGCGGGGTGCGGCTGGGGGCTCGTCTTGTTTGGTGAGGTGGCAGGCAGTGAGGGGC
The DNA here is from genome assembly GCF_040679435.1 of Spirillospora sp. NPDC052269. NCBI lineage: Bacteria > Bacillati > Actinomycetota > Actinomycetes > Streptosporangiales > Thermomonosporaceae > Spirillospora > Spirillospora sp. NPDC052269. The sequence continues at coordinate 131,328 of NZ_JBFAUU010000004.1, forward strand.
CAGCAGGTCCCCAGAGCAGCTTCGCCGGAAGGCGTGGCCGGGACTCACGCTCTGCTGTGCGGGTGTGGAACCTGCGACAAGGCGAGGCCCCGCCGCGCGGGGAGCGGCGGGGCTGGCTGGATGGAGGTCAGTGGGTCCGGTGCTTGACCCAGGCCCGTCCGGCGTCGGCTGCCTGGGCGCGGGCGTTCCGCATCTCCTTGGGACCGTAGAAGGCCTTGTACTCGCGGAACATGGTCCAGAGGGTGGCGAGCCCGGTGATGCTGTCGGCCGGCGCGGCGTCCCAGGCGGGCACTTCGGCCACGACCGCCTCAGCTTGGGCGGGGGTGTGCCCGGCCTCGATGAGTCGGGGCAGCAGCAGCACCGCGTCCAGCCACGCCGCCCCGGCGCAGGCGAACGACCAGTCGACGGCCTTGGTGCCATCGGTGGTGCCAAGGAGGTTGCCGGATGACAGGTCGTAGTGGACCAGAGCACCACCTGCGAGGGTGTCCAGGTCGAACCGGTCGAGGGCCTGCGCGTACTCTTCCCAGTGGTCAGCGCCGGTGTGTCTGTTGAGCAGCGCGTTGGCCGTGTCCCTCAGCGCCGCCACGTTGTGGGTGACGGGCGGTGCGCCCTGCCAGGCGGGCAGGGAACCGAGCCGCCGAAGCAGCGCCACAACCTGGGGAAGGTCAGGCGAGCCAGGCGACAGGTCGGCTTCCCGGCCCTCGATGTACTCGAAGACCATCACCACCCAACCGTGGCCGATCGACGACCACAGCATCGTGGGCGCGATTTTGGACGCGGCGAGTGCGGCATTGGCCTCCTCCTCACGCAGGTACAACTCTCGCGCCGGGCTGTCGTCGGACACGGCCTTGAGGAAGAACCGGCCTCCATCGATGGTGTCGAGCCGTGCTGCCAGGCCAGGCATGATCCCTCGGGTGGTCGTCTCGGCCTTCAGGATGGTTCCGCATCGGGCCTCGATCGCGGCGTGCGAGGGTTCGGGGAGGTCCTCCCAGTGCAGCGCTCTCACGCTGCGTCTTCCGGCTGGGGAGAGTCGTGGCACCCGGCGTGGCACTGGCTGCAGTTCGCCGCCGGATTCCACAGTTCGGTGTCGACGCTGATCCCCGCTGCGCGCATGGCCGCGACGGTAGCGCCGATGGCCTCACTCTTGCAGGATGCCTTGCCGTCGCAGACGTCCTGCTCGCTGGTCGGCCGGTGGTGAATGAAGCGGCCCGCGACCTGCTGGCAGAACGCCGCGTACTCGCGGGTGTGGAGGATGAAGGTGTGCCAGCCGACGTCCACCGCCTCCGACGGGGACAACCTCGCCTCGGGGTTGAGGGCGCACGCCCGAAGGAACCCGAGCGTCTGAACCATGACCCGCTCGGCATGTTCGACACTCACCTGCTCGTCCCGAACGATGCGGGCGACGAGCCGGGCGAACAGATCTGGGGAGATCAACCCCTTGGTGTCATGAGCGGCGGTCGCAACCACCCGTTCCGTGGTGATGGTCATCGCTCCTCCTGATCCTCACGGGCACGGCCGGTCGCCGCGCCGGGAACCTACGGGGCGGACGGTCGGCATGCCTCGTGCTGTGGCGCCCCATGCCGAGGACGCTAGGTCCCGGCTTCGGCGGGCCTCCACAAAGATGCTCGAAGATGCTCGCTGTGGTTCAGAGCCGTGCGCACGTCTCCGAGATCAGCCGCTCAGCGCCCGCTCCAACGAGAGCCATGGTCGAGAGATCGGCGAAGACACGCCGATAGAGCTCAACCTCGCCCGGCGCGGTGATGTTCAGCTCGGCGGTGGGAGTCTCCGTGATCACGCGCCGTCCATCGAAGACCCAGAAGTTCGGCACCGACCAGATGAGGCGATCCTGGTCACGGGGGATGATCCCGAGCGAGACCTGCGGCCACATGGCGACCCGGCGCAAGTGATCAAGTTGCTCGCGCATCATCTCGCGTGAACCGATCCGGAACCACAACGCCGACTCCTCCAGGACGACGGCGAACGTCCGCTTTCCCGACCGGACGACTCGTTGCTTCTCCATACGAGCCTCGACCGCGTCCGCGAGGTCGCCGGGGAACCCGTGGAACTCGTTGAACCGCCCCATGCGGGCCGTCGCGTAGTCCCTGGTCTGGAAAAGTCCGGGGATCACTCCAGGCTCATAGATCTGGAAACTCGTGGTCTTCTCATAGAGCGGGATGGCTCCGCACTGGACCGCCTTCAACCCGGAACGAGCGGCTCGGCGCCACTCGACGTACATCGTTTCGACCGCGCGGGCCATCGCGATCAGATCAGGGATCTGATCCTCCGCGTCGCAGACGGCGCACCAGGTGCGGATGTCCGGCTCAGACGGCGCGGTCGTGGTCGCCTCGATCTTGTAGACCTTGGTTCGATCCCAGTGCGCGGCCCGCGCCAACGCCGTCCCGCTGAGGTTCGCGTCACGGCGAATGTCCCGCAGGCGCACCGCGAGGGTGCGCCGCGCCTCCCGAACCGCCGGGGTCGGAGAGTGGGCCACCGTCAGGGCTTGAACGCGGAGTGATCGATGCCCCTCGCCCATGCGGTTTCGAACGCTGAACGTGCCAGATTGGCCGACGCTTCGCGGTCGTCCCGTTCGACCTCGCTGAGGACGCTGTCGCCTGAGAAGTGGTTCCAGTGGACGACGGCGCCGTCGATCAGCCAGAAGTCCGCGCCGGTGAGGCAGAGATCGGCCGCGTCACGGCGGGCCAACCAGCGAACCTGTTCGCCGGCTCCGATGTTCATACTGGTCGTCCAGTGGAGGTACCGCGTGTACTCACTCACCGGAGTTCCAACGATGCGGGCACGGCGAACCGCGACACCACGTGCGACGGTCTCCCGGACCAGCGACACCCAGGGCGCGAACCGGTCCGCCGGGTCGTAGTCGATCCCGGCCTTCCAGTCCGCGAACGTCTTGGAGGGAGGGCCGTAGTAGTCCCTCAACTCCAGGTGCAGTGCTTCATGGTCGGCTTCGCGGAGCATCTCCGTGAAGATCTCCTCGAAGTTCTGCGATGACACGATGCGCCTCCGCGAGCAAACGGTACAGCCGGTCGGGGAACCTGACGATCGACTCGTGATCGGGCGTGAGCTTCCCCGTCGCCCGCGCTTCGGTCCTGGTCGGTTCGTCCCCGGTGAGCCCCTGCACAAGGATCTCGTAGGTGTCGGTGTCCACCCACACAGCGGGAGAGTCGCCGCCTTCACTCTTGTCGTCTCCACCGATCAGCCGTAGAGCCATATCGCGTCTCCATTCCGGAGGATGCTCGATGATGCTCACTGCGTCTCTGCGGAAGCCTCCCCCGCACGCTGCTCCACGGTCAAGGGGAGCCGGGGAGCTCGGTTTGTGTTGGTGAGGTGGCGGGCGGCTAGGGTCCAGCAGGTTCCCCAGGTGAGGAAGAAGGGGGACCAGAGGGTCAGGTCCCAGCGGGCCAAGTAGCGCGCGAGGTCCACGTACTCCGGGTCGGGTGGGGTGGTGTTGGTGAGGACGAGGGTGTCGCCGACGAAGCCGAAGCCGATGACGCCGACGGCTCGGACGATCATGAAGAGGCCGAGCGTCCATGTCGTGAGCAGGAGCAGGCGGCGGGGGACGTTTCTGCCCCACGGGCGGACGGTGGCCAGGGCCAGCAGGACGCCGATGACCGCGGCGGTGGCGAGGATCCAGTGGCTCGCCACGAACATCGGGTCGCGGGCCAGGAGGCGTTCTCGCATGTCAGGACGTAGCGGGTCCTTGTCGGCGAGGGCGTTCGCGCCCAGGGCCTGGGCCAGCTTCATGGATCCGTACGCGGCGGCGCAGATCGCTGCGCCGTAGGCGCCCAGGCGTGTGAGGTCAGACGGCACGGGTCGACCATAGGTAGGAGCGGGTCGTTTCCGCGAACAGGGCGACCATCACGATTCCGAGGACGCCGTAGTACGCGTTCCAGCCGACGCCGAGGCCGATGAACGCGTCCAGGGCCATGATTCCGCCGCCGCCGAGGACGGCCACCGCCATCGCGGCGAGGACAAGCAGCATGAAGGGGCGCGGTACGCGTCGTCCGAACGATGTGACCGTGGTGAGGGCGACGCCAGCGGCCAGGATGCCGGTGAACGTCGCGAACCACTGGGCCAGGGCGGGGTCCAGGAAGTAGTCGTGGGTCTCGGCGTCCGACACGGGTGGTCCGCCCGGGAAGCCGAGGCGGGCCTGCATCGCGTAGGCCGCCTTGCCGACGGCGTATGCCAGGAACACGACGGCCAGTGCGAACGCGGGCCAGCGGCGTTGCCGATCCATGCCTTCGACGCTAGAGATCGCGGGCGCGAGGGCCCTCCCCCGCGCGGGTGATCCACATCCCCCGTGCGGCCGAAGGTTGACACGTGCCGCCGTCCGACCTAATGTCTTCTTCAACGCAGAGACTTTAACAAGGAAGTTACTGCGAAAGAGAAGGGGCTTGGAATGAACGTCACCGACACCGCCGCCATCACCGCCGTCCTCGACCGTCTGTCCGCCGCCTGGGCCGCGGGCGACGGGGCGGCCTACGGCGCCGAGTTCACCGAGGACGCCACCTACATCACCTACATCGGCACCTTCTACAAGGGGGCGGACGAGATCGGCTCCGCCCACCAGGTGCTGTTCGACAGCTTCCTGAAGGGCACCCGACTCGCCTCCGAGACCCAGAGCATCCAGCTGACCGGTCCGGACAGCGCGGTGGTCATCACCCGCGGCGCGAACCCCAAGGGCGACCGGCCCGCCAAGCTCGACAAGATCCAGACCTACACGCTCGTCCGCCGGGCGGACGGCGCGTGGAAGGTCGCGGCGTTCCAGAACACCAAGCGCAAGCCGCTGATGGAGGCGTTCTCCTTCAAGGTCCAGCCCGCCAGCAAGCCCGCCGCCGACGCCGCCTGACCTGACGAAGCCGATGTCTTCCGTCGCCGTCGTCGCCGCCACCGGACGCACCGGACGCCTCGTCGTCGAACGCGCCCTCGCCGCCGGGCGCTCCGTCACCGCCATCGCGCGCCGTCCCGAGAACCTCGGCATCGAGCATCCGCGCCTGACCGTGCGGGCGGCGGACGTCACCGACCCCGATGCCCTCCGCGAGGCCCTGACCGGCCACGACACCGTCATCTCCGCGCTCGGACCGGCCGGGCGCGGCCCCACCGACCTCTACTCGGCGGGCACCGCCGCGATCACCGCGGCCCTTCCGAAGGGCGCCCGCCTCGTCGTGATCTCGTCCGCCGGGCTCGCCGCCCCGGCGGACGCCGGGCCCGGCACCCGCCTCGCCGCCCGCGCCCTGTACCGCCTCATGCGCGACACGTACGCCGACATGGAGCGCATGGAAGCGCAGCTCGCCGCGTCCGGGCTGGTCTGGACGGCCGTCCGCCCCACCGGTCTGAACGACCGTCCGGGCTCGGGCAGTCCGCGCGCCTCGATCGGGGCGACCGAGCGCGTCGGGAACCGGACGTCCCGTGCCGACCTGGCCGCCTTCATCGTCGACCACCTGGACGACCCGCTCACCTTCGCCCGCCCGGTCGCCGTCTCGTCCTAGGGCGTGTCTCAAAGTCGGCGCCCGTGGCGAGCGGCGGCCAGGTGCGTGCATCGCGGGGGCGGAGGAGGGAGTCGGCCCGGGTTTGGCCGTCGACCGACGACAACCCCGTGAGGTGCGTGCCTGGGCGTCGCGCAGTAGGGCAGGTGGCTTTGAGACACGCCCTAGAGGGGGGCTCCGATGCGCGCTGCCATCTCGTGCAGGCCCTGCGGTTTCGGGCCGGGCGCCTGGACGATGTTCCCCACCAGCGCCCGGACGGACGGCCTGCGATACTCCTCCGGGGCGGTCGCCTCAGCCGTCCTGAGCAGGACGAACGCGTCCGCGGTGCGTCCGTGCCGGACGAGCGCGCGCGCCTTGTCGATCACGAACCGCTGCCTCCGCTCGGGCGACCCGAGGCGGTGGGGACGCACTCGGTCGGCGGCGTCCAGGGCGGCGGCCGTGTCACCGAGCGCGGTGTTCACGCCGATCCGGTAGACATGCACGTTGGTCTGCGTGAACGGGCGGTGCCCGGCGGTCCACGCGGACGTCCCGCCGAGGCGGGCGGCCACCCGCTCCGCCTCGTCCAGCAGGTCCAGGGCGACGCCGTCGCGTCCGCCCTGCGCCGCCGCGTAGGACGCCGCGCAGAGCAACGATCCGTAGTCGGCGAGCGTCTCCGGCGTGGGATGCGCGCGCTCCACCAGGTCATTCGCGGTGCCGGTGAGAAGCCGGATCGCCGAGTCGCAGCGTCCGACCCGGCGCATGGACATCCCGACGGCGAGCGACGCGGCGGCCATGACCGACGGAACGCCGCTCGACCGAGCCGCCTGGAGCGCCCGGTCACCGGCCACCCAGGCCAGGCTGTTCTCGTTCCGCTTCACCGCGAGTTCGCAGGACAGGATGTACGACTGCGCGAGCAGGGCCGAGTACCGCGCGCGCCCCTGACCCGCGCTGTCGTCGCGTCCCCCCGAGGCCGCGTTGATCAGCCTGGGAAGCCCCCGGGCCGCCTCGGCGTACCGGCAGTCGGTGTAGGCGCGCCACGCCTGGTCGAGCGCCCGCCGCAACGCCGGAACGCCCGGCGGCGCGAGCCGCTCGGGCGCGGCGACCAGCACCGCCTCGATCGGGCCGGTCACCGGGTCGGCGGACGAGCCGACGAGCCCGCCGGCCAGCGTCACGCCGCCCAGCATCAGCAGTTCTCGCCGGAGCACATTCTCACCCGCCTCATCGTCATCACGGGAATCCTGCCCGACGGCCCGCGCCGCCACGCGCCCCAATGACAGAGTGTCACTAAAGGGTAGCTCCGGAAATCCCAGATCCGATTCGGACAACCCGGTGAAGGCACTCAGACCCTGCCGATATTTCCGGCCCGGTCGGACTTCGCCCCTTTCCCAGAGGCCGACGAGATTGCCGCTGGGCGCGACGTTGATCTTGAGATTCTCACGCATGAACGCACCGAGTCGCTCGGCGAACTCGTGCTGTGAGTACCCGAGAGCCGTCCGAGCACCACGCAGCAGGTCATTTGCCCGACATTCTGACACAACGTCAGTGTCGACCAGGAACTTCAAGAGATCCAGCCTTGTGTGGATATTTTGGCCAACGACTGTGTGGAGCCGCCGAAGACATCTTCCCAGAATGAAAGAAGCGCCCTCCGGAGCCTCAGAAAGGTTGCCTTAGTGGGATTCCAGGGAAATGAAATTCTCAGATCTTATGCGGAGCGGGGGCCGGTCGACGCCTGGGACCGGCTGTCCCGGTGCCTGTCGCTGGAGGGCATGTACGCCGTCCAGCTCGACGAGGCCGTCCACTCCGTCCGGTCGGGGGCCGCACGGACGCGGCGCGGGGTGGCGGACGTCTTCCAGGCCAAGGCCGCCAATCTGGGGCGGGCCGAGTCGCTGCTGACCCGCCTGCTGGAGCACGGCGACCGCTCCCGCTTCTGGGGCGAACTGGACGAGCGGGCCGGCCGTCTCGACCTCTCCGACCTGGCCGAACGATGGGCGGGCCCGATCGCCTCGTCCCCCGCGTCCGCGTGGGGGACGATGCGGCGGCACGGCGTCCGGGCGTTCTGCGAGACGACGGCCGTCCGGCTGATCGACCTGCACGCGGCGCACGCCCGGTGGGTCGGCGCGTGGGACGCCGAGCGCCGGACGGGCCACATCGACCACCTCGCGGAACTGGACGGCCTTGTCGCCGCGGCGGCGGCGCAGTGGGACGCGGGCGTCCGGCAGCGAGCCGTCCACGCGCTGCTCTACCTGCCCGACGAGTGAACGCCGGGTCAGAGCGGGCGGTCGCCGGGGAGGAGGAGTTGCGGGGCCTGGGTGAGTTTCCAGGTGGTGGCCGAGCGGGCGAAGAGCCAGACCAGGTCGAAGCGGTCGTCGGGCCAGGCGGGGGTGACGGCGCCGAGGCCCTTGGCGATGTCGGGGATGGCCTTGTGCTCCCAGGCCACGAGGGTGACGCCGGTCAGGCGGGCCAGGTGCTTGCCGAGCTTCTTCTCCTCGCCTTTGGTGTAGGTGAGGTCGAGGTGCTGCCCGAGGCGTCCGGCCAGGGGGGTGACGGTCTGGCTGTGGCGGAGGGACCTGCCGCCGTCGGGGCTCGCGGCGAAGATCCGGTCAGGACGGCGCAGCCCGGCGCGGTGGGGGTCGGCGAACAGGACGGCCAGGGCGCCCGCGCGCGTCCAGCCGCGGACGGTGAGCGAGCCGTCCGAGCGGACGCCGTCGGCGGTGACGCCGTACGGGGCGCCCTTCGCGGGCGGCTTCTCGCCGTGCCGGATGATCATCACGAGGTCGGAGCCGGTACCCGCGGCGTTCGCGGCGCCGTGCCGCGCGCTCTCGCAGGCGGCCAGGAGAGGGGCGGCGGCCACCGCGCCCAGGAGCGTCCGTCGGCTGGTCATCGGCGAATGATCGCGCGCGCTGGGTTAGCGGCCGGTTACGCGCGAGGCGTCCGGGAGTCGACGGACGGTGACGCGGGAGGGACGTCGGTGCCCGTGTGATGTCTGTGGTGCCTGTGATGTGTGGGATGCGCGTGATGTGTGTAATCGGTCAATTTTTGGGGATCTTTCGCTCTCGATAGCGGTATGTGACGATCTTGGGGACCTTTCCATCGGGGGGCACCGAAGGAGGGCACGGCCTTGGCATTGTTCGGCGACCTGACCCGTCGCAAACCCATCGACCAGATCGACGACGGCGGCGGCGACGGAAACGGAGGCGGCGAAGGCGCCGCGCTCACCCGGACGCTCGGTCTCTGGCAGCTCACCGCGATCGGCATCGGCGGCATCATCGGCGCCGGGATCTTCTCCCTCGCGGGGGCGGTCGCGCACAAGGACGCCGGACCGGCCGTCCTGATCTCGTTCCTGGTGGCGGGCATCGCGAGCGCCGCCGCCGCGCTCTCCTACGCCGAGTTCGCCGGGCTGATCCCGCGCGCCGGATCCGCCTACACCTACGGGTACGCGGTGCTCGGCGAGTTCACCGGCTGGGCCATCGGCTGGGACCTGCTGCTGGAGTACACCGCGATCGTCGCGGTCGTCGCGATCGGGATATCCGGCTACTTCAACGACCTGCTCGGGTTCATGCACGTCCATCTGCCGAACTGGATGATGGGCGCGCCGGGCACCGAACCGGACGGCGTGGCCGCGCACAGCTACAAGATCAACCTGTTCGCGGCGCTGCTCTGCCTGCTCATCGCCTACGTGCTGAACCTCGGCATGAAGAACGCGGCGCGGTTCGAGTCCGCGCTGGTCTACCTGAAGATCGGCATCGTGCTGCTGGTCATCGTGGTCGGCGTCTTCAAGATCCACACCGGCAACTACTCGCCGTTCTTCCCGCACGGCTGGGGCGGGGCGTTCACCGGCGCCGCGACCGTGTTCTTCGCCGTGTTCGGCTACGACGCGATGTCGACCGCGGCGGAGGAGTCCAAGGACGCGCAGAAGCACATGCCCAAGGCGATCCTGATCTCGCTGGCGGTCTCGATGGTGCTGTACGTCCTGGCCTGCCTGGTGCTGACCGGGATGGTCCCCTACACCGAGATCAACCCGACCGCCGCGTTCTCCTCGGCGTTCAAGAGCGTCGGGATGAACGGGCTCGGGGCCGTCATCGCGGCCGGCGCGATCATCGGCATCCTGACCGTGCTGTTCACCTTCATGATGGGCGCGGCGCGGGTCTGGTTCGCGATGAGCCGGGACGGCCTGCTCCCCGCCTGGTTCTCCAAGACCCACCCGACCCGGCACGTCCCGACCCGGATCACCTGGATCCTCGGCGTGGGGTCCGCGCTGATCGCCGGGTTCACCCCGATCGCGGACGCCGCCGAGCTCACCAACATCGGCATCCTGCTGGCGTTCATCGTGGTCTGCGCGGCGGTGATCGTGCTCCGCTACAGGCGGCCCGACCTGCCGCGGCAGTTCCGGACGCCGCTGATGCCGATCGTCCCGCTGGTCGGGATCGGCTTCTCGATCTGGCTGATCACCTTCCTGCAGTGGCAGACGTGGGTGCGGTTCGCGGTCTGGTTCGTCCTGGGATGCGTCGTGTACTTCGGCTACGGCCGGCGCCGCTCCCGCCTCAACACGGACTCCGAAGCGAAGTGACCGCCCCCGGGCCTCCCGGTCGTCAGTGCTCGATCGGGAGGTCCGGCAGGTTGTGGATGTGCTCCTTCTGGACGCGCAGGACGGCGTCGTCGTCCTTGAGGAACGTGATCACGCCGCCCTCCTCGATGATCTCGTCGGCGTCGACCGTCTCGGTGACCGGCTTCTCCGCCGGTCCGTACACCACCCGGTACTGAGTCATGATCCGGACCTACCTGGCGAAGGGTCAGGGAAAACTCCCCGATTCAGAAAGTGATCACCTGGCGGACGGCGTCCCCCGCGCTCAGGCGGTCGAAGCCCGCGTTCACCTCGTCCAGGGTCAGCCGGTGCGAGAGCAGCGCGTCCACCGGCAGGACGCCCGCCCGGTACATGCCGACGAAGCGCGGGACGTCCCGGCGCGGCACGGACGAGCCCAGGTAGCTGCCGCGCAGCGTGCGCTCCTCGGCGACCAGGCTCAGCGCGGGCAGCGTCAGCGGCGCGGACGGGTCGGGCAGCCCCACGGTCACGGTCGTCCCGCCCGCGCGGGTCGCCGCGTACGCCTGCGCAAGGACGGGCGCGACCCCGGTCGTGTCGATCACCTTCTCGGCCCCGCCGCCGGTCAGCTCCCGGACGGCCTCCACCGCGTCCGGCCCGCCCGCCACCGCGCCGGACGCGCCGAGCCGCAGCGCCAGGTCGCGCTTGTGCTCCACGACGTCCACGGCGATGATCTCCGCGGCCCCGGCGGCCCGGGCCGCGAGCAGCGCGGCGAGCCCGACCCCGCCCAGCCCGAACACCGCGACGGTGTCGCCCGGGACGATGTTCGCGCTGTACAGGGCGGCCCCGGCCCCGGTCAGGACCGCGCAGCCGAACAGCGCCGCGATCTCCATCGGCAGATCGGCATCGACCTTCACAGCCGACTTCGCCGACACGACCGTGTACTCCGAGAACGCGGAAACGCCCAGGTGGTGGTGGGGGCGTGCGCCGTCCTCGTAGGCGAACCGGCGTCCTCCGCCGAGCAGCGTTCCCGCGCCGTTCGCCGCCGCGCCCGGACCGCACAGCGCGGGCCGTCCGGACACGCACCGCTCGCACTCCCCGCACGCCGGGACGAACGCCAGCACCACACGGTCACCCGCCGCGAACCCGCTGCCCTCGCCCGCCTCGACGACCTCCCCGGCCGCCTCATGCCCGAGCGCCATCGGCAGCGGACGCCGCCGCGAGCCGTTGATCACCGAAAGGTCCGAATGGCACAGCCCGGCCGCGCCCACCCGGACCAGCAGCTCCCCCGGGCCCGGCGGGTCCAGCCGCAGCTCCGCCACCTCCAGCGGACGCGAGTCCGCGTACGGCGCGGGCCGTCCCGACTCCACCAGCACGGCCGCCCTGGTCGTCACGCTCACGCGATCACCAGCTTCTGCATCTCGGACCGGATGGGGTCGACGATCTCCCGCGGACGGCGGCTCTCCCGGCCGACGAACACGTGGACGAAATGCCCCTCGGCGACCAGCGTCCCGTCCGACCGGTACATCCCGATCTCCCAGCGGACGCTCGACCGGCCGAGCTTCCCGACCCGCAGCCCCATCCGGATCGTGTCGGGGAACGCCACCTCGGCCTTGTACACGCAGTGCGACTCCACGCACATCGCGATCGCCTCGCCGCCCAGGGGGTCGAAGCCGGCCGTCCGGATCATCCACTGGTTGATCACGGTGTCCATGAGCATGTAGTGGACGACGTTGTTGACGTGCCCGTACACGTCGTTGTCGTTCCACCGGGTGGGGACCGTCTCCCAGTACGGGTAGTCGCCCTCGGGGTTATCGCCGTTCGGGTTATCGCCGCTCATGCCCGCCGAGCCTAGTAAGCGATCGATTCCCCTCCCAGGTCAGGCGAGTGTGGCGCGGAACACCTCTCCCTCGCCGGTCAGCGCGACCGGCCCGCCCTGGAAGGGCACGAACAGCGCCTCGCCGCGCCGCAGCTCCTCGGCGCGGCCGTCCCGGGTCACGGTGACCTGACCGTCCAGGCACAGCAGCGCGGACGGCCCCGGCCGGTCCAGGACGATCTTCTCCGCGCCCGGCACGCACCGCGTCAGGCGGAACGCCGCCGCCGGGGACGGGAACACGCCCTCCCCGTTCGGCGCGGGCACGGCCTTCCGCGGAACCGGGTCGAACGCCCCGAAATCGGCGACGGCCAGCACCTCGGCGACGTCCACATGCTTGGGCGTCAGGCCACCGCGCAGGACGTTGTCCGAGCTCGCGAGGATCTCCACGGCCGTCCCGCGCAGGTAGGCGTGCAGCGTGCGCGGCGGCACGTTCAGCGCCTCCCCCGGCTCCAGCCGGACCAGGTTCATCAGCAGCGACGTCACGGGCCCGGTGTCGTCCGGATGCAGCTCAGCGAGCAGCTCCACGACCCGGTAGGGCTCGCCGTCGAGCCCGGCGCACGCCTTCCGGACGTCCTCGACCAGCGCGCCCTTCTGGGCGGACGGCCAGGTCAGCAGCATCTCCACGGCCCGCTTGGCGTCCCCGGCCGCGAGCGCCGCCACGACCTCGTCCAGCTCGCCGACGCCCAGCGCCCCGACCAGCCCGGCGGCCTCCCGCGACTCCCGGAGCCCGCACAGCGCGTCGAACGTCGTCAGCGCGCACACCATCTCGGGCTTGGCCGAATCGTCCCGGTAGTTCCGATCAGGGGCGTCGAAGGGGAGCCCCGCGGCGTTCTCCCGCGCGAACCCCTCCCGCGCCTGCCGCTCGTCCGGGTGCACCTGCAGGGACAGCGGATGCTCCACCGCCAGCACCTTCAGCAGGAACGGCAGCCGCTCCCCCGCGTCCGGCCCCAGTGCCGCGCGGACGTCCCCCGCGATGTACTCGGGCAGCGTCCGCCCGTCCCCCCGCAGCCGCGCCGGCGCGTCCGGATGCGCCCCGACCCACAGCTCGGCCTGCGGCTCGTCCCCGGGCACGCGTCCGAGCAGCTCGGCCAGCACCGTCCGCGAGCCCCAGGCGTAGCAGCGGACGGTGCAGTCGAGCCGCACGAGCGCGGCGGACGTCGTCACGGCAGTTTCCATCCCGTATGGGATACCGCACCGCGCCCTTCTCCGCACACTCGGGCCGCGCTCGCGTGTCCTCCGAGGCACCGAAGATGATCTATGGGGGCCTGCCGAGGGCGCGGCGGCCACCTGGTCGCGAGGAAATTGCTCGCCGAGGGCCGCGGGATGCATCTGGAGGGGCGGGTCGGGAACCGGGCCTTTTTGGCGGGCTGGGGGCGTGGTTGCATGCCTGGCATGACGGCGAGGCCGATCTTTGTCGCTCCTGGGGGCGGCGATGTGCCGGTGGACGATGTGCGGCCCGTGCTGGTCGTGGCGGGGACGGCCCGGCGCGTGGTGGGGCGGGTGCTGGACATGGTGGTCGTGTGGGCGACGGTCGCCGTCTTGGGGCTGGTGGTCTCGCCGGGGCTGGACAAGGACGAGACGCTGGCCACCGCGTTGATGATCACCATGATGGCGGGGTCCGTGGCCGTCGTCCTGCTGCTGCGGGTGACCGCGCTGGCCCTGTCCGGCTGCACGCTGGGGCAGCGCCTCGCGGGGACGCGGGTGGTGGACGCGGGGACCGTGGTGGTGCGGGCCGGGCGGGCGCTCGGGCGCCCGCCCGGGTGAGGTCAGAAGGACTCGTCGAAGGCGACGGAGCCCTCCACGCCGATCTGGTAGGCGGAGACCCGGCGTTCGAAGAAGTTCGACAGCTCCTGGACGTCCTGGAGCTCCATGAAGGCGAACGGGTTGGCGGTGCCGTAGCGGGCGGGGAGGCCCAGGCGGGTGAGGCGCTGGTCGGCGACGTACTCCAGGTAGCGGCGCATGTCGTCGGCGCTCATGCCGGGCATGCCGTCGCCGCAGAGGTCGCGGGCGAAGGCGAGCTCGGCCTCCACGGCCTCCTCGATCATGCGGGTGACCGAGGCGGTGAGGTCGGCGTCGAACAGGTCCGGCTCCTCGGCGCGGACGGTGTCGACGACCGAGAAGGCGAACTCCATGTGCATGGACTCGTCGCGGAAGACCCAGTTCGTCCCGGACGCGAGGCCGTTCAGGAGGCCGCGGGAGCGCAGCCAGTAGACGTAGGCGAACGCGCCGTAGAAGAACAGGCCCTCGATGCAGGCCGCGAAGCAGATGAGGTTCAGCAGGAAGGCGCGGCGCTCGTCGCGGGTGGTGAGCTCGTCCAGCTTGCCGATCGAGTCGATCCAGCGGAAGCAGAACTCGGCCTTGGCCCGGATGGACGGGATGTGCTCGATCGCGGCGAACGCCTTGACGCGCTCGTCGTGGTCGGGCAGGTAGGTGTCCAGGAGGGTCAGGTAGAACTGGACGTGGACGGCCTCCTCGAACAGCTGCCGGGACAGGTAGAGGCGTGCCTCCGGCGCGTTCACGTGCTTGTAGAGGTTGAGCACGAGGTTGTTGGCGACGATCGAGTCGCCCGTCGCGAAGAACGCGACCAGGCGGTTGACCAGGTGCAGCTCCTCGGGCGTCAGGCGGGCCAGGTCGGCGAGGTCGGACGCGAGGTCCACCTCCTCGACCGTCCAGGTGTTGCGGATGGCGGCGCGGTAGCGCTCGTAGAAGTCGGGGTAGCGCATGGGCCGCAGGGTGAGGTCCATGCCGGGGTCGAGCAGCATCTCGGTGATCTCCACGTCTTACTGGCAGGCTTCGCAGGTCTCGGGGTTCTCGAGGGAGCAGATGACGGCCTCGGTCGCCGAGACGGTCGTCTGCGCGATGCGCGTCGCGGGACGGCTGCGCAGGTAGTAGGTGGTCTTGACGCCGCTGCGCCAGGCGTAGGCGTACATCGAGGAGAGCTTCCCGATGGTCGGGGTCTCCATGAACAGGTTCAGCGACTGCGACTGGTCGACGAACGGGGTGCGGGCGGCGGCGAGGTCGATGAGCGCCTTCTGCGGGAGCTCCCAGGCCGTCCGGTAGAGGACGCGGACGTCGTCCGGCAGGTCGGCGAGGCCCTGGACGGAGCCGTTCGCGCGCTTGATCGCCTCGCGGACCTCGGGCAGCCAGAGGCCCTCGGCCTTCAGGTCGCGGACGAGGTACTGGTTGATCTGCAGGAACTCGCCGGACAGGGTCTCGCGCTTGAACAGGTTGGACACCTGCGGCTCGATGCACTCGTAGCAGCCCGCGATGGACGCGATCGTGGCGGTCGGGGCGATCGCGACGAGCAGCGAGTTGCGCAGGCCGGTGCGGGCGACGCGGGCGCGCAGGGCTTCCCAGGCGTCCGGACGGGTGATCGCGGCGTCCGGGAAGTGGTCCAGGTGGAGCTGGCCGCGCGCGGTCCGGGTCTGGTCGTAGGCCGGGTGCGGGCCGTGCGCCTCGGCGAGGTCGGCGGACGCGTCGTATGCGGCGAGCGAGATCTCCTCGGCGATCCGGGTCGACAGCGTCTTCGCCTCGTCCGAGTCGAAGGGGAGGCGGAGCTTGAAGAACACGTCCGCGAGGCCCATGACGCCGAGGCCCATCGGACGCCACTTCTTGTTGGCCTTCTCGGCCTCCCCGGTCGGGTAGAAGCCGCGGTCGATCGTCCGGTCCAGGAAGCGGACGGCGGTGCGGACGGTCGCGCGCAGGCGCTCCCAGTCGATCCCGCCGCCGGGCAGGACGTGCGCGCCGAGGTTGATCGAGCCGAGGTTGCAGACCGCGGTCTCGCCGTCGCTGGTCACCTCGAGGATCTCGGTGCACAGGTTCGACAGGTGGACGACGTTGCCCTTCTCCGCCGTCTGGTTGCAGGCCTTGTTGGAGATGTCCTTGAAGGTCATCCAGCCGTTGCCGGTCTCGGCGAGGGTGCGCATCATGCGGCCGTAGAGGCGGCGCGCGGAGATCGTCCGGACGGCCTTGCCCTCGGATTCGGCGGCGCGGTAGGCGCGGTCGAAGTCGTCGCCGTAGAGGTCGGTCAGCTCGGGGGTGACCTTGGGGTCGAACAGCGACCAGTCCTCGTCGCGCTCGACGCGGCGCATGAACTCGTCCGGGATCCAGTTGGCGAGGTTCAGGTTGTGGGTGCGGCGGGCGTCCTCGCCGGTGTTGTCGCGCAGCTCGAGGAACTCCTCGACGTCGGCGTGCCACGGCTCCAGGTACACGCAGGCCGCGCCCTTGCGGCGTCCGCCCTGGTTGACGGCCGCGACGGACGAGTCGAGCGTCCGCAGCCACGGGACGATCCCGTTCGACAGGCCGTTGGTGCCCTGGATGAGCGAGCCGCGCGACCGGACCCGCGTCCACGAGATCCCGATGCCGCCCGCGTACTTGCTGAGCCGCGCGACCTGCGCGTACCGCTCGTAGATCGACTCCAGCTCGTCGCGCGGCGCGTCCAGCAGGAAGCAGGACGACAGCTGCGACCGGCGGGCGGCGCTGTTGAACAGGGTCGGCGAGGACGGCAGGTACGACAGCGTCGACAGCAGCCCGTACAGCTCCCGGACGTCCTCGACCGTCTCCGACAGCCCGACCGCGACCCGCATCAGGAAGAACTGCGGACGTTCCAGGACGCGCCGGGTCCGCGGGTGCCGCCACAGGTAGCGGTCGTAGACGGTGCGCAGGCCGAAGTACTCGAACCGGTCGTCGGCGGACTCGTCGACCAGCGCGTTCAACGCCTCGGCGTTGGCGGCGGCGAACGCGGCGGGCACGTCGGCCATCAGGCCCTCGCGGTGCGCGGCGGCGGCCGACTCGGCGAACGTGCGGACGCCCTGGGACGCGGCCTCGTCGGCGATGTGCGCGTTCAGCAGCCGCGCGGCGACCCTGGAGTACGCGGGCTCGACCGCGACCAGCGCGGCGGCCTCGCCGATCGCCTGTTCCCGCAGGCCGGCGGCGTCCGCGGTCGCGTCGGCGCCGCGGACCGCGGCCAGGACCCGTCCGGGTTCGGCGTCGGCGAGTCCCTCGCAGGCCCGTCCGACCTCGGCCTCGAGCACTCCCCGTGCGGTCTCCACCGGCGCGTCCAGCTGCTGCGTCATGTGCCCTCTTCCCCTCGCATCACCCTCGCGGGGACGGCCGGGGCGAGCGCGCGTCACCTGCTCCCGGCCGCCGGGCCCCGGCGCCCGGCCGGGTCCGCGGGCGGCGCCCCGTGTTCCGGGCAGGCTCGCGCGCTCGTCCTCGGCCTCCCGCGAGGCTCTCGGACGATCCGTCGTGCGGGCAGGTCTTCGGACTCGCGGGCACGGCCGACACTTCTCGCGTCGCGTCGCCTGACCTACTGGCCGTCGCTTCCCGGTCCGCGCGAGGCGGATCCAGTGCTCATGACGGCGGTCGTTCCCGCTCACCGCTGCGGGGCAGTCCCGGATTTCCACCGGGTTCCCTCTTGCGACGCCCGCACCACCGCTCGACGCGTGGCGGCGCGGAGCGGCGGTGCGGGCGAACCAGCACGGGGCTTGACCCTACATCTTGAGGCGGCTCACTTTGCAACCCCAACATGTTGGGCGTGTCCGGGGACGCCTTCCGGGGGGTCGGCTGGGCGGCGCGGCGCGGGGATGGCACCATGGGGGCGTCATGACCGCCGTCCCGTCCCGCCGGTCCGCGGCCTCGTCCGAGCCGTCCGCGGCCCTGTCCCGTCCGCTCGCGGCCCTACCTGGCCGGACGGACCTGCGCCTCGCGCGCGCCCTGGTGTTCTCCACCGTGTGCGTCGTGCTGGCGACGCTCGGCCATGCCCTGGCGGCCTCCACCGCCGTCCCGATATGGGCGGCGCTGGCCGGGTTCGCCGGGGTGCTCACGGTCACCTACGCGCTGACCGGGCACGAGCGGTCGCTGCCGACGATCGCGGGCGGGCTCGTCGGCGGGCAGTTCGCCCTGCACGCGCTCTACACGAGCGCGTGCGGGTCCTGCGTGCCCGTCGCGCACCCGGTGGGCGGGGTCTCGTCGATGCACGACGGCCACCACATGGCGGTGGTCGTCCCGCCGCACGGGCCGGGCATGGCGATGACGTTCGCGCACGTCGTGGCGGGTCTGGTGTCGGGGTGGTGGCTGTGGCGCGGTGAACGCGCCGCGTGGACGCTGGCCCGCCGGATCGCCTCGTTCGCGGACCGTCCCGTCCGGGTGCTGCTGGCGCTTTTTGCCGCCGCGTCCGAGGTCGTCGCGCCTCCGGTGCGGGTGCCGGTCGTTCCGTCCGCCGCGCCCGCCGCCGCGCTGCGGCGCACGTTGCGGCATCAGGTCGTGCGGCGCGGGCCGCCGCTTCTCCGTTCACGCAGTTTCACGACCGCCTGATCCGCCTGATCCGCCTGGTCGGACGGGCCGGTCGTCGCCGTGCGCCGGGGTCCCCGCGCGCGGTTTCCGATCGCCACCGGACGTGGTCTCAACCGTCCGGATCCCCCTGCTTGAACGGAGTCGCTTCATGTCTTCCAAGGTTCGCGCCCTCGCGGCGGGCGCCGCGGCCGCCGCCGTCCTCGGACTCACGGCCGTCCCGGCGTCGGCGCACACGGCGCTGAAGAAGTCGGATCCGGCGGCGGGCGCCACGATCGCGTCCCCGGCGAAGATCACCCTCACGTACTCGGAGCCGGTCGGCCACCCGAAGATCATCCTCACGGACGCGTCCGGCGGACGGCACGAGGCGGGCAACGCGCGCGCCGCCGAGAACGTCGTCACCGAGGACGTCAAGGGGCCGCTGCCCGACGGCGTCTACACGGTCGGCTGGCGGGCCGTGTCCGAGGACGGCCATCCGGTCACGGGCGAGTTCAAGTTCACCGTGACCGGCTCGTCCACGGCATCGCCGTCGGCCCCGGCGTCCGCGTCCGCGAATCCCGTGCAGCCGTCCGCGACGACCTCGGCGAAGCCTTCGTCGGGTGGCGGCAACGCGGGTTGGCTGTGGATCGGGCTCGGCGTCGTCGTCCTCGCGGCGATCGGCGGCGGTGTCGCCTGGATGCGTCGCGCGCGCACGAGCTGACCTGGTGTGGATTGCCCCGGGAGGCCCGTTCACGGCCTCCCGGGGCTTCGGTCCGGGAGGCCGAGTGTGCGCGGGAAAAGGTGGCCGAATGCGACCGCCACGGATGATTACTTGATTACATGACCGCGGTCGCCCTGTTAGCTTGAAGGGCATGATCATCGAGTACATCCGCTACCGGATCAACGGCGCGGACGCCGACGGGTTCGAGGCCGCCTACGCGCGGGCGGCCCTGTCGCTCGCCGCGGCCCCGCAGTGCGCCGACTACGAACTGAGCCGCTGTGTGGACGAACCCGAGTGCTACGTCCTGCGCATCACCTGGACGTCCGCCGACGCGCACCTCAAGGAGTTCCGCTCCGGGGAGCACTTCGCCGCGTTCTTCGCCGAGATCAAGCCGTACGTGCAGCAGATCGAGGAGATGCGGCACTACGAGCGGACGGCCGTGCACGGCGTCGGCGGCAGCGTCCCGACCATGTACGACTGGGCGGGCGGCGAGGAGGCGTTCCAGCGGCTCACCAAGGTCTTCTACGGGCACGTCCTCAAGGACGACCTGATCGGCCCGCTGTTCGCACACATGGACAAGGACCACCCCAAGTACGTGGCGATGTGGCTCGCCGAGGTGTTCGGCGGTCCCGAGCGCTACAGCGGCGAGCGCGGCGGCTACCACCACATGGTCCGGCAGCACCTCGGCAAGGTGATCACCGAGGCGCAGCGCCGCCGCTGGGTCGGCCTGCTCATGGACGCCGCCGACGAGGTCGGCCTCCCGGACGACCCCGAGTTCCGGGCCGCGTTCGTCAGCTACATCGAGTGGGGCACGCGGATCGCGCACTCCAACTCCCAGATGGACGCCTCGCCGCCCCTCGAAGCGCCGATGCCGCACTGGGGCTGGGGCGTCGCCCCGCCCTACATCCCGTCCTGAGCCCCGTGCGGACCGGTCCGCACGACAGTCCCGTGCGGACGTGTCCGCACGACGCGTCCGCATGGCCTCTGACCAGCTACACCATGCCCTCCAGGCGGGTCAGCGCGAGGTCGAGTTCGCGGCGGACGCCGACCGGAACGATCGCCGCCCGCCGAGGGACGCGGACGCCGCCCGTGACGGCCACGCGGGTGCCGCCGCCGGGTTCGGGCGCGGCGGCCATCCCGATGATCAGGAAGCGGCTCTGGAGCCAGCACCAGCCGGGTCGGAGCGTCCCCTCGAGGCGGGCGCGCATCCCGAACCGGCTGCGGGCGAGCGCGACGACGCGGCCGTGCTCGGCCCGCAGGACGCGGACGTCCCGCATGTCCGGCTGGAACCGGCCGAAACCGTCCTCGAGGTCGCCCATCACGTCCCACACCTCGTCCAGCGGGCGCGGCAGGACGCGTTCGCTCACGCGCGCGCCCGGGATGGACGCCGCCATCACACGCAGCCGCCGGACGTCGTCCAGCTCGGCCGTCGGCCAACCCTCGCCGTCGTTCATGCGGTCATCCCCATCCCTTCGGTCGTCCCGGCTCATGCGGCCATCCCGACTCATGCGGACCACGCCTTCCGGAAGCTCTCCCGGGCTCGGTGCAGCCGGGACTTGACGGTGCCCGCGGGGATGTCCAGCAGGCGGGAGGCGGACCGCTCGTCCAGGCCCTCCAGGTCGCGCAGCACGAGCACGGCGCGGTGTTCGGGCGACAGCCGGGTGAGGACGTCGCGCACGTCGGCGGACAGTTCCGGATCGTCCGGGGCGGGCAGGTCGGCGAGTTCGGCGGGCCGCGCGCGGGCGTCCCGGCGGGCCGTCCGGACGGCCTCCCGGACGGCGATGGCGCGCGTCCAGCCGTAGAGGGCCGCCGGGTCGCGCAGCGTGCGCAGCGACCTGAACACCGCGACCAGCGCCTCCTGCGCCGCGTCCGGTCCGCTGTCGAGCGCGATCGGGCCGCAGATGCGCGCGACGTAGGGGGCGAGGTGGGCGAGCAGGTCCTGCATGGCGAGGGTGTCGCCCGCGAGCGCCGCCCTGGCCAGCGAGACCCCCGGGTCGTGCGGATCCACGCCGGGTGCGGGCGGCGGCGGTGAAGGTGCGGGCGGGGTCATCGCAGGAACACTTCCATCAGGCCGGTCACCTGGGCCCATCCGCCACCCCGCGAAGCCGTCCGAGGTGGTGGTGCACTCCGACGAGCCACACGGCCGCCGCCGTCCCGAAGGCCAGGCAGACCGGCGTGTAGAGCAGCAGGTTGAGCCGGTGGAAGACCGGTCCGGAGCCGTCCGGGGCGCCGAAGATCCACACGACGCCGACCAGCCCGCGCACGAGGAGCCCGGTCGTGACGCCGAACGTCACCAGCGCGCTCGCCTGACGCACCCGTCGGCGGGACGGTCCGCGCGCGAACGTCAGCACACCCGCCGCCGCGCCGAACAGCAGGACGACCAGGGGCAGCAGGACGCGCGGGGTGAAGGGCACCTCACTGCCCAGGACGGCCAGCGACAGCGTCCGGTCGTCGGCCGCGGGCCAGGTCAGGCCGGTCGTCCAGTACAGGTGGAACAGGCCGTCCACGGCCAGCAGCGTGGCGACGGCGCGTCCCGTCGCCCGCCGCCGAGGGTCACCGCTCATGATTCGCGCCTCTCCGAGAAGGTGGTGTCACGTGGAAGAGGAAGGGGCCCGGGAGAACGTTCCGGTGACCTGGATCACGGTGTGGTTGAACCGTCAATGAGGCGTCGTTTTTCGGCCAGCGCACGCCCCTGGCGCGCCGCAGACTCAAACCCATGAGCAACGAGATCGAGAACAAGGTCGCACTGGTCACGGGTGGCAGCCGGGGCATCGGCGCGGCGGTCGCCGTGCGCCTCGCGGAGGCCGGGGCCGACGTGGCGTTCACCTACAAGAGCAACGACGAGGCGGCCGAGAAGGTCGTCGAGAAGATCAAGCAGGCCGGCCGCAGGGCCCTGGCGATCAAGGCCGACGGCGCGGACGCGGCGGCCGTCGTCGCGGCCGTCGACGAGACCGCCGGGACGTTCGGGCGGTTCGACATCCTGGTCAACAACGCCGCCGCGTTCATCGTCGCGCCCGTCGACCAGCTCGGCGCGGACGAGCTGGAGCAGACGATCGCGCTGAACATCCGGGCGCCGTTCGTGGCCGCGCAGGCCGCCGCCCGGCACATGGCGGAGGGCGGCCGGATCGTCAGCATCGGCAGCAACATCGTCGAGCACACGCCGTTCCCCGGCTTCTCGCTCTACGCGATGAGCAAGTCGGCCCTGATCGGCATGGCGAAGGGCCTCGCGCGCGACCTCGGCCCGCGCGGGATCACCGTCAACGTCGTCCACCCCGGCCCGACCGACACCGAGCTGAACCCGGCCGACGGCGAGATGGCCCCGACCTTCGCGGGCCTCACGGCGCTGAACCGCTACGCCCGGCCGGACGAGGTCGCCGCGGTGGTCACGCACCTGGCCGGTCCGGGCGGCGCGTACGTCACGGGCACCTCCATCAGCGTGGACGGCGGCTTCTCCGTCTGATCCGCGACCGGGGAGAATGGGGTCCTGAACCGGAAGGGGCGCCCATCGTGAAGTACCTCGCGCTGATCTACGGCAACCAGGAGAAGTGGAACTCGATCCCACCCGAGGCGCTCGCCGAAGTGATCGCCAGGCAGGACGCGTTCAACTCCAAGTACCAGGCGACCGGCGAGCTGATCGGGGCGTACGGGCTCGGGGACGAGACGAGCGCCCGGCTCGTCCGGCGGGAGAACGGCGTGCCCGTCGTGACGGACGGCCCGTACCTGGAGACCAAGGAGTACATCGGCAGCCTCTACCTCCTGGACGTCGAGAGCGCCGAGCGGGCCCAGGAGATCATCGCCGAGATGCCCATGGCGGACCGGGATCAGATCGAGCTCTGGCCCGTCACCCACGAGGCCCCCGGGAACCGGTGAGCGAACAGGACGTCGAGGACCTGCTGCGCGAGTGCGCGCCGCGGGTCCTCGGCGCGCTCGTGCGCAGGCACGGCATGTTCGA
The DNA here is from genome assembly GCF_040679435.1 of Spirillospora sp. NPDC052269. NCBI lineage: Bacteria > Bacillati > Actinomycetota > Actinomycetes > Streptosporangiales > Thermomonosporaceae > Spirillospora > Spirillospora sp. NPDC052269. The sequence continues at coordinate 154,164 of NZ_JBFAUU010000004.1, forward strand.
CGCGTGTGAGGACGCCGTCCAGGAGGCGCTGCTCTCGGCCGCGCTGAAGTGGCCGGAGAAGGGCGTCCCGGACAATCCCGGCGGATGGCTGCTGACCGTCGCGTCCCGCCGCCTGGTGGACGAGATCCGCAGCGACGAGGCGCGCCGCCGCCGCGAGGGCGCGCGGGCCGCCGCCGAACCGGAGGCGGCCGGGCCGGCCCCCGACCTGGACCGCGACGACTCGCTGCTCCTGCTGTTCATGTGCTGCCACCCGTCGCTGTCGCAGCCGAGCCGCGTCGCGCTGACGCTGCGCGCGGTCGGCGGCCTGACGACGGCGCAGATCGCCGCCGCGTTCCTGGTGCCCGAGGCGACGATGGCGCAGCGGATCAGCCGGGCGAAGCAGTCGCTGAAGGCGTCCGGGATGCCGCCGGACACCGAGCGCGCGGCGCGGCTGGCCGAGGTCCGGCACGTCCTGTACCTGATCTTCAGTGAGGGGTACACGTCGTCCGGCGGGCCGGAGCTCACCGCGCCCGGGCTGTCGGCCGAGGCGATCCGGCTGGCCCGGATGCTGCACGGGCTCGTCCCGGACGACGCGGAGACGGCCGGTCTGCTCGCGCTGATGCTGCTCACGGACGCCCGCCGTCGCGCGCGCACGAGCCCGTCCGGTGAACTCGTCCCGCTGGACGAACAGGACCGCACGCTCTGGGACCAGGCCCTCATCGCCGAGGGCGTCGACCTCGTCAGCCGCACCCTCCCGCGCGGCGAGGTCGGGCCGTACCAGCTCCAAGCCGCGATCGCCGCCGTCCACGACGAGGCCGCGTCCCCGGACGCGACCGACTGGCCGCAGATCCTCGCCCTCTACGACCTGCTCGAACTCGCCGATCCGGACAACCCGATGGTGTCCCTGAACCGGGCCGTCGCGGTCGCGAAGATCCTGGGCCCGGACGAGGCGCTGCCCCTCCTTTCCGCCCTCGAGCGGGACAAGCGCCTGAAGGACCACCACCGGCTACTCGCCGCCCGCGCCCACCTGCTCGAACTCCAGGGCCGGACGTCCGAGGCCGCCGAGACCTACCGCGCCGCCGCGCGCCGCACGTCCAGCGACCCCGAACGCCGCCACCTCACCCGCCGCGCCGACCGCCTCACCGCGTAGCGCCCCACCGCGGAGCGCGCCCCTCACCGCCGAGCACCCCTCACCCGCAGCGGCCTCACCCCGAAGCGGCCTCAGCGGGTCGCGGCCTCGCCTTGTCGGGCGCCCCTTGTCGAGGCGAGGGCGAGGAGGGCGGCCGACGCGGTCAGGACGGCGGCCGTCCAGAGCAGCGGGGTGAGGCCCGGACCGTCGGTGACCTGGCCTCCGACCAGCGCGCCGAGCGCGATCGAGCCGTTGAAGAAGGACGACATCAGCGACGCCGCGGCCTCCGGCGGCGCGTTCCGCTCGGAGAACAGCAGCGTCTGCAGCGAGACCGAGACCCCGCCGTACGCGACGCCCCAGACCAGCAGCGGCAGCACCGCCGGAAGCGACGTCGCCGCCAGGACGGCCGCGACCAGCGTGATCGCGACCGCCTGGGCGAGCAGGGTCAGACGCGGGTTCCGGACGGCCGTCCGCCCGGCGAGGAAGTTGCCCGCGATCCCGGCCAGCCCGTACGCGAGCAGCATCGGCCCGATCAGCGCCGACCGGATCCCGCCCAGTTCCTCCAGCACAGGCCGGACATAGGTGTAAGCGGCGAAGTGCCCGACGACGATCAGGACCGTCAGCGTCAGCCCCAGCCGGACCGTCGGCAGCCGGAGCACACCCGGCAGGGCCGACAGCCGGAACGGTGTCGTCGCGGGTAGCGGCGGCAGCGACACCGCCATCAGGACGAGGACGACGACGGGCAGCACCGCCATGACCCCGAACGCGGCCCGCCATCCCGCGACCTGCGTGACGAACGCGCCCGCCGGGACGCCCACGACCGACGCGACCGCGACCCCGCCGAAGATCAGCGCCGTGGCCGTCCCGACCTGCCGCTCCGGGACGAGCCGGGGCGCGATCCCCGCCGCGACCGCCCAGAACCCGCCGATCGCGACCCCGACCAGGACCCGCGCGGCGAGCAGCACGCCCAGCGACGGCGCGACGGCCGTGACCGCGTTCGCCGCCGCGACCAACCCGGCCAGCGAACACAGCAGGACGCGCCGGTCGAGCCGTCCGGCGCCGAGGGCGACGGCGAGCGCGGCGACGGCGGCGACCATGCCGGGCAGCGTCACCGCGAGCCCGGCCGTCCCCTCGGGAACGCGCAGGTCATCGGCCATCGGGGAGAGCAGGCCGACGGGGAGCATCTCGGTGGTGACGATCGTGAACGTGCCCGTCGCCACCACCAGCGGAGCTTTAGCGATCATGGTTCCAGGCTCCGGCCCGGCCGGACCCGGAACAACGACGATCACCGCATCCTTGGATTAGTTCGACTCATCATCGGAAGGGGTCGGATGGAGCTTCGCGAACTGGAGTGCCTGCTCGTGCTCGGCGAGGAACTGCACTTCGGCCGGACGGGCGACCGGCTCGGCCTCTCGCAGGGCCGCGTCAGCCAGCTCGTCCGGTCGCTGGAACGGCGGGTCGGCGGGCGCCTGTTCGACCGGACGAGCCGCAGCGTCCGCCCGACGCCGCTCGGGGAGGGGCTGATCGCCGAGCTGCGTCCCGCCTACGCGGCCCTGCACGCCGCCCTGGACAACGCCCGCGCCGCCGCCCGCGGCATCACCGGCGAACTCCGCGTCGGCTTCCTCACCGGGACGGCCCGCGAGGGCGTCGTCGAGGCCGCGGGGATCCTGGAGGCCCGCAACCCCGACCTCGCGGTCACCTTCGCCGAGGTCCCGTTCACCGACCCGTTCGGCGCGCTCCGCCGCGGCGAGGTCGAGGCGGTCGTCACCCTGCTCCCGGTCACCGAGCCGGACCTGGTCGTCGGGCCGTCCTTCGCCAAGGAGCAGCAGGCCGTCGCGCTCTCCACCCGCCATCCGGCCGCCCGCCGCGGCCGCCTGCACGCCGAGGACCTCGCGGACGTCCCCCTCCTGGACGTCGCCGGCCCCGCCCCCGCCTACTGGCGCGAGCTGTCGTCCCCGACGTCCACGCCGGACGGCCGTCCCATCCCGCGCGGGCCGTCGGTGTCAAGCTTCCAGGAGGCCCTGATCACCATCGCCGCCGGACGCGGCGGCCTGATGTTCTGCGTCCCGACCGGCCGCTCGTTCGCCCGCTCGGACATCACCTACGTCCCGGTCGACGGCCTCCCCGACTCCGTCCTCGGCCTGGTCTGGCGCCGCGGCGACCCCACCCCCGCCCTCCGCGCCTTCGCCGACCTCATCGCCACCCGCCTCTGACCACCCGCGCTCCCGCCCTCACCTCGGCCTTTCTCGGCGGCTGAGAATCCGTCCGGCTCACGACTACCCCCGTTCGGGGGTGGCGCGCGTCACAGAGACTGGAAACGATCCTGGTGAGACGAGGAGGGGATCCTTCGATGCAGGCGGTCGAGTTCCGGGCGGCGCGTGATTTCTTGCTGGCCCATCGCGAGGACTACAAGGCGGCGCGGGAGAGGTTCCGCTGGCCGGTGCTGACCGGGTTCAACTGGGCGCTGGACTGGTTCGACCACATCGCCGACGAGAACGACCGCACCGCGCTGTGGATCGTCGAGGAGGACGGCTCGGAGGCCAAGTACTCCTTCGCGGAGATGGCCGAGCGGTCCGCGCGCGTCGCGAACTGGCTGCGCGCGAACGGCGTGCGGCGCGGCGACCGGGTCGTCGTCATGCTCGGCAACCAGGTCGAGCTGTGGGAGACCGTCCTCGCGACGATGAAGCTCGGCGCGATCATGATCCCGTGCACGCCGCTCCTCGGCGCGGACGACCTGCACGACCGCATCGAGCGCGGGCGGGCCAAGCACGTGGTCGCGTCGTCCGCGAGCGCGGCCAAGTTCGAGGGCGTCCCCGGGGACTACACGCGGATCGCGGTCGGCGAGCCCGTCGACGGCTGGCTGCACTACGCCGACGCCTACGACGCCGACCCGCACTTCACCCCGTACGGGGCGACCTGCGCCGACGACACGCTGCTGCTGTACTTCACGTCCGGGACGACCGCGAAGCCGAAGCTCGTCGAGCACACGCACGCGTCCTACCCGGTCGGCCACCTGTCCACGATGTACTGGATCGGCCTGCAGCCCGGCGACGTCCACCTGAACATCTCCTCGCCCGGCTGGGCCAAGCACGCGTGGAGCAACGTCTTCGCGCCGTGGAACGCCGAGGCGACCGTCTTCATCTTCAACTACACGCGCTTCGACGCGGGCCGGCTGCTGGACGCGATCGACCGGTGCGGCGTCACGTCGTTCTGCGCGCCGCCGACCGTGTGGCGGATGCTGATCCAGTCCGACCTCGGCGCGCTGCGAAACCCGCCGCGCGAGGTCGTCGCCGCGGGCGAGCCGCTGAACCCCGAGGTCATCGACCGGGTCCGGGACGCCTGGGGCATCACGATCCGGGACGGCTTCGGGCAGACCGAGACCACCGTCCAGATCGCGAACTCGCCCGGACAGGCCGTGAAGCCCGGCTCGATGGGACGTCCCGTCCCCGGCTACGAGGTCGTCCTGGTCGACCCGGTCACCGGCGAGCGCGGCGACGAGGGCGAGATCTGCCTCGACCTGGCCGAACGTCCGCTCGGCCTGACCACGGGCTACCACGGCGACGAGGAGCGCACCGCCGAGGCGATGCGCGACGGCGTCTACCACACCGGCGACATCGGCTCCCGCGACGAGGACGGCTACATCACCTACGTCGGACGCGCCGACGACGTGTTCAAGGCGTCCGACTACAAGATCTCCCCGTTCGAGCTGGAGAGCGTGCTGATCGAGCACGACGCGGTCGCCGAGGCGGCGGTCGTGCCGTCCCCGGACCCGGTGCGCCTGGCCGTCCCGAAGGCGTACGTGACGCTCGCCGCCGGCTTCGAGCCGACGGACGCGACCGCGAAGTCGATCTTCGAGCACTGCGCGGCGCGGCTGTCCCCGTACAAGCGGGTGCGGCTGCTGGAGTTCACCACCGAGCTGCCGAAGACGATCTCCGGCAAGATCCGCCGCGTGGAGCTGCGGACGGCCGAGGTCGGCAAGCACGCGGAGCCCGAGGCCCGTCCGGCGGGCGAGTTCCGCGAGGACGGCAAGTGATGACCGCCCTCTCCTACGCGTCCGGCACGTCCACGCTGCCGCTGCTCGGCGACACGATCGGCGCGAACCTCGAGCGGACCGTCGCGTCCTTCCCCGACCGGGAGGCGCTCGTCGAGTGCGAGACCGCCCGCCGCTGGACGTACGCGCAGCTCAACGACGAGGTCGACGTCGTCGCGCGCGGCCTGGCCTCGCTCGGCGTCCGCACCGGCGACCGGGTCGGGATCTGGGCGCCGAACGTCGCCGAATGGGTGTTCGTCCAGTACGCGACGGCGAAGCTCGGCGCGATCCTGGTCAACATCAACCCCGCCTACCGGACACACGAGCTGGAGTTCGTGCTGAAGCAGGCCGGGATCCGCACGCTGGTCGCGGCACCGTCGTTCAAGTCGTCCGACTACGCGGCGATGATCGAGCAGGCCCGTCCGAACTGCCCTGACCTGCGGGACGTCCTGCTCATCGGCCGCGACTCCTGGACCGGCCTGCTCGAGGCCGGACGCGACGGCGAGCTCCCTGAGGTCGCCCTCTCCGCGGACGACCCGATCAACATCCAGTACACGAGCGGGACGACCGGCTTCCCCAAGGGCGCGACGCTCTCGCACCACAACATCCTGAACAACGGCTTCTTCGTCGGCGAGATCTGCGGCTACGACGAGGAGGACCGGATCTGCGTGCCGGTGCCCTTCTACCACTGCTTCGGCATGGTGATGTGCAACCTCGCGGCGACCTCGCACGGCGCGTGCGTCGTCATCCCGTCGCCCGGTTTCGACCCCGCCAAGACCCTCGCGGCCGTCTCCGCCGAGCGCTGCACGTCCCTGTACGGCGTGCCGACGATGTTCATCGCCGAGCTGAACGACCCGTCCTTCGCCGCGTCCGACCTGTCCACGCTGCGCACCGGGATCATGGCGGGATCGCCCTGCCCGGTCGAGGTGATGAAGCAGGTCATCGACCGGATGGGGATGACCGAGGTGACGATCTGCTACGGCATGACCGAGACCTCGCCGGTGTCCACGCAGACCCGCGTGAGCGACTCCCTCGAACGCCGTGTCGGGACGGTCGGGACCGTCCACCCGCACCTGGAGGTCAAGGTCGTCGACCCGGAGACCGGCGCTCCGGTGCCGCGCGGCGTCCACGGCGAGCTGTGCACCCGCGGCTACTCGGTCATGCTCGGCTACTGGGACCAGCCCGAGCAGACCGCCCAGGCGATCGACGCGGCCCGCTGGATGCACACCGGCGACCTCGCCGCGATGGACGAGCACGGCTACGTCACCATCACCGGCCGGATCAAGGACATGGTCATCCGGGGCGGCGAGAACATCTACCCGCGCGAGGTGGAGGAGTTCCTGTTCACCCACCCCGACATCGTCGAGGCGCAGGTCATCGGCGTCCCGGACGAGAAGTACGGCGAGGAGCTGATGGCCTGGGTGCGGCTGCGCCCCGGCGCGTCCGCACTCACCCCCGGGACCCTGCGCGAGTACTGCACCGGCCGCCTCGCCCACTACAAGATCCCCCGGTACGTCCACGTCGTGGACGACTTCCCGATGACCGTCACGGGCAAGGTCCGCAAGGTCCAGATGCGCGCGGAGGCGGTGGACATCCTCGGCCTCCCCTGACCGGCTTTGGTGGCGGACGCCCCGGACCCCCGGTTGGCGTTCGCCGCCGTTCGGGGCATGCTGACGTGCATGAACGAGCAGGACGCCGGCCCGAACCGCACCGCCGTCCTGCCCTCCCATCAGGGCTGGGAGGAGGTCCGGGCCGTCCACGCCGAGCTGCTGGAACTCGCCGAGCGGGTCGCTGACCACGAGGTCCGCGACCGCCTCCGCGCCGCGTCCCGCCGCCTCGCCGCCGCCGGAACCGCCCCGCCCCACCAGCCCCACCGCCCGAAGCTCTCGCCCCGCGAACTGGACGTCCTGGCCCAGGTCGCCCTGGGCTGCACCAACGCCGAGGCCGCCGGACGCCTCGGCCTCCTCCCCGAGACCGTGAAGAGCTACCTCCGCTCCGCCATGCGCAAACTGGACAGCCACACCCGGACCGAAGCGGTCTCCCGAGCCCGCCGCCAAGGACTCCTCCCCTGACGGGAGCAGCCGAGGTTTTTTGATCTTGTGGCAGCCGTCCACACGCCTTAGGATCACGCCACCTCCACGTGAACAGGCAGGACGTCCATGGCCGAGTCCGCGGCACAGCCCCCCGACCTCGACGTCTCCTACCGGGACCCTCTGCTCTGGGCTCTTCCGCTCGCGGAGCTGGCCGTCCTCGCGTCGCTGCTGGTCCTGGACCAGAAGTTCCACCTGCACCTCCTGTGGGCGTGGGTGGGCGGCCTCGCGGTGATCGTGGTCTCGGCCGTCCTCACCGCGGTGCGGGCGCGGCGCGGCTTCACCCTCTCGGCGAACGGCCTGATCTGGCACAAGCACCAGATCTCCGTCCCGTGGTCGAACGTGACGGGCGTGGAGGCGGTCGGCGACCGCGTCGTCGTCCGGGTCGCGGAACCCGACCAGCTCCGGGACCGGCGTCGGCTCGGCGGCCTGACCGAGACCCCGTGGAACGTCCGCCGGCACGGCGCCCCCATCGCGCCGAAGGGCAAACGCCTCGGAATGCCCGCGGCGGAGTTCGCCGCGGAGGCGGAGCTGCGCCGGGCGGCGTTCACGCCCGGCGGGCTGCGCGTCATGCCGCAGGCGAAGGGGGCGTTCACCACGTCCGTGCTGAACATCGCGGGCGTGGTGCTCGCGCTGCTCGCGATGATGTTCGGCGACCTCCCCACCGAGCAGGGCGTCGTCCGCCAGCGCGCCGGGATGCTCGTGTTCGAGTACCGCGCGGACGGCCCCGACGCCGACTTCGCCGGGCAGACGCTGACCGTCCGCAACTACGAACGGCTCGCCGTCGCACCCACGCTCGCCTACACCGCGCAGGACGCCGACGGCCGTGACCTGCCCGGAGTGTCCGTGCGGACCGCGTTCGGCAGCGACCGGGGTCTCGTCGTCATCGCGGGACGCGGCGCTTTCCGGGAGGCCCTTGCCTTCGACGGCCCGCGGGCCGGGGACGTCCGGCGGGTGAAGGTCGCCGTGCCCGGCTCGCGGTACGCCGAGGGCCCGTACCGTCAAACGACCCAAGCCGAGGCGTTCCCGATCGACCGGGCGGGCGGGCGCTTGGAGCTCGGGCATCCGTTCGACCGGGTACGCGTCCCGCTGGGCGGCAACGGCAAGGCGCGGCTGATCTGCGTCGTGTGGGAACACCGTCCCACCGGACGCGGCACGCGCCTGGTCACCTCGTACGACTTCGGCCGCATCGGGATGGGCAACCTGATGGAGGACGAAGTGACCGTCCCGGCCGCGATGCGCGTCCACACCCCCGAGTGCGGCTCCCTCCACGGCGTCTACACCGTGCCGTAGCGCCCGTCCGGCGGGTTCAGCTGGTGAGTTGGGCCTGGAAGATGGCGCTGTTGAAGTACGCCTTGGCGTCGCGGATGAGGCCGGTTTCGTCCAGTTCGTAGATGTTGATGCCGGACCAGTTGACCGGCCTGCCGTCCAGGGCGACGGCGGCGCCGCGCCAGGAGACGGCGACGTGGGTGCCGACGGTGTGGGCCTCGACGGGGGTCAGCCCGAGGAAGGGCTCGAAGTTGGGCAGGACGGACGCGATGAAGTCGCGGATCGCGGCGCGTCCGACGATCGGCGGGGTGCCGATCGGGTCGTGGAAGACGCCGTCCTCGGCGAACGCGTCCGCCCAGGCGTCGACGTCGCCGTCCTGGGAGGCGCGGAAGAACTGCAGAACGGCGTGGGGCATGGCCGGGAAAGTCATGGTGATTCCTTCAGGTCGGTTCTTGGTTTCGTCGGGTTCCGGGGAGGCGGCGGGTGGGGCGCGTGCGGCGCTTCGGTGGGCGTTCATCGAGGTGAGGCCGTTGCCGGTCGCGGGGACGGCTCGGGGTGGCGGCGGTCGGCCAGGCGCGCGGTGAAGGCGAGGGACGCGGCGAGGGCGATGAGTCCGCACACGCCGGGCCAGCTCAGGACTGAGTAGGCGCGGACGCCGAGCCAGGATCCGGCGCTTCCACCCAGGAACGAGCAGGTCATGTAGGCGGTGTTGAGGCGGCTGCGGGCCTCGGGGCGCAGCGCGAAGATGCGGGCCTGGTTGGCGACCTGGCTGCACTGCACCGCGACGTCGAGGAGCAGGAGTCCCAGGGCGAGGGCGACCAGTCCGGCCGGGCCGCCCGCGGCTCCCCCGGCGAGGACGGCCGCGGAGGCGAGGACGGCTCCGACGCACCACGCGTTCACGCGGTCCGGGCCGAGGCGGTCGACGCGGCGTCCGGCGGCCGGGGCGAAGAACATGCTGGCCGCGCCGATCAGGGCCAGGAGGCCGACGGCCTGGGCGTCCAGGTGGTAGCGGGGGCCGGTGAGCAGGAGGGCGAGCGCGGTCCAGGCCGCGCTGAACGCGCCGAAGAGGGTGGCCTGGTAGAACGCGGATCGGCGGAGGCCGGGCTCGGTACGCAGCATCCGGACGGTGTCGGCGAGCAGGTTCGGATACCGGTCGCGGACGGCCGGAGCGGCGTTCGGCAGGGCCAGGCCGAGGACGACGGCGAGCAGCGCGGTGAGGGCGGCGGCGACCAGGTAGGGGGCGCGCCAGCCGAGGTGCTCGCCCAGCACGCCGCCGAACGTGCGGGCCAGCAGGATCCCGCCGATCAGGCCGCCTTGCAGGGTGCCGATCACCGAGCCGCGCTTGTCCGGCGCGACCAGGCCCGCCGCCATGGGCAGCAGCAGTTGCGGGACGACCGTCGCGACGCCGACCACGGCCCCGGCGGCGGCCAGCAGCCCGGCGGACGGCGCGAGCCCGGCGGCCAGCAGCGCGCAGCCCGTCACCGCCAGCAGGACGGTGATCAGCGGACGGCGCGGAAGCCGGTCGCCGAGCGGGACCAGCAGGAAGATCCCGGCGGCGTAGCCCAGCTGGGTCACCGTCGCGACGCTCGCCGCGGCGCCCGGCCCGATGCCGAGCCCGTCCGCGACGAGCGGCGTCAGGGCCTGCGGAAAGTAGACGTTCGCGACGCTGACCCCGCAGGCCAGCGCCATCACCAGCGGCAGTCGCCGCCCCGTTCCGGACATGATCCCTCCAACCGAACGAACTAGATGGTTCGGACGAGCAGAGCGTGGCAGACCGGCGCCCGGCCCGTCAAACGAACTGGTTCGTTACCATCGGGACATGGCCTACGACTCCACAGCGACCAAAGAGCGGATCCTCTCCGCGGCGGCCTCCGAGTTCGCCACCCACGGCGTCGCCGGGGCCCGGGTGGACCGCATCGCCGCCCAGGCCAAGGCCAACAAGCGGGCGATCTACGACTACTTCGGCGACAAGAACGACCTGTTCGCCGCCGTCCTCGAACGCCTGATGGCCGACCTCGCCGAGGCCGTCCCGCCCGGCGACGACGACCTGCCGGCCTACGCCGAGCGCCTGTTCGACCACCACCGCGCCCACCCCGAGGCCCTGCGCCTGCTCATGTGGGAGGCCCTCGAACTGGGCGACGACCAGCCCGTCCCCGGCGAGGAGGCCCGCACCCGCCACTACCAGGACAAGGTCCGGGCCGCCCGCACCGCAGGCGACGAGGACGACCCCCGCACCCGCCTGTTCCTCACCCTCGGCCTGGTCGGCTGGACCCTCGCCATGCCGCAGCTCCGCCGCATGATCCTCGGCCCCGACCACACCCTCGACCAACTCCGCGAGGACATCGCCCAGACCGTCCGAGCCCTCCCCGCAGAAACCGGGCCCGACCGGTCATAGCGTCCGGCGTGGCCTATCGAGGTCCGGGCGTCCCGGCGAGTTCGCTCAGGTCGAGGTCGTCGCCGTGGATTTCGGCGAGCCATTCGTCGTGGAGGTATTCGAAGGAATAGGTGTCGGTGTCGAGGACGCCGATACTGCCGGGTGTGACCCGCTGCTCAGGGTTGGTTTGCCATCGGTCTCGCTTGGGCGCTACGAGCTGGGCAAGCGTGTACGACACCGTGCGTCCATAGCGCCGGGGGCCGTTCTCGTGGTGGTAATGACCGCCGACGTGAAGGCGCGGCTGAAGGTGTTCGATGAGCCTGGTCAGCTTCGGCGACCCCTGGACGTTCCCCAGCCTGTTGCGGGACAGTCCATAGGGCCCATCGTGGGTGACGAGCACGTTGACACTGCCGGGCTCGGCGGCGAGTAGGCGCGCATAGGCACTCTCGTCGAAATCCATCTTTCCCGGCGCCTCGATCATTCCGAGGAACGCGACCCGTTCCCCGGCGATTGCGTCGACGTGCCCGCAGACGACGTGGTGGAACGCCCCGCAAGGATCCACCGGAACGATGTCGGCGCGTCCCTCCTCGTGAAGGCGCGCGAGCCATTCATGGTCTTCATGGTTGCCGCTCAGGAACAGAATCCGGGGCAGCTGCCCAAGGGCAGTGCGAACCCCTGCCGCCACCTCTGGTGACGGATCCAGGATCCGGAAGAAGTCGCCCTGCGCCGGATTCTCCGCATGGAACCGGCGGCTCGGTTCGTCGAAGCGTTCGGCGGACGGGTAGGCGCCCATGTCTCCGACCTGAATGACGGCGTCCAGCCGAATCCCGCGCCGTTCCTGCAGCATCACCAGCGCGCCCAGCGCATGCAGCGCATGGCCATGGACGTCACCGACGAAAGCGATACGCATCGCTCACTCCCTTACTTGAGGACATGTTCGTGTCCCAGCAGGCCGAGCGCGACGCAACGATGAGATGTCAGCCGCCGGTCCGTCATGACCGGTTGCCCACGACCCAGCGCTCCGCCGTCCTGTCGACCAGCCGAGCCACCCCCAGTATCAGAACGGGCCGAATCACCCGTCAACCCTCAAGGCACACCGGCCGACGTCCGTCCGAAACCGGACGGACGCACGGCCGGGCCGTCCCTAGGAGTCCTTCGTCAGCGCCCGGCGGATGCCGGCCAGGCCGTACTCGAAGGCTTCGTCGACATCGCCGCCCAGGTGGAAGGCGCCGAGGAGTTCCATCCCGATGAAGCCGTTGGCCCATGCGACGATCAGGCGGGCGGCGTTGAGGACGTCGGACTCGTCGACGAACGCTCTCGAGGCGTCCAGGATCGGGGCGGCGGCGCGGCCGAGGATCTCCGGCGGCGAGTCGACGGAGAGCATCAGCCGGAACCCCGCGGGCCACTCATGGGCGAACCGCCGGTAGCCGCGCGCCAGGCCCTCGAGCGACCGGTCGGTGGACTCCAGGCGAGCGGCCAGGTCGTCGATGGTGGCCTCGGCGACGGCCGCCAGCAGCGCCGCGCGGTTGCCGACGCGTTTGTACAGCGACGGGGCCCGCACCCCCACCCGTTCGGCGACGCTCTGCATCGTCAGCCCCTGGGGGCCGCCCTTCTCCAGCAGATCGCGTCCCGCGGCGACGATCTCGGCGAACGAGGTCTTCTCAGGGGTCGGCATCGACCGTCCTCCCATCAGCATGGCTATTGACATTAGCCATCATAGCTAATTATCTTAGCCATCGTTGGCCCTCGCCCAGATCCCCCGGAAGGCGTCCCATGAAGCTCGCACCCCACCTGCACCGGCTCGGCAACGACATCGTGGCGTGCCACCTCATCGACACGCCGGACGGCATCACGCTCATCGACGCGGGCCTGCCCGGCCACTGGCGGGACCTGCAGAAAGAGCTGCACGCCCTCGGCAAGTCCGTCGACGACATCCGCGGGGTCGTCCTGACGCACGGCGACACCGACCACATCGGCTTCGCCGAGCGGCTGCGCACCGAGCACGGGGTCCCGGTGTTCGTGCACACCGCCGACGCCGTCCGCGCCACCAAGGGCGAGAAGAGCGAGGCCTCCTTCCGGCCCATGCGCCTCGCCCCGACCATCGGGTTCTTCAGCTACGCCATCAGCAAGAACGGCCTGCGCCCCCGCTACGTCGGCGAGGTCACCGCGGTCAACGACGGCGACGTCCTGGACCTCCCCGGGGCCCCGGAGATCGTGAGCACGCCGGGCCACTCCCTGGGAAGCATCACGATCCGCGTCCCGGTGGCCGACGCCGTCTTCGTCGGCGACGCCCTGACCACCCGGCACGTCCTCACCGGCCGCAAGGGCCCGCAGCCCGCCCCGTTCACCGACGACCCGGCCGAGGCCCTCGCCTCCCTCGACCGCATCGCCGAGCTCTCCGGGTCCTGGGTCCTCCCCGGCCACGGCGCCCCCTGGAACGACTCCCCCGCCGCCCTCGCCGAAGCCGTCCGAAACGCCTGACCCGGCATCACCCCCGCCGCCGCGGACAGGGCCCGGCGGACCTCCCAGATGAGCCAGGCACACCCCATCGCGTTACTCTTAGTAATTATTCGATCACAGTATGGCGGCGTCACCTCCGACGCGGGAGCTTGCGACCGCGCGGGCACGGGTGGGCCATACGACCAGGGCAACCGAATATGAACGGAGACACCGATGCCTGTGCGTACCGATCCCTGGCCGCAGGGAACGCCCTGCTGGGTGGACTGCCAAGTGGACGACCCGGTCAAGGCGGGCGAGTTCTACTCCGCCCTGTTCGGCTGGGAGATCCAGGGCGGCGGCGAGGAGGCCGGCGGCTACCTCATGGGGCTGAAGAACGGCCAGGCCGTCGCGGGGATCGGCCCCAAGCCGGACGCCGGAATGCTCTCGACGTGGACGACCTACTTCGCCGCCGATGACGCCGATGCGATGACCGGCAAGGTGGACGCGACCGGCGGACAGGTGATGGTGTCCCCGTTCGACGTGCTCGACTACGGACGGATGTCCGTAGTCGCGGACTCCACCGGCGGGGTGTTCGCCTTCTGGCAGGCCCGCACACACAACGGCGCCGCCGTGTACAACGAGCACGGCGCCTACTGCTGGAACGAACTGCACACCCGCCAGCTCGAGACCGCCAAGAAGTTCTACGCCGCGCTCTTCGGCTACACCTACGAGAACATCGGCGACGGCACGACCATGAGGTACGCGACGTTCACCCCGCCCGGCGCCAGTGAGTCCGTGGGCGGCATGAACGACGACACCCTGATGCCCGGCGACCCGATGCCCACCTACTGGCTGACCTGGTTCCAGTTCGACGACATCAACACCGGGGCCACGCGGGTGAACGAACTGGGCGGCACGATCCTCATGCCGCCGACGGACTCACCCGTCGGCCGCATGGCCGTGGTCGCCGCCCCGCAGGGCGAGTCCTTCGGCATCATCGACCCCGCCGCCGCCACCGGCGAGTTCCCGACGGCATAGCACGCTCGCGGACAGGGCTGGCTGAGCACCGCGGCCAGCCCGTTCGCCGCGCGCTCCCATCACCGTCCGATCCGGGTACATGACCCGTCCGGACGCACGGGCACGTCGTCCGCGATACTTCACCATCCCGGTGACCGCATGCGGCCAGTAATGCGGGCTGACGCGTGATCATCAACGTTCGTAGGATCAGCCGTCCTCTTCAGAACGCGGCCTCCTGGAGCACGCATGAGCGAGACGGCCGCTGCCGACGAGATGGCTGCCGCAAACGTGGCGGAACGACGCATCTCACACCGTTCCCCCTGGCCTTGGCTGGGCGTCGTGGCAGGGAGTGCGGTCACCGTCGCCTGGCTGGTCGCGGACGCCCTCGCACACCGGCCCTTCCCCGCGCTCTGGGCCGTGGGGATGTTCCTGGGGGACGGGGCGAGCCTGGCCATGGCGTACCGGAAGCGGCGCGGGTTCACGCTGTCGGCCGCCGGGATCACCTGGCATGCGCACGACATGTTCCTTCCCTGGTCGAACGTGTCCGAGGTGAGCGTGCGGACGGTCGGCTCGACACCCCGCCTGGTCGTTCAGCTCGCCGAGCCGGACCAGGTCAACGACCTCCGTCAGCGCGCCCTCGCCCGCCGAAACCTCGACCGGTACGGCGGCCCCATCGCGCCCGCCGTCCGCTGGCTGGGCGTCCCGCCCGAGGAGTTCATCGCCGAGGCCGAGAGATTCCGCGCCGCGCCCCGGCCTGGACTGCTCGAACGCCCGGCCCCGTCCGTCCTCACACGCGTGTCCGCCTACGCGGCGATCGCGGGCGTCGCACTCGTCTTCTTCGCGGCCGTGACGGGGAAGGTGTACCTCCCCTGGGGACACACGAGCCACGGTGACGGCGTCCAGAAGTCCGGTTTCCTGGAGTTCCGGTACCAGGCGCGATCCGGCGGCGGCTACGTCGACCAGGTGCTGAACATCGGCAACCGGAACGGCAATCCCGTCGCGCCCGCCCTGGCGTTCACCGCGCAGGACGAGAACGGCGACGACCTTCCAAGTGTCCGGGTGAGGACGGCTTTCGGCAGCGATCGCGGACGGCTGGTCGTCCCGCCGAAGTCGCTGGGCTTCGACATCCTCGCCTTCTCCGGCCCCGAAGCCGACCGCGCCCGAAAGGTGAAGGTCGCCGTGCACGGCACGGTCCAGGTGCTCGCGCCGAGACTGCCGTCCGAAACACTGCGGGCCACGCGGATCGACGCGCAGGAGCGCGTCGTCCAGGCGGGCCGTCCGTTCACGAAGGTGCGCGTCACCCGCCCGATGTCCTCGCTGGCAGGGCTCGACGCCCCCAATGTCCAGGTCATCTGCATCTCCTGGGGCCCGAACCGGCCGGACGCGCCGCAGCAGATGCTGGCCGCCACCCCGATCACCGCCCCCACCAGCACCTCTGCCGACGAAACCGACTTCCCGCTCACCGCGCCCGCAAAGGACCACACCGAAACCTGCGGCAGCGTCATGGCCGTCTACACCCCCTGACGCCCTTCCCGATCCTCTGAGCCCAAGAACAGGCCGCGGCTGCCCGTCCTGGTCAGAACGTGTCGTCCTCGATCACGCGGACCACATCCACGAGGCGGCGGACGGCAGACGAAGTCAGGCCGGGCGCGGGCCCGCCACGTCCTTGAGGTCGCGGACGGCCTGGCGAAGTCGCCGGGCCGTCCCCGCTTCACTCTCTCGCGCGGCGTTCTCTTCACCGCCGAGCGGACGTCATGGCCCTCTCATAGAGATCCCGTGCGTGCGGGTTCCGCTGATGGCGCCGCAGGACGGCCAGCATGGTCCGGTAGTGCTTGTCGCACCAGCCCGACTGGACGGCCGGGTAGTCGTCCAACATCCGCCCCCAGTCCTGGCAGGCTTCCTCGAGCCGCCCGACCGCGAGTTTCCGCTCGGCCAGGATCCCGTAGTTGCGGACGCGTACCCGCTTGTACTCGGGGGGCCTGATCCGCAGAGACCGCTCCAAGGCGGCAATGGATTCACTCACGTCACCAAGCTCGAACGACACCTGAGAGACGTGGTAGCTCATCGCCGCGGGGTCGTAGGAGCCGAGGGCCTTGGACTGCGACTCGGCATGCTCGAGAGCGGTTTCGGCCCGCCCGAGATCGGCCAGGGCTCGGGTGCGGTCGCCGGTTTGTGCGGCGGCGTGCGCTTGTTGTCCGGCCAGGAAGGCGCGCATCCGCGGACCGGCCTCGGGCGACGCCGCCGCTGCCGCGTCGGCCAGGTCGAGAGCGAGCTTGCTGTGGCGCAGGTCCACGGCCTGGACCGACAGCCCGCGCAGAGTGGTGCAGTACGTGAGGTGGTCGCCGGCACATCCGGCCAGCTCCAGTGCCTGGTAGTAGTAGCGCTGAGCGACTCCTTCGACGCCCTCATCCATGGCCATGTACCCGGTCAGATAGCAGTGATCGGCGGCGGCCGACAGCATCTGTCCCCGGATGTCCTCGCGGGCATGCGCACGCAGGTAGGGCGCGATGGTGTTGACCAAATACGCTGCCGCCAGGGGCCGTACCGTTTTCCCGCCGTACTCGTCGTCGAGCGTGGACAGGTGGTCGGTCATCGCGCGGACGGCGTCGACCTCTGCCTGGCCGATGCGGGTGTGGGGGTCGCGGCGTAGCCGGTCGAACCGGCTGGACACCTCCGGCCAGCCGGGGATGGCCATGGCCGCCGAGTAGAGCCCGAGGCCCAGGACTGATCGCCTAGTCGGGTCCATGTCCGCACCCCCAAGATCCACCAGTCTTGTCACGATATCCACGGCGGAAGCAGGCTCGGTCTCGGTGGGGCCCAGGCCGGCGGACGACAGGGTGACCGGACGCCCCAGGCGTCGCGCGAGCGCCTCGCACACCAGCGGCCGGACAGAGGCGCGCGGAAGCGTCCCCGTCCGCCAGTGGCAGACAGCGGTGTCGTCGTAGTGCAGCTTCAGTCCCACCTCGCTGCCCAGGCGGTTCACCGCGTGCGCGAGTTGCCGATTGCTCCATCGCGCCTGCTGGAGGAGCGCGGCCAAGGCGGTGTTCGGTGGGCGCTTGCTGCTGCCTGCCATCAGCGGCTCCCTGAACTTTCAGCACTTTCAGCCTTTGCTTCAGCCTGAACCCTTCAGCGGGGCCGTGGAAGGGACTTCACTACTGCCAAGGCCACTTCGTTGGGACGAACCCCACCGCAGGAGCCACACACAGCAGGGCTTCACGTCGCGCTGACGTGCGGCTTAGAAGAAAACAACCCAGTCGAGCGACTGTTCACACGAGGGCCGGCGGCTCGTTCGGGCAGCATGGCCGAGCGGTACACCAGCACCGCTCAGGCCGCGGCAGGCCACGATTCCGGGAGGACGCATCATGACCGTCGACACCTTGGAGAGCGCGAACCTCCGTGAGCGCATGGTCGACCGGCTGATCGCTGACCAGGAGGGGAAGGGGTTCACGCTTCCCCCTTCGGTGGAGGCTGCGCTGCGGACCGTCCCGCGGGAGCTGTACGCGCCGAACACCCCGATCGCGGAGGCGTACGAGAACACCGCGATCGTGACGAAGCGGCGCGGCGATGAGAGCCTCAGCTCGGTCTCGGCGCCGTTCCTGATCGCCGAGATGCTCAGTCAGGCGGTGGACGCGCTCGACGGCCTGAAGGACCGGCATGTGCTGGAGATCGGGTCCGGCGGCTACAACGCCTCGCTGCTGGCCGAACTCGTCGGCCCGGCCGGATCGGTCACCACTGTCGACATCGACCCGGAGGTCACCGACCGGGCCTCGGCGTGCCTGGCCGCGGCGGGCTACCACGATGTCAAGGTGGTGTGCGCGGACGCCGAGCATCTGGTCGAGCCGGGCCGCCGCTACGACCTGATCATCGTCACCGTCGGGGCCTGGGACATCGCCTTTGCGTGGCGGGAGCAGCTCACCGACGACGGCGTGCTCGTCGTGCCCCTGCGCACCTTCGGGCTGACCCGCTCGTGGGCGCTGCGGCGGGCGGGCCGCGAGCTGGTCAGTCACAGCCACCGCCAGTGCGGGTTCGTGTCCGTCCAGGGTGCCGGTGCCCACGAGGTGCGTTACCTCGACATCACGGACGGTGTCCACCTTCGGCTGGACGAGGACCAGCAGGTCGACCTGGCGGTGGTCACCGAGTTGCTGTTCCAGCCCCGTCAGCAGGCATGGGCGGGGCTCAGCCTGCCGCCCCGCACTGTCCTGGCGGACCTGGATCTGTGGCTGGCGAGCCGACGACTGGTCGACGAGGCGGACGAGTTCGTGATCCTGACCGCGCAGGAGGCCGCGGTTGAGTCCGGCGCCGTCGCCCCGGCATGGCGGTTCGGCACGCCGGCCACCCTGGAGCCGGGCGCGTTCTGCTACCGGTCGGAACTGCTCTGGTCCGACCAGCGGTTCGACCTGGGCGCGATCGCCCATGGCCCGGAGGCCGCGGCCGCGACAAACCGGATGGTCGATCACATGCGCGCATGGGTGGACGCGGGCTGCCCGCCCCCGGCCCTGCACGTCCTTCCGGCACAGACTCCCGACGGTGACCTGCCGGCCGGGACGGTCCTGGACAAGCGGCACAGTCGCCTTGTCCTGACCTTCACCCCCATTTCCGAGGAGAAGGGAATCTCCTGATGGAAACCACCGAGCACGACTACCAGCTGGACGTGCGTCTGGTCGACGCGGGGCCCGCCGCGAGCGGTCACGCCACCAGCACCGACGACGGCTGCGGATCGGGCAACACCGGCTCGAGCGCCTGCACGGGCGGCGGAAGCTGACCTGATCAGCAGTCAGCACCCATCGTTCGCCTGGGGCCCGGCCTGCTGAAGGCCGGGCCCTCCCCCTGACATGGTCTGCCCTTTTGCGACCCGGGAACGGTGAACTCAGATGCGCGACCTACCAGCCTCTGCGACGTTCGACGCGACGGAGGCGGCTCTGATCAGGGCCGCCGCCTACCCCGTCGACCTCTGCGTCCCGCCATGGCCGGACCTGACCCGCGACCGGCCAGATGCTTGGCTGGCCTGGCTGCGTGAGGCGTGGGCGCTGCCGGGGTTCGCGGACGCCGTCACCTGCGCAACACCCCAGTTCGCAGCCCAGATCACCCGTGCACTGGCCGGAAAGGCGCTCCACACCCGCCGACTGCGCCGCTTGATCGAGGCCACCGTCCGGTACGTGCTGAGGTGGACAACCCGTGGGACGCCGTTCGGCCAGTTCGCCGGAGTCGCCCCAGCCACCTTGGGAACCCATGCGGCGGTGCACTGGAGCGAGCGGCATGTCGACGTGCCCCTTCCCGACGAGCGTTCCATCGCCGAGTGCGTGACTGCGGCCGAGGATGACCTTCCGACGCTGCGGACGGCGCGGGTGGTGACCAACGCGTTGGGGTATCGGTGTGGCGGGGCATGGGTGCTCCCCTGCGCCCGGTCCGAGGATGGTCGCAGGTGGGACACCGAAATCGGCCTGACGGAACCGGTGCGGCTGGCGTTGGAGACCGCTCGCTCCCCCATCGCGTTCGATGAGCTGGCCTCCAAGGTCGCTCCCGGCCTTGCGAACGGCAAGGAAGAGGCCGAGCGGTTGTGCCGGGCGTTGGTGCGTGCTCGGGCGCTGCTGTCAGAGGTTCGGCCGTCCATGACCGTGACCGCCCCTGTCCCGCATTTGGCACGTCACCTCGCCGCAGACGCTCTGCCCGCGCCTGGTGGCCATGTCACGGTTGATCGGCGCGTCGACTGCTCGGTTCAGTTGCCCCCAGTCGTCATCGATGAGGCGTGCCGGGCCGCCGACACGCTCGTGGCCGTGGCACCGCACTTCTCGGGTTGGGCCGCCTACCAGGACGCGTTCATCGAGCGGTGGGGGCCGGGCGCGGCTGTGCCACTCCGCGAGGTCCTGAACGTCCTGGGATTCCCCGCCGGGTACCGGGGCTCACCCCATCGGGAACGCCCCGTGTTCACCGCCCGCGACGCGCTGTTGGCCGACCTGGCTCAGCGTTCGGCTCTGGAAAGCTGCGCCGAAATCGTCCTCCACGATGACCTGATCGCGGCGCTGCGCGGCGATGACGACCGTCCCCCGATCCCTCACACGGAGCTGCGATTCGCTCTGGCCGCGCCCACACTCCGCAGCCTGGATCAAGGCTCGTTCACGCTCACGGTGTTGAGCGGTTCCCGGCATGCCGGAGTCGCTGCCGCCCGGTTCCTCCACCTCCTCACCCCCGCTGAACAGGAACGGTTCCGCAGCGTCTACACCAGCCTGCCGACCGCTCTGCCAGGTGCTGATGCCGTGCAGCTTTCCGCGCCGCCGCTCGAGCCGCGGCTCGCCGCAGTCGCTCGCGCCCCCGAAATGCTTCCTGTGCTGCCTGCCGGCGACTTCCATCCCGTCCCGGCATGCACACTGGAGGACCTGGCGGTGGCCGGCGACGGCAAGCGGTTGTGGCTGGCATCCCGCACCACGGGCCGGCCGGTCGAGCCTCTGCTGTTGAACAGCGTGCTGCTTCCGTCTCTCCAGCAGCCGATCGTCCGTTTCCTCACTGAGATCTGGACGGCCTGGACTGCGCCATGCGCCCGGTTCGACTGGGGCCACGCTCAGAAGCTCGCGTTTCTGCCGAGGATCCGACGGGGCCGCAGCATCCTGCATCCGGCTCGCTGGCGAATCCAGCAGACCGACCTGCCCGACCGCGCCGCTCCATGGCAGTTCTGGCATGGCGCATGGGAACGGCGCCGCGAGGGCCGGCGGCTTCCGCGTCATGTCCTGCTCGGCGACGACGATGTGCGAGTCCGCCTGGACCTGGACGAGCCCGCACACCTCGCGCTGCTACGCGCCCAACTCGACCAGCACCCGCAGGTCGTCCTCACCGAGGCCCCCGGCCCGGCCGGGTGGATCGACGGCAGGCCCGCTGAGCTCCTGCTGACGCTCATCGCCCGGCCGCCGCGTCGCCGCTCCGCGCCGCGTCCCGCACGGCCGGTCACCACGCTCCAGCATCGACCGGGCCGATCACGCTGGGTGGACACCAGGCTGTTCGGAAGGTGCGACGACGTCCTCAGACACCTGCCCCTTCTCGTCGAGCGTCCCGAGTTCCCGACGGGCTGGTGGTTCCTACGCTTTCCCACCCCGGCCCCGCACGTACGGATGCGGATACCGCTCGCGACCCCCTGCCAGTTCGCCGCCGTCGCCCGGGAGCTCGCCCAGTGGGCGAAGCGCCTGTACGAGGAGGGCCTCCTCACCGACTACGTCCTGGCCACCTACCGGCCCGAGGCCCGACATGGGCAGGGGCCGACCCTGGTGGCGGCCGAAGCGGTGTTCGCGGCTGACTCCTGCGCCGTCCTCCAACACCTGGCCAGCGACCGGAACGCGGCCACGGCCGCCGGAATGGCCGCTCTCGCCGAGGGGTTCACCGGGAACGGCACCGCCTGGCTCGTCGAACATGTGCCGCATCGCAGCGGCCCGCGCCTGGACCCCACTCAGCTCTCCCTCATTCGCGCCTTCGGCCCGCCGCCTCCTCTCACCGCAGCCCTGAAGACCTACCGAGCCGCCATCGACAGAGACGGTCTGGACCCCGACCAGGTCCTCGCAGACCTTCTGCACCTCCACCACGCCCGCGCGATCGGCGTCGACAGGGCATCCGAACTGCACTGCCTGCGCCTCGCCCGCGCGGTCGCCCACAGCGCCCTCATCCGCCGAATCTCATGAACGCCGCCCAGAATCTCGCCGAGGGAGCCGTCGGCGTTGCTCTGCTTCACCTCGAGAACGGCTGCCGGGACGCGGCGTTCACGGCGTTGAAAGCCGCGGTCGCCGACGGTGTCAGCACCGCGGGCGGCGCCAGCCTCTACTACGGCGCTCCCGCCCTGGCGTTCGTCCTCGCCTCCGCCGACCTTCCCGGCCTCGCCCCGGCCAAGGCCATCGCCGCTGAGGGCACCGCGACCGTGACGCGCAATCGCCTCGAGGCCGCTCACCGACGCATCGACCGACACCAACGACCTCCCTACAGCGAATTCGACCTGATCCGCGGGCTCACGGGACTCGGCGTGGCCCTCCGCTGCATCGGCGATCACAGTCTGCTCCGCGAGGTCCTGACCTACCTGGTCCGGCTGACCGAACCCCTCGACGGCCTGCCCGGCTGGTGGTGCCCGACCGGCCCTAACCGCGACCGGCCCGGCCCGGCCGGCGGGCACAGCAACCACGGGTTGGCACACGGCATCACCGGCCCGCTCGCTCTGCTGGCGCTCACGCTGATCGACGGAATCGAGGTCGCAGGGCAGTGTTCGGCGATCACCCGCATCTGTAGCTGGCTGGACCAGTGGGAACGTCGAGACGAGCACGGCCGGTGGTGGCCGGAGATCCTCACGCTTGGCCAGCTCGACCAGCACGACGCCTGGCCGCCGGGCCCACCGCGCGCATCCTGGTGCTACGGCACGCCCGGCGTTGCCCGTGCCCAGCAGCTCGCCGCCCGCGCTCTGGAGGATCCTGTCCGCCAAAGCGCGGCCGAGGCCGCGTTCACCGCGTGCGCTGGCGACGCGGATCAGGTCGGCCGGCTCACGGGGAGGGGACTCTGCCACGGAACCGCCGGCCTTCTGGCGACCGGGCGCCGGATCGCGGCCGACGCCCCCGTCCCGATCTCCCTCACGCCCCTGCTGCTGCGGCACCAACACGCTGCTGCCGCTCTCGACGAGCCGAACGGCCTCCTTGACGGAACCGCCGGAGTCGAGCTGGTGACCGCAGGCATCACAACGTCCTGGGACGCCTCCCTCTTGCTCTGCTGACCGTCTCCTGGAAGGGCCGACCGTGATCGAGACCAACTGGCGGCAGGTGAACCTCGCCTTTCCCAGTAGCAACGCACACGAACGCGAGCACCAGGCCGTCACCCATTTGAGCCGTGTACTGCCAGACGCCGAAGCGGGCGGCCTGATCAGCGCCTGGTTCTTCATCCGCAAAGGACATTGGCGAGTCCGCTACCTCCCTGCGGGCCCCGACATCACCGGCCAGTCCGTTCACCGCCTCCTCACCCAGGGTGTCGAGGGCACCGGCGACATCTACGAGCCAGAGATCCACGCCTTCGGCGGCACAGCCAGCATGAACATCGCGCACCGGCTGTTCCATGCCGACAGCCATCACCTTCTCGGCTACCTCGGCGGCAGCGCGACCGGCCGCCGAGAGATGTCCCTCATCCTCTGCACCGCCCTCATGCGCGAAGCGGGCCTGGAGTTCGGCGAGCAGGGTGACGTGTGGGCCCGAGTCGCCGACCAGCGCGCGCCCCTGCGCCGGGAAGCGCCCGCCGCCACAACCTGGGCGAACTTCACCAGCAACGTTCGCGAACTCCTCCTCGGCACCCCGCGCACCGACGACATCACCACCTGGAGCATGGCATTCGGCCAGGCAGGACGGCACCTACGCGCCCTCCGCGAGAGCGGACAACTCACGCGGGGGATCCGCGCCGTAGCCGCTCAGCATGTGATCTTCCATTGGAACCGGATGGGAATCAGGGCGTACGGTCAGGCCGACCTGGCCCGTGCAGCCGCGGACGCCGTCTTCGGCGGCATCGACTGACGCCCGCAGAACGCGTGGAGTATGACCAATCCGGCCGCGCTCCGAACAGGAGTCGCTGGTGGCGCGTATCCACCCTTGTCAGAGAGTGTCGTCCTCACTCACACGAACCGCGTCCACGAGGCGACGGACGGCAGCGGGGGCAGGGTGAGGCGGGACCGTCGCGTCCCTGCTGTCGCGGATGCCCACAGTGTCGGCGGAGAGGCGTGCGACCTCTACGCACGCCCCGCCTTCGGTGCTGCTACGGCTCGCCTTGCGCCACATCGGAGTCATGCAGACCCTCCAAGCTGCCAGGATTCAGAACGCGTTGTCCTCTATCGCGCGGATAGCTCCCGCGAGTCGGCGGGCCACGGACGGACTCAGAGTGAGGCGTGGACCTGCCACGTCCCTGCTGTCACGGATGCCGACGGTTGTGGGGGACAGCCGGGCGAGCTCCACGCATGCCCCACCCTCTGAAGTGCTACGACTCGCCTTACGCCATTCAATGATCACCGGTAGTCGTCCATCGCTTTCTCGATCGCCGTATAGGTCTCTGCCGCGGGCCAGGCCAGGTCGTTGATCTCCTCCATCTTCTGCGCGTACCGCTCCACACGGTCAGGGTCCAGCACCAAGTGCCCGACCATGCCGGGAGCTTCGGCAAATGCGACATCGGACCCAACCGTGAGGAGTTGGAAGGAACCGTCATGACCAATGTGCCAACCAACGTGACGTCCTACAACCCGCACACTGGCACCGGGACGTTCCGCCAGTGCCAGGAGATGTGCGAGTTGATCGCGCATGACCCGCGTCCCTCCGACCGGCGAGGAGAGAACGACCCACGAGAGCAGTGCGGATACGCGCGGCATATCACCCTTTTCCCACACAGCCGCCTGCCGCTCCAGCCGTCGCTCCAGGGCCCGGTCAACGTCATCCAGTAGCCCGGCCGCGTGAGCACGTTCGAAAGTCGCGCGCGCATAGTCCGGCGTTTGCCACAGGCCCGGAATGATGCCGAGATCCCAGGTGCGGAGGCGGGAGGCGGACGCTTCGTAGGCGGCGAGGGAGGTGAGCCAGTCGTCGTCGGGGCGGGCGAGGGCGTGGGCGATGAGGTGGGTGAAGAGCCTTTCGAGTCGCCACGTGTCGTCCAGGATCATCGCGTGATGAGGGTTCAGGTGACGCGTGCCGCCGACCAGGCGCGTGACGTGACTGCGCGAGCAACCGAGAAGTTCGGCGACTCGGGCCTGCGAGGTGCTCTGGACGTAGATCTGCCTTCGCAGTTCGACCGCGACGAGGTCCCATATCGACCGTGCCGCGTCAAGTGGGGGACGTCCATTTTCCAGCGCTTGGGCACGCTTTCCAGCCTTGCCGAATGATCTTGTTGAGGGCATTTCAAGATCTCTTTCGTTGCCTGCTGTTCTGGGAACCGTAGCGAGGTTAACCCGCCGTGACTCATCGTGTAGGTCCGATCACAGAAATGGCAGGAGGAATCATGCGGCTTTCACGGCGGCGGCAGGTTGGGCGGCACGCGGCGGGGAGCACGGTCGAGGAGCCGGAGGAGGGGGCTCGGGACGGGCAGCGGGATCGGGTGGTGCGGGTGGCGGCGCTGACTGCGCTGGCCGATGCGTGTCTCGTTGCGGGGCTGCGGGTGCAGTGGCGGGCACTGGGGGACGGGCCCACTCGGTACCTGCGGGTTTCGGTGGTCGGCGCGACGGTCGGGGTTCGGGTCGACTTCATGGACGACGAGTGGTCCTACGTCTGGCACGACGGGGACGACGAGCCGCGCAGTATCGGGCCGCTGGACGATCTGTCGGGTGTCGTCACGATCGTCCACTACGTCCTGCACAAGCGGGCCAGGTGACGTGCGACGACGCGGCGGAGGGGCTGTGCCTCGCCGCGTCGTCGCGTTCGGGGTCAGATGAAGGTGCTCAGGGTGGCGGCCATGGCGAAGCCGACGACCGAGAGGATCGTCTCCAGGACCGTCCAGGTCTTGAGGGTGTCGCGGACGGAGAGGTTGAAGTAGCGGGACACGATCCAGAAGCCGCCGTCGTTGACGTGCGAGGCGATGATCGAGCCCGCGGAGATGGCGACGGCGATCAGGGCCAGGTGGGCCTGGGAGTGGTGTTCGCCGTGGAGGAGCGGGCCGACGATGCCGCCGGTCGTCACGATGGCGACGGTCGCGGAGCCCTGTGCGAGGCGCAGGCCGCAGCTGATCAGGTAGGCGAGGACGATTATGGGGAGCCCCGCGTCCGACATGGTCGCGGCGAGGGCCTTGCCGACGCCCGTGGCGGAGATGACCGCGCCGAAGAACGCGCCGCCGCCGACCACCAGGAGGATCATGCCGACCGGGCGGAGTGAGCGGGTGGCGAGGTCGGACAGTTCCTTCGCCGGGATGCCGCGCCGGACACCCAGCAGGTAGCTCGCCAGCAGGACGGCGATGGTGAGCGCCACGGCCGGGGTGCCGAGGAAGGTGAGCAGCGGGAGGACCGAACTGCCCTTCCACCAGACGTCGCCGAAGGTCGCGAGCAGGATCAGGACGAGCGGCACGACAATGATCAGGGCGACCAGGGCCAGGGCCGGCTCGGGACGCTCCTCGCCCTCCTCGCGGGCCTCCTCGCCGACCGTGTAGTCCTCCGGGACGGACGCCTGGACGCGCTTGCCGATCCAGGTGCCCCAGGCGACGCCCGCGACCAGGAACGCCGGGATTCCGCAGGTCAGGCCCATGATGATCAGCCAGCCGAGGGACACGCCCAGCAGTCCGGACGCGGCGACCGGCCCCGGGTGCGGCGGCAGGAACGCGTGCGTCATGGACAGGCCCGCCAGCATCGGCATCGCGTACAGGACGAGCGAACGCCCACCACGACGTGCGGTGATGTAGACGAGCGGCGCCAGCACGAAAATGCCGATGTCGAAGAAGACGGGCACACCAAAAATGAGGCCGACCAGGCCCATGACGAGCGGGGCGCGCTTCTCGCCGAAGACGCTCAGGAGTTTCCGGGTGAGGACGTCGGCTCCGCCGGACGCCTCCAGGATCGCGCCGAGGATCGTCCCCAACCCGATGATCGGGGCGATATGCCCGAGGATGCCGCCGAAGCCGGTCTCCAGCAGGGACGTCTTGGAGCTGAGGGCCGTCCCGACGATCTGGGAGACGGGCAGCCCGGCGGCGAGCGCGAGGGCGAGGCCGGACACCAGCAGGGAGATGAACGGTTCGAGTCTGACCTTGATGATGAGCACGAGCAGCAGGGCGATGGCCAGCGCGCACAGCAGCAACAGGCCGCCCGTCTCGTGACGGAGCCAATGGACCATGGGGGGTGTGCCTCTCAGGGGGTGGGCGTCGTGTCCCGTCCGCGTCGCAGGGCGTGGCCGGGGAGTGCGCCGGTCGGGCGCCCGTCATCGAGGACGGGGACGCCGTTGACCAGCACGTGCGTGATGCCTTCGGGGACGGTCCGGGGGGCCTCGAAGGTGGCGGTGTCCCGGACGGCGGCGGGGTCGAACAGGACGAGGTCGGCGTGGTAGCCGGTGCGGACGAGGCCGCGCTCGCGCAGCCGGAGCCGCTGCGCGGGACGTCCGGTCAGGTGCGCGACGCACTCCTCCAGGCTGAGAACGCCCAGGTCACGGACGTACCGGGCGAGGTACCGGGGGAACGTCCCGTAGGCGCGGGGGTGCGGTTTCGCGCCGGGTGTCAGCGGGAGGAGGCCGTCGCTGCCGCCGGTGTGCGCGGGGTGCCGCATGATCGCGCGGACGTTCTCCTCGTGCCCGACGTGCTGGAGGATCGTCGTCCCGAAGTCGTCGGCGGCCAGCAGCTCGCGGAACACGTCGAAGGGCGGCCGGCCGGAGGACGTGGCGAGGGCGGCGACGGTGCGTCCGACCGTGGCGGGGACGCGCGAGCCGGAGATCTCGATGGTGTCCCACTCGACGGGGACGCCATGGCAGCCGTCCGATCCGTCCTCCTCCATGACCTGCCGGATGAGCGCGGCGGACGCCGGGTCGGCGAGGCGGGCCAGGGCGGCGGCGGGCCCGCCCTCGGCGGCGCGGCTGGGGAGCAGGGCGGCGAGCGTGGTGGATCCGGGCAGGTAGGGATAGGTGTCGAGGGTGATGTCGCAGCCGTCCGCGATGGCCTCGTCCAGGAGCGCGAGCAGCTCGCCCGCGCGGCCCTTGTTCACGCCGAAGTTCATCGTGGCGTGGGCGAGGTGCAGCGGGCAGCCGGAGCGGCGCGAGACCTCGACCATCGCGGCGTACGCGTCCAGCGCGCCCGCGCCGTACGAGCGGTGATGTGGCGAGTAGTAGCCGCCGAGACCCGCGACGACCTGGCACAACGCGACGAGTTCGGCGTCGGACGCGTACATCCCCGGCACGTAGGTCAGGCCGCTGGACATGCCGACCGCGCCCTCGCGCATCCCCGTCGCGACGAGGTCGCGCTGCCGATCGAGTTCGGCGCGGGTCGGCTCGCGGGCGTCCCAGCCCATGGCGAGCAGCCGGACGCCGCCCTGCGGGACGAGGTAGGCGGCGTTCACGGCGATGCCGCCGTCGAGGCGGTCGAGGTACTCGCCGACCGTGCGCCAGTTCCAGTCGAAGCCGTCCGGGTCGCCGTTCCAGCCCGCGATGGCCTGCCGGACGGTCGCCAGCGTCGCGTCCGAGACGGGCGCGTAGGACAGGCCGTCCTGGCCGATGACCTCGCAGGTCACGCCCTGCGCGACCTTCGCGAGGTGGTCGGGCGCGGCGAGCAGCGCGAGGTCGGAGTGGGCGTGCATGTCGATGAACCCGGGCGCGAGGACGAGCCCGTCCGCGTCGACGACCCGCGACGCGCCGGACTCCATCGAAGCGCCGATCTCGGTGATGCGGCCCTCGGCGACGCGGACGTTCGCGCGGTACGCGGGAGCCCCGGTGCCGTCGACGACCGTCGCGTCCCGGAAGAGCACGGAGGACACGTCAGAACCAGGTCCGGACGAGGTCGACCACGGCCGGGTTCTCCTCGTCGGCGGACGAGACGACCGGGATGAGCTGCCATTTGTCCATCGCCGTGCACGGATGCGACAGCCCGAGCCGGACGATGTCGCCGACCTCGACATCCGCGTCGCGGAGGAACGCGTGCTGGTCGGCGAGGGCGCTGACGTGCGCGTTCTCGACCGGGGCGGTGCCGCGTCCCCGGACGAGCTGCGGCACCGGCAGGCCCTCGTCGAACGGCAGGTCGCGCTTGCCCGCGTCGACGAGCGCGAGGTCGCGTTCCGGACGGGAGATGACGCGTCCCCAGCCGTGCATCGCCGACCGGAACCGCTCGCCCTCGGCACGCGCCAGCGGCGAGATGCCCCGGTAGAAGCCGTCGTCGTGGATCAGGTACGCGCCGGAGCGCAGGATCACGCGCGCGGACGGCAGTGCGCCCAGCACGTCCACGACCTGGTCGAAGTAGGCGCTTCCGCCCGCCGTCGCGACCGGCGCGTCGACCTCGAAGGACAGGCGTCCGAAGAGGTCGGCGAAGCGGCGCAGGTAGCCGTCCACGATGTCGAGCGCGGCGTCGGACGCGTCGTGTGCGAGCGTGCCCTCGTACCCGCCGACGCCCGCGAGCCGCAGCGTCGGAGCGGCCTTGATCGCGGCGGCCACGGCCTCCGCCTCACCCAGCGTGCGCGCGCCGGTTCGCCCGTTGCGTGCGCCGAGTTCGACGCAGACGTCCACCGGACGGGACGCGCCGGCCTCGCGGAGCGCGGCGTCCATCAGCTCGACCGTCCGGACCGAGTCCGCCCAGCACAGGAACTCGAACTCCGGGTCGCGGTCGAGTTCGGCGGAGATCCAGGCGAGCCCGGCCGGGTCGATCAGCGCGTTCGCGAGCAGCAGCCGCCGGACGCCGAACGCGCGCGCGACGCGCAGCTGCGGGAGGTTCGCGAGCGTGATGCCCCAGGACCCGGCGTCGAGCTGCGCCTTCCAGAGCTGCGGCGCCATCGTCGTCTTGCCGTGCGGGGCGAGCTGGACGCCCGCCTTGTCCGCGAACCCGGCCATCAGCGCGAGGTTGTGGCCGAGCGCGGCGGCGTCGAGCGTCAGCAGCGGCGTCCCGAGGTCGCCGAGGACGGGCCCGGACGCCAGGTACTCGTCCACGGTCTGACCGTGCGCCGCCGCCGGGACGGCCTGGAACCGCCAGTCGAGCCGTTCGTCCCGCAGGGCCGCCACCGCGTCGCCGTCGATCATCACCACTCCCACCTCTGCTGTTGCATCATTTGCAACCTGCATTGCACTATGCGTTCTGCCGGTTGTAGCATCGCGATCACGAGCGGGTCAACGGTGATCGCCGAAACGACGACGTCCGGGAGCAGCGGAAACATGAAGCGGCAGTCGCCGGTGGCATGTGTGGGCGAGACCATGGCCGCGCTCCTGCCGGACCGTCCCGGCCCGCTGGAACACGTCGAGAACTTCCGGCACGCGATCGGTGGCGCGGAGGCGAACGTGGCGCGCGGGCTCGCGGCGCTCGGGGTCCCGTCCGCCTGGGTCGGACGCGTCGGAGCCGACGGTTTCGGACGCCGCGTCCTCTCCGAGCTGGCCGCCTCCGGCGTCGACACGTCCGCCGTCGAGGTCGACCCGCACCGCCCGACCGGCCTGTATGTCAAGGAGACCGGGCCGGGCGGCAGCCGCCTGCACTACTTCCGCGAGGGCTCGGCCGGGTCCGCGCTCTCCCCCGCGCTGCTGGACGCCCCGGTGCTGCGCGACGCGCCGCTCGTCCACCTGTCGGGCATCACGCCCGCCCTCTCGGACGGCGCGCACGCACTCGTCGCCGAACTGCTGCGACGACGCGTCCCGGGCTGCCTGACCAGCTTCGATCTGAACTTCCGCCCCGCGCTCTGGCCTCCGGAGACCGCCCCTGCCGCGACGCTGCGTCCGCTCCTGGACGCCGCCGACATCGTCCTGCTCGGCGCGGACGAGGCCGAGGCCGTCCTCGGCACCGCGGACCCGGTGAAGCTCCGCGCCCTGCTCCCGGGCCCGGACGTCATCGTCCTCAAGGACGATCGGCACCAGGCCACCGCCATCACCCGTGAGACGTTCGTGACCGCGCCCGCGCTGCGCGTGGACGTGGTGGAGCCGGTCGGGGCCGGGGACGCCTTCGCCGCGGGGTTCCTGGCCGGTACGCTGCGCGGGCTCGACCCGCGCGGACGGCTGCGGCTCGGCCATCTGGCCGCCGCGGGCGCGCTGGTCGTGCCCGGCGACCACGGACCGCCGCCCCCGCCCGACCGGATCGCCGCCCTGCTCGCCGCGACGCCGGTGGAGTGGGCGGCCACCACCATCACTCGGGGGACCCCATGAGTCAGAGCCTCGCCCGCGGCCTCGCGCTGCTGCGCGGCCTCGCGGACGGTCCGCGCTCCCTGGACGACCTCGCGGCCGAACTCGGCGTCCACAAGACGACCGTCCTGCGCCTGCTGCGCGTCCTCGAGGACGAACGGTTCGTGCACCGCGACGGCGACCACCGCTTCCACCTCGGGTCGAAGCTGTTCGAGCTGTCGGCGGCGGCGCTCGACCAGCGCGGCGTCCGGCGCGTCGCGGCCCCGCACCTGGCGCGGCTGAACGACCGCACCGGGCAGACCGTCCACCTCGGCGTGTACGAGGGCGGCGAGGTCGTCTACCTGGACAAGTACGACTCCCGGCACGCCGTCCGGATGTACTCGCGGGTCGGCCTGCCGATGCCGCTGCACGCCACCGCGATCGCCAAGGTGCTGCTCGCCGACCTGCCCGAGGCGCGCCGCCGCGCGGTCGCCGCCGCCATCGAGTACACCCCGTTCACCCCCAACACCCTGACCGGCCCGGACGCGCTGCTCGCCGAACTCGACCGGGTCGCGGCGCGCGGCCACGCCGTGGACGACGCCGAGCACGAGACCTTCATCCACTGCGTCGCGGCCCCGGTCCGGGACGCGTCCGGAGGCGTCGTCGCCGCCGCGTCCATCTCGATCCCCGACCTCGCGCCCGTCGCGCCCGAGCGCGTCACCGACCTGCTGCCCGACCTGCTGGAGACGACGCGGGCCATCTCCGCCGACTTCGGCCACCGCCCCGAGGCGAACCGCCCCGATGGAAAGGAAACGCCATGACCACCGCCAAGACCGAGGTCCGCGCCGACGGCGCGCCCGCCCCCGCGTGGGCCTTCTCGCAGGGCGTCCGCAAGGGCCCGCTGCTCCAGGTGTCCGGCCAGGGCTCGCAGGATCCCGAGACCGGCGCCTACCTGTACAAGGGCGACGTGAAGGCGCAGACCACTCGCGTCCTGGAGAACATCCGCGCGATCCTCGAGGCGGGCGGCGCGTCCGTCGAGGACGTCATGATGTTCCGCGTCTACCTCTCCACCCGCGACGACTTCGCCGCGATGAACGAGGCGTACGAGGAGTTCGTGAAGAAGCACTCCGGGGACGTCCCGCTGCCCTGCCGGACCACGGTCTCCGTCGAGCTCCCGCACCCGGACATGCTGGTCGAGATCGACGCCCTCGCCTGCGTCCTCTAGCCGGGGAACCGGCCCTCGCCTGCGTCCTTCAGCCGGGGAACCGGCCCTCGCCGAAGTGGCCGCGCGTCACGACCTCCAGCGTGAGCAGGGCGGACGCCGACTCGACGGCCAGCAGCGCGATGAGGACGAGCAGCTGGGCGGCGCCCGCCTGGACCGGGTCCGCGCCGCCCAGCAGGACGCCGACGAAGGCGCCCGGCAGGGTGACCAGGCCGACCGTCCGGGTCTGGTCGATCGCCGGGACGAGCGCCAGCGCCGCCGCCGGACGGCACACCTCCAGCGCCGCGTCCCGCTGGAGCAGCCCGAGCGCGAGCCCGCCCTCGTACTCGCCGCGCCGGTGCCACAGGTCGTCCAGGGCGCGGCGTCCGGTGAGCGCGGTCGCCGTCATGGCGCCGCCGATCAGAATGCCCGCGATGGGCAGCACCGCGATCGGACGGAACGGAACGAGCCCCGTCGCCAGCAACAGGACCAGCGCGGGAACGACACCTGAACCGATGGTGAACGCCGTCCAGCCGGCCAAACTCGCGGAATGCCGAATCGCGCGGACGCCGCGCTCTCGCCCATGCCCGCGCGCGCCGCGTCCGCTAATGCGGCGCGCCGAGGTGAAGGCCGCGACGGTCAGCATCGCCACGATGAAACACCCGGTCAGCGCGCCGCTGCGCAGCACTCCGGCGATGAGCAGCGACACGGCGGAAAGCTGCACGACGGCGCGCACGGCGGCGGTCGCGACGTCGCGGGAAAGGCCGAGCCCGCCCATCCGGACGAGCACGACCGCGACGACGGTGAGCGCGCCGAGGACCAGCGCGAGCAAGGGCCCGACGGACGGCGTTCCGGTCATTGTGCGGCTTGGGATTTCATTTCAACTTATTGTGACCTGATTCCGGCACCTTGCGGTCCGGAGACCCCGCTAACGTGGGTCATGTGGCGGATACGGGGACGAGCGGACCGACCAGGCGAGCCGCGCTCACGCTGCTGGGCGCCGCCGGGCTCGCCGTGCTGGGAGCGGACGACGCGCTGCACGGCAGGGCGCACTCCGCCGTCCGGCAGTCGGCGAACGCCGGACCTCCGGCGCAGCAGCTGAAGCCTACGCCGACCCCGAAACCGAAACCGGTACCCGCGCCGCGTCCGGCGTCCTGGACGCAGGAGCGCCTGACCCTCGTCAAGGCGCCCATCCGGGACCTCTTCACGGACGTCAGCCCGCCCGCGCCGCCGAACTCGATCGCGCTGACCATCGACGACGGCCCGCACCCGACGTGGACGCCGCAGGTCCTCGACGTGCTCGCCGAGCACCAGGTGCACGCGACGTTCTTCCAGATCGGCGAGCAGATCCAGGAGTTCCCGAAGCTGACCCGCCGGGTCGTCGAGGCCGGGCACCAGATCTGCAACCACACCCAGACGCACCCGATCCCGTTCGACCGCGTGAGCGGAAAGCGCCTCCGCAAGGAGGTCATCGAGCCGTTCCACCGCGTCGCGGACGTCACGGGCGTCGTCCCGACGCTGTTCCGCGCCCCCGGCGGCGCGTGGTCCAAGGCGAGCCTGGAGCTGATCGCCGAGCACGGCATGCTGCCGGTCGACTGGGCGGTCGACCCGACCGACTGGTCCCGTCCCGGCGTGGGCCACATCCGCAGGACGATGCTGTCGGCGAAGGCGGGCAACGTCCTGCTCTGCCACGACGGCGGCGGCAACCGCGCGCAGACGATCGCCGCCCTCAGCACCGTCATCCCCAAGCTGAAGAAGCGCGGCCTGAACTTCGTCAGGCTCTAGCGACAGTAAGAAGCCCCTGGCCGATGGCCAGGGGCTTCTTACTGATCGGGGAGAGATCAGCGGGTCAGGACGGGCGCGGCGGGCTGCGCCGGGGTCTCCGGCTCGCCGTGCGAGACCTGCGGGAGCCAGCCGAGCCAGCGCGGCACCCACCAGTTGGCGCGGCCGAGCATCGCCATGACGGCGGGCAGCAGGATCACGCGGACGATCGTCGCGTCGATCAGGACGGCGACCGCGAGGCCGACGCCGAGCTGCTTGAAGTCCTGCATGGACAGCGTCCCGAAGATCCCGAAGGTCGCGATCATGATGATGGCGGCGCTGGTCACGACGCCCGCGGTGGCGCGCACGCCGTCCGCGACCGCGGGGGTGGTCGGCAGGCCCCGGTCGTGCGCCTCGCGGATCCGGGAGACCACGAACACGTGGTAGTCCATCGACAGGCCGAACAGGACGACGAAGACGAACAGCGGGATCCAGGACTCCAGCGCGCCGACCGGGTGCGTGGCGACCAGCGAGGCGCCCCAGCCGTGCTGGAAGACCGCCGCCATGACGCCGTAGGCGGCGCCGACCGACAGCAGGTTCAGCACGATCGCGGTCACGGCGATCACCGGCGAGCGGAAGAACACCAGCATCAGCAGGAACGTCACGCCCATGACGAACAGGAACACCGGCAGGATGCTGGTCCGGAGCCGTCCGTTGAAGTCGTCGGAGAAGGCCAGGTGGCCGCTGATCTCGGCCTGGCCGGCCTTCCCGACCGTGTCCGGGACGACCTTCTCGCGCAGAGTCCTCAGGGCGTGCTGGGAGGTCTTGTCCGAGCCGTCACCGGCGAGCGGGACGGCGATCCGCACGACCGTCGAGCCGTAGGCCTTGAC
The DNA here is from genome assembly GCF_040679435.1 of Spirillospora sp. NPDC052269. Taxonomy (NCBI): domain Bacteria; kingdom Bacillati; phylum Actinomycetota; class Actinomycetes; order Streptosporangiales; family Thermomonosporaceae; genus Spirillospora; species Spirillospora sp. NPDC052269. The sequence continues at coordinate 189,067 of NZ_JBFAUU010000004.1, forward strand.
CTCGATCGGGTTGTTCATCTCCCCGGTCGCGAGCGCCTCCTTCTTCAGGGACGCGATCGCCTCCTGGACCGGCGCCGCCTTGACGTCGTCGGCCTTGACGACCACGATCGCCGGGCCGGGGCTGCCGGGGAACGCCTTGTTGATCGCCGTGTAGGTCTTCGCGATCGGCTCGTTCTGGGGCATCTGCTGGTTCAGGTCGAGCTTCTGCGTCTTCAGCCCGAGCGCGGGCGCGGCCAGGACGAGCAGCACACCGGTCGCGAGGACGGCGGCGATGCCGGGCTTGGCGAGGACGGGGCGCAGCAGCGCGCCGACGATCCGTCCGCCCTGGGGCGCCTGGACGGCATGCCCGTTCGCGGCGCGGCGGCCGCGGCGGCGCGACCGGTTGAGGAAGGGGACGCGGCCGAACTCGACCTTGTCGCCGAGCAGGGACAGCAGTGCGGGCAGGACGGTCACGGAGCCGAGCATCGCGGCGCAGACGACCAGGATCGTGCCGAGCGCGAAGCTCTCGAAGATGCCCATCCCGGTGATGAACATGCCGGCCATCGCCACCATGACGGTCAGGCCGGACACCAGCACGGACCGTCCGGACGTGGCGGCGGCGATCCGCAGGGCGGCCTCGCGGTCCCGGCCGAGCGACCGCTCCCGCCGCTCGCGCTGCAGGTAGAACAGGCAGTAGTCGACGCCGACGGCGAGGCCCATCAGCAGCATCACCGAGTTGGTCGAGTCGTCCACGTGCATGACGTGGCTGATCGCGGCCACCAGGCCGAGCGAGGCGAGGAACGCGGTGAACGCGAGCAGGACCGGCAGCAGCGCGGCCAGCAGCGCCCCGAACGCGACCAGCAGGATGCCCAGCGCGAGGGGCAGCGCCGTGATCTCGGCGCGCTGGAAGTCCTTGCCGACCGCGTTGCCGAACCACTTGTCGGCGCTGGCACCGCCGAACTGGCCGATCGTCACGTCCGGGTTGGCGCGCTTGGCGGCGTCCGTCGCGTCCAGGATCGGCTGGATGTGGTCCCCGGCCTTCTTCGGGTCGCCGGCGACGTCGAACACGACCAGGCGGTCCCGCGGGTCCTTGCCGGTGAGGGTCGGCTTCAGGCCGGTGATCTGCCCGGACGCCTGCACCCGGGCCCGGACGTCCGCGACGGCCTTGGTCAGCCTGCCGCTGTCATCGGAGTGCAGCAGCACCATCTCGGTGGCCGGGTCGTTCTCCCCGGCGTCCGACAGGATCTTCTCGGCGCGGGCGGACGACCCGACGCCCTGCTCGTAGTTCTTCAGCTTCTCGGTGCCGGACATCCCGCCCAGCACCGAGGCCAGCACGACGAAAGCGAGCCATCCGACGATGGCGATGGTGCGGTGGTGGGCGCTCCAGTAGCCCAGCCGCTCCGCGACGTTCCTCTTCATGATGGTCCCTGCGCTTAGGTGGGGGGTGACACCACAAACGCTATGAACTGGCGGTTTCCTGGAGAATGGCGTTACGTGCCGACCTGGGGTGTAGCTGAGTACACCCTCCACTTCGGGTCCTCGGCACACTGCGCGTCCCGGTCTACCCCCGAAGAATGAGACGCAGACCGGTACGAAAGATGGAGGAGCCTGTGAGCGGCGAGGTCGGATTGAAGGGCGGCGCCCACGAGGGCGGTTTCCGACGGTACCTGGAGGTGCCCTGGCAGGGGATGCGGCTGTGGGCGCTCTCGTTCCCGCTGCTGTTCGCCTCGGTCGCGGTGACGATCGCGTTCTCGATGGTCAGCCTGGGCATCGGCATCTTCCTGGTGCCGCCCGCGGTGCTGATGCTGCGCGACCTGCTCAACGCCTACCGGGGCCTGGTGTCCCGCTGGACGGGCCAGAAGGTCGACCCGCCCTACCTGCCCGTTCCCGAGGGCGGCCCGATGCAGCGGTTCAGCGCACTGATCCAGGACCCGGCGACCTGGCGCGACATGGCGTTCCTGCTGATCGACCCCGTCGTCTCCGCGTTCACCGCCTTCCTGTCCTTCCTGCTCTTCCTCTACGGGATCTACGGCTGGCTGGTCGCTGCCTTCGTCGGCCGGATCATCAAGACCCACGGCGGGAACGAGTGGTACACCTTCCTCCCCGTCCAGGGCAGCTTCTCCGACCACCCGGTCAACGCCTCGCTGATCGCCGCGCTCGCCACCTTCTACGCCGGCGCCGGGCTGTACTTCGGCCCGCGCCTGATGGACGTGTACGGCCGCTGGACGCAGGTACTGCTCGGCCCGACCGAGCGGTCCCGGCTGGCGCTGCGCGTCCAGTACCTCGCCGAGACCCGCGCGGACGCCGTCGACACCTCGGCCCGCGAGCTGCGCCGCATCGAGCGCGACCTGCACGACGGCGCGCAGGCCCGGCTGGTCGCGATGGGCATGAGCCTCGGCGCGATCGAGCACCTGCTGGACAAGGACCCGGGCCGCGCCCGGATCCTGCTCGCCGAGACCCGCGAGTCGTCCGCCAAGGCCCTGCGCGAGCTGCGCGACCTCGTCCGCGGCATCCACCCGCCGGTGCTCGCCGACCGGGGCGTCGGGGACGCCGTCAAGGCCCTCGCGCTCGACCACCCGCTGCCCGTCGAGGTGGCCGTCGACCTGCCCGGACGTCCCGACGCGCCGGTCGAGTCCGCCGCCTACTTCGCGGTCTCGGAGATCCTCACTAACGTCGCCAAGCACTCCGGCGCCCGGCACGCCTGGGTGGACGTCCGGTACGAGGCCGGGATGCTGCGGATCTCGGTCACCGACGACGGGCAGGGCGGCGCGTCCCTCGACGGAGGTACCGGACTTCGCGGAATCGAGCGGCGGATCGGTACATTCGACGGTGTGCTCGCCCTCAGCTCACCTCTGGGCGGCCCGACCATCGTCACCCTGGAGCTGCCCTGCGCGCTCCTCACCACCTGACGGAGACACCGTTGCGCGTCGTGCTCGCCGAGGACCTGGCCCTGCTGCGCGAGGGGCTGGTCAGCCTCCTCCAGGCGCACGACTTCGAGATCGCGGCCGCCGTGGACAACGGCCCGTCCCTGCTCAAGGCCCTGCTCGACCACCGTCCGGACGTCGCGGTGGTCGACGTGCGCCTGCCGCCGACCTTCACCGACGAGGGCCTCCAGGCCGCCCTGGAGGCCCGCCGCCAGGTTCCCGGGCTGCCCGTCCTGGTCCTCTCCCAGTACGTCGAGCAGCTCTACGCCCGCGAACTCCTCGCGGACGGCTCGGGCGGCATCGGCTACCTGCTGAAGGACCGGGTGTTCGACGCCGGGCAGTTCGTCGACGCCGTCCGGCGCGTCGCCGGGGGCGGCACCGCGATGGACCCGGAGGTCGTCGCCCGGCTCGTCGCGCGCGGACGGGACGACTCGCCGCTCGGCCGGCTCACGCCGCGCGAGCGCGAGGTGATGGAGCTGATGGCGCAGGGCCGCTCGAACGCGGCGATCGCGCAGCAGCTCGTCGTCACCGAGCGCGCGGTCACCAAGCACACCGCCAACATCTTCGGCAAGCTCGACCTCGTCGTCGGAGGCGATGACAACCGGCGCGTGCTGGCGGTGCTCGCCTACCTCAACAGCTGACCGTCCGGGTGGCCCGCGCTACTTGTGGGAGTCGACGCCGGTCATGGCCAGCTGGATCGTCCCCGCGGTGAAGGAGTCCGGGCAGAGCGTGATCGGGCCGTGCTGGCCGGGCACGCGCAGGGCGTTCCAGCCCCCGTGCACCCGGACGCCGAGGCCGCCGATGGACGGGCAGCCCTTCGCCGTCTCGTACCGCACGCCCTCGAACGCCGAGGTGCCCGGCTTCAGCGTGATCGTCCCCGTGCCGGGCTTTCCGGAGCGGGTCGTGCGCAGCTCCTCGTACTGCCCGGACGCGCCCTTGCCGTAGGTCGCCCACCCTTCCGCGAGCGTGCACGGCTTCGCCGACTTGTTGGTGAGGACGACCGTCGCGACGACCTCGCCGGCCTTGCCCGGCCGCGGCCGCCAGCCCGCCTCGAGCTGCGCGGACGTGCACCGCGCGGCGTTCCCGCCCCGCTCCCCTGGCTTCACATGCGACGGGACGGTCCCGGGTCCGGCCTTCGCGCCCGGCGTGCCCGTGCCGCCGGACGCCTCCGGCGAACTCGTCACCTTCGTCGTCCCGGACGTCGTCTTGCCCGCCTTGGTGTCCCCGCACCCGGCGAGGGCCACGGCCACGGCCGCGGCTCCCCCGACCAGCGTGACGCTCGTACGAACGGTACGTGGCTTCATGGCGAACACCCTGCCAGGGGCCGACCCACGCCACAACCGCCACCCCCGTCACCGGCGAGCCCCCGCGTCAGCCAGTCCAGGTGAAGCGGGGTGGGCGGCGTTCGAGGAAGGCGGCGACGCCTTCGGTGACGTCGCCTCCCCCGGCCACCTCGTCGAGCCAGGACTGGACGAGGTCGTCCACCGGGCGGTCGGACACGACGCCGTCCACGATCTCCTTGGTCGCGCACTGGGTGAGCAGCGAACGGCCGGTGAGCGTGGCGGTGAACGCGGCGACGCGCTCATGGAGCGTCCCGGACGGGACGACCTCGTTCAGCAGCCCGATCCGCAGGGCGTGCGCGGCGTCCACGAGGTCGGCCGAGTAGAGCAGGTACTTGGCCGCGGCCGGCCCGACGAGCCGGACCAGGCGGGTGGTCGCCGAGAGCGGGTAGACGATGCCGAGCTTGGCCGGGGTGATCCCGAAGCGGGCGTCCTCGGCGGCGAACCGCAGGTCGCAGGCCGCCGCGAGCTGGCAGCCGCCGCCCACGCAGAAGCCCTCGACCGCGGCCATGGTCGGCTTCGGGAACGCCGCCAGGGCCTCCTCCGCGTACACCGACAGGTGGCTCTTGTCGGGCCGGTTGATGTCGGCGAGCTCGGAGATGTCCGCGCCCGCGCAGAAGTCGCCGCCCGCGCCCGTCAGCACCACCACCCGGACGGACGGGTCGGCGGCCAGGTCGTCCAGCAGGAGGGGCAGCAAGCGCCACATCCGCGCCGACATCGCGTTCCGCTTGGCGGGCCGGTCGATCGTGATCGTGCCCACGCCGTCCGCGACGGCGCTCCGCAGCCGTCCGTCTTCGCCCATGCGCACCCCTTCCGCCCCTCGGCGCCGCCATCGTACGGAAGCCCACCCGGGGCGCCGGACGCCGCCCCGGCGCAGTCTCCGGCGGCCGGGTGTCGGAGGCGCGTGGGAACCTCCTTCGGCCCGTCGACATCGAAGTCCCAACCCATCCGAGGAGGCCGCGACTCATGAGGGACGGGCACGTCCGGACAGGCCACAAGATCATGATCGGCGCGGGCGCCCTCGCCCGCACGCCCGCGCCGTCGCGGAGTACGCCCAGCAGGACCCGGTCGTCCAGCAAGCCGCCGCGGCGCCGGTAGGCCGGGAATGCACAGGACGCGGAATGTGCTGTACTGTCAAATCAGCGTCTCCGGTCAGAAGGCGCCTCGGGTCCGCGTCCAGCGTGATCGGGGGCGGGAGGCGCGCACGTTCCCCGCCCGGGCCTCTGAGCGCCCGGTGACAGCCCGCGCGGCCACCCGCCGCCCGCAGCCTCTCAGGGAGCCGACCTTTCCGCCTGCCAGGGCAGGCCGATCATCTTTCCCTCACTCGTTCCTCTTGATCACGCGCCACCCACGGGGCGGCCGCCTGAAGGGACCCGCATGACCACTACCACCACGGCAGAACACGCCACCGTGCCCGCACAGGCCGACCGGCGCCGCCGCACCCGGGCCCGCGCGTCAACGGCCCGCACCCCCGTCCGCACGGCCGACGCCGCGGACTCCACCGACGCCGCCGACGTCGCCGAGCAGACCGCGCAGGGCGCGGCGGGCGGCGCGGAGGCGGCCCAGCCCGCGCCCGTCGTGCCGTTCCACGGCATCTTGTCCTTCCAGGACAACCGCGCGTTCGTCCGCACCAGCGGCTACCTGCCCGGCCCGGACGACGTGCACCTCACCCAGTCGCAGGTCCGGGACGCGCACCTGCGCCCCGGCGACATCGTCGTCGGCACCGCCCGTCCGCCCCGGTCCGCCCGGGAGAAGTACGCGACGCTCGCCTCCGTCGAGTCGGTCAACGGGCTGCTGCCCGAGGCCGCGGCGGATCGCCCCCAGTTCAACACGCTGACCCCGCTGTTCCCGAACGAGCGGCTGCGCCTGGACACCGGCGCCATGTCGACCCGGGTCATCGACCTGGTGTCGCCGATCGGCAAGGGCCAGCGCGGCCTGATCGTCTCGCCGCCCAAGGTCGGCAAGACCATGATCCTCAAGGCGCTGGCGAACGCGATCGCGACCAGCAACCCCGAGTGCCACCTGATGATCGTGCTGATCGACGAGCGGCCCGAGGAGGTCACCGACTTCCAGCGCACCGTCGGCGGCGAGGTCGTGCACTCGACCTTCGACCGGCCCGCCGAGGAGCACATCGCCCTCGCCGAGCTCGCCGTCGAGCGGGCCAAGCGCCTGGTCGAGCAGGGCCACGACGTGGTCATGCTGCTCGACTCGATCACCCGGCTCGGCCGCGTCTACAACCTGGCGGCCCCGTCCAGCAGCCGGATCCTCGCCGGCGGCGTCGCGACGCACGCGCTGTACCCGCCGAAGAAGTTCTTCGGCGCGGCCCGCAACATCGAGAACGGCGGGTCGCTCACGATCCTCGCCACCGCGCTGGTCGAGACCGGCTCGCGGATGGACGAGGTGTTCTTCGAGGAGTTCAAGGGCACCGGCAACATGGAGCTGAAGCTCGACCGGAGCCTGGCCGACCGCCGCGTCTTCCCGGCCGTCGACGTCGAGGCGTCCAGCACCCGCCGCGAGGACCTGCTCATGTCCCCCGAGGAGCTGGAGCTGAACTGGAAGCTCCGCCGCGCGATGTCCGGCATGGACAAGCAGCAGGCGATCGAGCTGCTCCTGGAGCGGATGAAGGGCACGACCTCCAACGCCGAGTTCCTGCTCCGCATGCAGCAGGCCGTCTGACCCGCTCCTCAGGAACTACTCGCCGGTGGAGGGCTCCGGATCGAACGACCGCAGGATCCGGTCGTAGAGGCGTGCTCCGGGCGTCCAGCGCGAGGCGTGGGCGTAGAAGAAGAACTCGTACCCGGCGACCCGGCTGCGCAGGGCGTGCGATCCGCCGTCCCTGTCCCAGGTGAACTCCCACTCCGCCGCGCCCGGCGCCAGGTCCGACGCGGCCTCGAGCCGCAGCCGGTGGTAGCCGGAGTAGGTGCCGTCCGCGGTCGCGCGCCGCTCGTCCGCGCGCAGGCCGGCCAGCGCGTCCCCCGGGGCGCGGACGATGGTCAGGCCCTCGCCGGTCGACGGATCGGCCCAGGCGACGCCGTGGGCGATGTGGCGGGAGCGCCAGTCCGTCGGGACCTCCACGCTGAACGCGCCGTCCGCGTGGTAGACGGTCGTCTCGTCCGACACGCCCGGGAAGGGCTGCACGACCGACGACGCGCTCTTGCTCACCGACGTCCAGCGGGCCGACCAGGCGCCCAACGCCGCGACCCCGGCCAGCGCGGCCCCGAGGCCGAGCAGCGCCCCGAACCTCGGCCGCTTCGACGCGGGCATCCGCCCGGTCGCGCTCCGGTTCGCGGACCGTTCCGTCCCGTCGGGCGCGTCGATCTTCGCGGCGAGGTCGAACGGGCCGCTCTCCGCCGTCGCGTCCCCATCGACGGACGGCGCGGTCTCCTCAGGCGAGGCCGTCGCGGCGGACACGCCGACCGCGCCGGAAGCCCAGGACAAGCGGTACACGCCGGAGAGGCCGGGTGTGCCGGCCGCATCAACGCGAGGCGTGCCGGCCGCATCTTCCGCACCGGACGCGTCGGACTCGTGGGGCGCATGGAGCCTGCGGGACTTGCGGAAGCCGCCGCCGGCGTGGGACGTGCCGGCGGCATCGTCCGCCTCGGGCGTCTCGTCCGTGGATGCCGCGCCCGAGGTCTCGGGGGGCGACGTGCGCAGGGCCTCGCGCAGCAGGCCCTCGACGGCCTCGGCGTTCAGCCGTTCGGCCGGGTCCTCGCGGAGCAGGCCGGCGACCACCGGGCCGAGCGCCCACGCGGAGCGCGGCGGCTCGTACTCCCCGAGCAGGACGGCGACCATCGACGCGAGCGCGTGGCTGCGCAGGAACGGCGAGCGGCCCTCGACCGCCGCGTACAGGGTCACGCCGAGCGACCACAGGTCGGACGCGACGACGCTCGGCCGTCCCCGGACGCGCTCGGGCGACAGGTAGGCGGGTGAGCCCTCGATCCCGGCCACGAGCGTGTCGTCCCCGCGGCCGCGCATTCCGCCGTCGGTGTGGACGGCCAGCCCGAAGTCGCTGAGCAGCACCCGCCCGTCCTCGCAGAGCAGGACGTTGGACGGCTTGACGTCGCGGTGCAGGATGCCCTCGGCGTGCGCGGCGCGCAGGACCGACAGCAGCGCCAGGCCGACCTCGGCCGCGCGCGGCGCGGGCAGCGGGCCGTCCTGGGCGAGGACCTGGTGCAGCGACCGCGCCCGGATGAACTCCATGATGATCCAGGGACGGCCGTCCTCCATGACGATGTCGAAGATCTGGACGACGCCCGGATGCCTGAGCGCGGCGGTGGCCCGTGCCTCCTCGACCATCCGCCGGCAGGCGAGGCGGCGCTCGCCGGTGGTGAGCCGCTCCGGAAGGCGGACCTCCTTGACGGCGACGTCCCGGTCCAGCAGCTCGTCGTGCGCGCGCCAGACCGTTCCCATGCCGCCGCGTCCCGCCTCCGAGAGCAGGCGATACCGGCGTGCGAGCGGTATCAACCCTTCTCCCCCCATGAGGTAGTTATCGGTCGTAAGCCCTCTCGCCATGTTCCACATCGAGTAACGATTCTCTCACGATGAGTCATTTGCGGGCCAGAACGCGATGTGTCTCAATAGGCGGATCCGGGGTCTCTCGACGACACAGAACCCAGGCCAGCCAGCCGATGCCGCCCGCCGGGATCTCGAGCGCGTAGGTGTAGAAGGAGTAGAGGATCGTCGCGGCGGCGGCGGGGCCGGCGGGCACGCCGAACGACACCAGCAAAGCGGCCGTGCCGGTCTCACTGATCCCCGCGCCGCTCGGCGTGATGATCGCCGTGGTGAGCATCCGGTTGATCGCGAACACCGCGACCACCTCGGCGACCTGCACGTGCGCGCCGACCGCGACCAGGCACCCGTACAGCAGCGTGGCCTGGCACAGCAGGTAGGCGAGCATGCCGCAGGTCAGGCCGCGCCAGCCGGTGCGCAGCACGTCCACGGTCCTGGCCCGGACGGACAGCAGTGCGCCGTCGCCCTTGATCAGCCAGCGTCCGGCGCGTTCGGGCAGGCGGCGGGCGAGCGCGCGCAGCCGCCAGTCCACGGCGTGTGCGGCCCTCTCCGACCGCAGCGCGAGGACGAGGACCGCGAGAACGCCGAGGATGACGACGGCGGCCAGGATCGCCATCGCTGCCGTCCGGCGGTTCGGCAGCTCGCCCGCGACGAGCAGCGCGACGATCCCGACCACGGGCAGCAGCATCCGCGCCATCACGTTCCACACGCCTGTGACCAGCGCGGACGCCGTGATCGAGGCGTTGCGGTGACCCCAGCCCCGGGCCATCGCGAAGGTGACCGCGAGGCCCGCCGCGCCGCCGAAGGGCAGCAGGTTGCTGACCGAGCTGCCGACCGCGTTCATCAGGAGCGCCTGCCAGTGCGCGAGCCCGGGCAGGGACGCGGTGAGCACGAACGTGTAGGCCCACAACCCGGCGAGCCACAACAGGGTGAGGACGCCCAGCTCCCACGGGGAGAGCTGTCCCAGCTCGCGGCCGATCACCTCCCAGTCCACGCCGACCAGGTACGGCAGGGCGGCCAGCAGCCCGATCGCGCCCGCCAGGGACAGCACCGACAGGAGGGCGCGCGCGGGGCGGCTCAACGCTCCGCCGTGAGCGCCGGGTCCGTGAGATCAGGGTCGGATGGGTCGGGGGCGGATGGGGCGGGGTCGGGCCAGGCGTCCAGCGGGTGCCGGAGGACGCGGCCGGGCGGCAGGTCGCGGCGGACGTACCACTCGGTGCCGAGCACGCGGCGGAACAGCGGCCGGGGCAGCCACAGCAGGGCGGCGAGCGTCCGGACGCTGTCGCCGCCGGTGGTCTGGGTCGCGTGCGCCGCCATCGAGAAGCGCTTGGCGGAGGTGAACCGGCGCACCGGGACGCGGTGCGTGATCTCCGCGCCGGACGCGTACGCGCGCGCGAAGGACGCCACGTCCACCGAGCGCGGCAGCAGCCGTAGCCGTGCCAGCCCGCGTAGGACGCGCAACAACAGATCCCGGTCAACGGTCGCCTCAAGGACGACTGGCGTCCCGGCCATTTTCGCCGCCTCCGTCCCCACCCTGTACACCTGGACGTGGTCGGGGTGTCCGTACCCACCCGCCGGGTCGTAGACGACCAGCAGGTCGGCGGCCTCTTGGAGAAGTAACTCGGCAAGCTCGCCGGCGGCGACCTCCACATGCGCACTTGCGAAGCCACCCGGCGCGTCCCCGTCCAGCCCCGAATCCTCATAACCAAGCAGAACGACCCGGTCACAGCCCAGCGCACGCGCCGAGGCATGCAATTCCGCCGTCCGGGCGGCCCCGAGCCGGGACCGTGCCGCCGCCTCCTGTTCCTCGCGCGCGGGACCGCCGGTCAGGCCCCGTTCTCCGGCTGTGGCGACGACGAGGACGACGCGGTGTCCCTCGGCCGCCAGGCGGGCCATGGTGCCCGCCGTGAGAAGCGCTTCGTCGTCCGGGTGGGCATGAAAGAAGACGCAGGTTCGTCGCACGGGCTATTAGATTCCCGGGACGTGTGAAGGGGGTGCCCGCTCCGGGTCAAGGCTCGCCCATCCCCGGCGGTGGCCGGGCGTGTCGACGCGGGTGCCGAACGGGCCCCGACCGCACGGTCGTGGGGTGCGGATACTCCATGTCAGCGACTGTTTCCCTCCCCGGCTCGGCGGCATCGAGGTGCAGGTCGACGAGCTGGCCCGGGCGCAGGGCGCGGCGGGCCACGACGTCACCGTCGCCACCGCCACGCCCGCGCCGGACACGCCGGACAAGGCAGACGGGGCGGACACGGATTCGGAGGCGGGCCCGGACGAGACCCCGTTCGCGGTGGTGCGGCTGGTCGCGCCGCTGCCCTGGGAACTGCCGGTCGGGCGGTCGCTGGCGCCGCTGCTGGAGAAGCTCAAACCGGACGTCGTCCACGTGCACGCGGGGGCGGTCTCGCCGTTCGCGTGGCGCGCCGTCCACAGCCTGGGGATGACGAGCCTTCCGGTGGTGCTGACCGTCCACAGCATGTGGGGACCGGTCAGCAGGACCGTCTACCGGACGCTCGTCCCGGTATGGGCGCGCCGCCACGGCAGCGGGCTGGTGGTGACGACGGTGAGCGAGGCTGCGGCGCGTCCGATCCGCGCGGTCGTGGACGGGCGGCTCCCCGTCCGCGTGGTGTCGAACGGCATCGACCTCTCGCTCTGGAACGCCGAGGCACCACCGGAGCCAGAAACCGAGGACGGGACGCCGCACGTCGTCGCGGTCGGACGGCTCGCTCCGCGCAAGGAACCGGTGAACCTGCTGCGCGTCCTGCGTGAGGCGTCGGCGACGGCGCCGCTGCGCGCGACGATCGTCGGGGACGGTCCGGCGCGGTCGCGCATGGAGCGGTACCTGCGGCGGCACGGGATGACCGGCTGGGTGCGGCTCACCGGACGGCTCGACCGGTCCGAGGTCCGGACGGTCCTGGCGGGCGCGGACGTGTTCCTCGCCCCGGCGTCCCGCGAGTCGTTCGGGCTCGCGGCGCTGGAGGCGCGGCTCGCGGGGGTGCCGGTGGTGGGGCGGGCGGGCGGCGGCGTCGCCGACTTCGTCACCTCCGGCCGCGAGGGACTGCTCGCCGGGACGCCGTGCGAACTGGCGGCGGCGCTGGCGCGGCTCGCGTCCGACCCCGTCCTGCGGGGCCGGATCGCGGCGCACAACCGCGCCACCTCACCCGTCCGGTGCTCGTGGCCCGCCGTCCTCGCGGCGTTCGGGTCCTGCTACGACGCGGCGTCCGCGAAGACCGACTTCGCCCACTTGTAGTCGGACTTCCCGACGGCCGTCCGCTGCACCTCGTCCACCAGCCTCAGCTCGCGCGGCAGCTTGAACCCGGCGAGCCGCTCGCGGGCGTGCGCGACCAGCTCCTCCAGCGTCGGGGACGTGCCGGAACGCGGCGCGACGACGGCGGCGACGCGCTGCCCGAACCGCTCGTCCGGCAGGCCGACCACGACGACGTCGTAGACGTCCGGGTGGTCCTTGAGGGCGACCTCGACCTCCTCGGGGTACACCTTCTCGCCGCCCGTGTTGATCATCAGCGAGCCGCGGCCGAGCAGCACGATCGTGCCGTCCTCCTCCAGCTCGGCGAAGTCGCCGGGCACCGACCAGCGCACGCCGTCGGCGTCGGTGAAGAACGTGGACGCGGTCTTCTTCGGGTCGTTGTAGTAGCCGAGCGGGATGTTCCCGGACCGCGCGAGCTTACCGATCTCACCGGGCCGGACGGGCTTGAGATCGTCGTCCAGCACGGTGATCCCCGGCTTCATCTGGAACCGGGCCGTGCCCTCCTTGCCGCCGACGGACGGCCCGCACGCGCCGGTCTCGGACGCGCCGTAGTTGTCGAGGAACACGATGTTCGGCAGGTGCGCCTTCAGCTCGTCCTTGGCGCCCTCGGTGAGCGGCGCGCCGCCGGACGCGACGGCGAACAGCGACGAGGTGTCGTGCCCGCCGGACGCCAGCTCCTTGGCGACCGGGCGGGCCATCACGTCCCCGACGATCATCATGACGTTCGCCTGCTCCTCGGCGAGCAGCCGCAGCGCCTTCGCCGGGTCGAACGCGTGGTCGGTGTACAGGACGACCTTGGCCCCGCTGAACAGGCCCATGAACGCCACCCACTGGCCCGCGCCGTGCATGACGGGCGCGCAGTCGAGCACCGCCATCGCGCCCTGCTCGGCGTTCGCGGCGAGCGCCTCCGGGCTGGTCACGGGGTCGCCGAGGACGTTCCCGCCGCCGAGCGCGCCGAAGAAGATGTCCTCGCTGCGCCACTCGACGCCCTTGGGGTAGCCGGTCGTCCCGCCCGTGTACATGACGTACCGGTCGTCGCTCGACCGCTCGGGGAAGTCGTCGTCGCCGGAGACCTCGCCGAGGGCCTTCTCGTACTCGACCGCGCCGGGGAACTCGTCGTCCGAGCCGTCCTCCAAGACGACCACGTGCCGTAGTTCCGGTAGGTCGTCGCGGATGTCCCGGACCTTCGCCAGCAGCGACCGCTCGCCGACGAGGGCGACCGAGTCGGAGTCGGACAGGACGTGGCGCAGCTCGGCGGCGACGTAGCGGTAGTTCACCGGGATCGGCACGGCGCGGATCTTGAAGACGCCGAGCATGGTCTCGATCCACTCGGCGCGGTTGTAGGCGAGGATCGCGACGTGCTCGCCCGGCCGGATCCCGGCCGCGTCGAGATGGTGCCCCACCCGGCTCGCGCGTTCGTTCAGCTCCGCGTACGTCCTGCGCTGGTCGCCGGCCACGAGCGCCGGTCTGTCCGGGCCCGCCTCGGCCAGGATTTCCAGGAGATCCGCCAGGTTGTAGCTCCGCGCCATGGCCACACGTCCTCGGGGTGGGGGTGTACCGGGTGCCCCTGATGATTGCCCGCGACCGGGCGCCCGCTCAATAGCTGTGGACGCCACGTCCAATGAGATGGGTCACAGAGGGAACTCTGTCCAAAGGGACGACCCGGAACCGACCTGAAGGGCAAAAGCCCAGGTCGGACGGCTGTTTTCCGAACGCGGCGGCGGCGCCCGGCCGCGGATCGCAAAGTCCCGGCCACAGGGGGCTCCGCGTTCTTACACCGCTCTTATCCCGCGACGGGCATGCTGTGCCGTAACGATTACGTATCAGACGGGGGTAGCGGTGAGCGCAGGCGCAGTGGCGTGGACGCCTCCGACCTGGGAGGAGATCGTCGACCAGCACTCCACAAGGGTGTTCAGGTTGGCGTACCGCCTGACCGGAAACCGGCACGACGCGGAGGACCTCACCCAGGACGTGTTCGTCCGGGTGTTCAGGTCCCTGTCGTCCTACACGCCGGGCACGTTCGAGGGCTGGCTCCACCGCATCACCACCAACCTGTTCCTCGACCGGGCGCGCCGCAAGCAGCGCATCCGCTTCGACGCCCTCGCCGAGGACGCCGACGAGCGCCTCGAGGGCCGCGAGCTGTCGCCCGCGCAGACCTATGATGACCGGCACCTGGACGCCGACATCCAGACCGCGCTCGACTCGCTCGCGCCCGAGTACCGGGCCGCCGTGGTGCTCTGCGACATCGAGGGCCTCACCTACGAGGAGATCGCGGCCTCCCTCGGGGTCAAGCTCGGCACCGTCCGCAGCCGCATCCACCGTGGCCGCGCGCAACTGCGCGTCGCCCTCGAACACCGCCGCCCGACCGCGCCCGCCGCCCCGGCTCCCTCACAGGAGTGCGTGACGACCGCGCCCTGAGTTCCTTCCAAAAGGGTCATGTACTTGAGCCGTGCGGAGCAGCGTCCCGCACGGCTCAAACCTTTTCGCCGTCAGTGCTCGGCGGGTGCTTCCAGGTCTTCCGCGGTGAGCTTGACGCCCAGGCGTTCGGCCAGGTCCAGGACGGCCTGGCTCGTGCGGCCGATGAAGGAGACGGTGATGTCGCCGTCGCCCACATAGGCCAGCACGTCCGGCCCGCCGTAGACGATCTCGTTCACCTGGAGCTCTGCCCAGGGCTCGAAGCCCAGTTCCGGCATCCGCTCCTGGATCCGGGCGATCAGGCCGTCAAGGTCGTCCAGCTCAGAGCCTTCGACGTCCTTGTCGCCGAAGAAGTGCGCCCTCCAACCGAACTCGAAAGGCAGCCGCTCAACGGTCAGTTGGAGGAAGAACTCCGAGACCGACCGGGCCTGGAGCGCCCACTTGTCCCTGCTGACGCTGACCAGCACGCGCGGGTCGGGTTCGTTCGCCTCGACGGCGAGATATCCCCACTCGTTGCAGTACTGGTTCTCGGCCATGAACACGACGACGCGGTGGTCGGCGTCCGGCGCGACGAAGTCCGAGTCGTCCGGCAGCGGGCCCGCGACACCGTACCCGGACGGGTCGGGCCGCACGGTCGGCGGGTACTCCGGGTTCGTCTCGTAGTACCGCGCGTCGTGCGTGAACGAGTTGAAGGGAAGCTCCCACCACTCGTCCAGCGCGACCGGGATGGGCAGGGCGAAGTCGACGCCCTCGAACTCGTCGTCGGCGTCGCCGTTTCCGGTCAGTGCCCACACGTACTTCTTGTGCTCGTCCTCAGACCAGCGCTCCCAGGGGGACGAGCCCGGTTTCACCTCGTAGCCCCACTCCTCGTGGAACTCGCGCAGCACGTCCCAGCGGTTCGGCGCGGCCTTCAGACGGTCCGCGAACGTCCCATAGTCAACGATCTTCGCCACGTGGGAAAGCGTAGGAAGACGGTCTGACAGACCACCCCTGAAATCGTGCGATCAGCCGATATCGGCCAAGCCGTCGACATCACCGGAACCGGACATGCTCTCGGACGCCTGGTAATCCTCCGAAAGCCTGAGCCCGTCCTCGGTGCTTTCGAGGCCGAGACGGGTGGACAGGTCACTCAGGGCCTCAGCCGTGCGGCCCGAGAGGAGGATGCCCTGGCGGGGGTTCTTGGGAAGGCGGGCGAGCACGTCCGGGCCGCCGCGGACGGTCCCGGCGCGACCGGATTCGTGCCACGGCTCGAAGCCGAGTGCCGGCAGTTCGGCCTCGATCCTGGCGACCAGTTCGGCCATGTCGCCGTCGCCCGTGAAGTCCTTCTGGTGGATCCCTATCCCCCAGCCGACCTCACTGGACAGCCGGTGGACGGCCAGTTGGAGGAAGAACTCCGAGATCGACCGGGCCTGGAGGGCCCACCGACCCTCGTCCTCGCTGACGCTGGCCAGCACGCGCGGGTCAGGCTCGTGCGCGTCGGCGGCCGGGTAACCCCAAGAGGTGCAGCGGTCTTCGTCGATCATGAACACGCAGACGCGATGGTCGGCGTCCAGCGGGACCAGGTCCGAGTCGTCCGGGATCGGGCCCACGGCGTCGTAGCCGGCCTGCTCGGGCCGCACGGTCGGCGGATACACAGGGTTCGCGCAGTAGAGGCGGGATTCGCGGGTCAAGGAGTTGAACGGCAGCTCCCACCACTCGTCCAACGCCGCCGGGACGGGCAGGGTGAGGTCGACGCCCCTGTACCCGTCCGTCTTTCCGTCCAGTGCCAGCAGGTACTCGTTGTGCTCGTCCTCGGACCAGCGCTCCATTTCGGGGGACGAACCCGGCTCGACCGCGTAGCCCCACTCCTCCTGGAACTCACGCAGAAGGTCCCAGCGGGAGGTCGCGGAGTTCAGCCGCTCCGCGAACGCCCCATAGTCAACGACCTCCCCCATGCCAAGCTCCCACGGGGCGCGAAGCTCGTTCTCGGTGCATCTCATGCCGAGACGAGCGAACAGATCGATCACGGCCTCGGGCGTGCGGCCCGTGAAGTGGATCCTTTGGCCGTTGATGTTCTTGACGATCTTGACGAGCACGTCCGGGCCGCCGCGGACGGTTCCCTCCCGACCGAGTTCGCGCCACGGCTCGAAGCCGAGCGAGGGCAGTTCGGCCTCGATCCTGGCGACCAGTTCGGCCATGCGGTCGTCGCCGACGTCTTCAGGGCGGATCGACGTACACCAGCCGAACACGGTGGGCAGCCGATCGACGGCCAGCTGGAGGAAGAACTCCGAGATCGACCGGGACTGGAAGGCCCACTGGCGCTCGTCCGAGCGGACGCGGACCAGAACGCGCGGGTCGGACTCGTGCGCGTCGGCGGCCGCGTAGCCCCACTCGTTGCAGCCATCCATGTCGATCATGAACACGCAGACACGGTGATCGGCGTCCGGCGCGACCAGGTCCGAGTCGTCCGGAATCGGGACCACGGCCACGCCGTCAAGGTCCGCATGGATGGAATGCACGGTCGGCGGGTACTCGACGAACATCGCGTAGAGGCGTTCGTCGTGGATGAAGGAGTTGTACGGCAGCTCCCACCACTCGTCCAGCGCCGCCGGGATGGGCAGGGCGAGGTCGACACCCCTGTACCCGTCGACCTTTCCGTCCAGTGCCAGCAGGTACTCCTTGTACCCGTCCTCGGACCAGCGCTCCAGTTTGAGCAACGAATCCGGCCCGATCGCGTAGCCCCACTCCCTCTGGAACTCGCGCAGAAGGTCCCAGCGGGAAGTCGCGGACTTCAGCCGCTCCGCGAACGCCCCGTAGTCAACGATCTTCGCCACGCCTAGTACTCCTCCGGGGGTTCGAGGTCGTCCTCGGTGCGTTCGAGGCCGAGACGGGCGGCCAGGTCGAGCAGGGCCTGAGGCGTGCGGCCCGAGAGGAAGATGCCGCCGTGGACGCCCTTGGCGAGGTGGACGAGCACGTCCGGGCCGCCGCGGACGATCCCCTCCTGGCCGAGCTCCTGCCACGGCTCGAAGCCGAGCGCGGGCAGCTCCGCCTCGATCCTGGCGACCAGTTCGGCCCCGTCGTCATCGCCGACGACGTCCTCCTCGTAGATCTGCGTCGACCAGCCGAGCGTGCGCGGCAACCGCTGGACGGCCAGCTGGAGGAAGAACTCCGAGATCGACCGCGCCTGGAGGACCCACTCGCCGTCGAGCCCGTCCTCGATCTCGCCGACGGCGACGTCGACCAGTACGCGCGGGTCGGGCTCGTGCGCGTCGGCGGCCGGGTAGCCCCACTCGTTGCAGGCCTGGTACTCGGACATGAACACGCAGACGCGGTGGTCGGCGTCCGGCGCGACCAGGTCCGAGTCGTCCGGGATCGGGCCCAGGTGGCCATCGCCGTCCGGCTCGGACGCGGCACTCGGCGGGTACACGAGGTGCGCCCAGTAGAGGCGGGGGTTGTGGGTGAACGAGTTGAAGGGGAGCTCCCACCACTCGTCCAGCGTGGCCGGAATCGGCAGGGCGCGTTCGGCGTCCTCGGTGTCGGTGTCTCCGCTCGGGCCGAGCACGTCCTTCTCGTGCTCGGCCTCGGGCCGGCGGGTCCAGCGGGACGAACCCGGCTTCACCGCGTAGCCCCACTCCTCCTGGAACTCGCGCAGGAGGTCCCAGCGGTTCGTCGCAGCCTTCAGCCGCTCCGCGAACGCCCCATAGTCAACGATCTTCGCCACGCGGAGAAGCGTAAGGGGACGATCCGACAGACCGCCCCCGAAACGGATTGATCAGCTGATCTCGCTCAGACCGTCATCAACGGAACCGGACGGCCTAGTACTCGCCGGGCTCGAAGAGGTCGTCCTCGTCGAGGTTGAGACCAAGGCGTCCGGCCTGGTCGAGGACGGCCTGGGGGGTGCGTCCGGCGATGGCGATGCCGCCGAGTTCGCCGTCGGCGACGTAGACCAGCGCGTCGGGGCCGCCGTAGACGATCGTGTCCTGCTGGAGTTCGGCCCAGGGCTCGAAGTCGAGTTCCGGCATCCGCTCCTCGATGCGGTCGAGCAGGTCGTCGAGGTCGCCGTCGACGACGTCGTCGTCCTCGATATCCACCGACCAGCCGAGCACGCGGGGCAGCCGCTGGACGGCGAGTTGGAGGAAGAACTCCGAGACCGACCGGGCCTGGAGCGCCCACTCGTCCTTGCTGACGCTGACCAGCACGCGCGGGTCGGGTTCGTGCGCCTCGACGGCGAGGTAGCCCCACTCGTTGCAGTACTGGTTCTCGGCCATGAACACGACGACACGGTGGTCGGCGTCCGGGGCGATCAGGTCCGAGTCGTCCTGGAGGGCACCCGCGACGCCGTAGCCGGACGGGTCAGGACGCACGGTCGGTGGGTACACCGGGTTCGTCTCGTAGTGCTGCGCGTCGTGGGTGAACGAGTTGAAGGGCAGCTCCCACCACTCGTCCAGCGCGATGGGGATGGGCAGGGCGAGGTCGACGCCCTCGAACCCGCCCTCGTCCGGCTTGCCGTGCAGTGCGCGGACGTACGCCTCGTGCTCGTCCTCGGACCAGCGGTCCCAACGAGGTGAGCCGGGCTTCACCTCGTAGCCCCACTCCTCCTGGAACTCGCGCAGCACGTCCCAGCGGTTCGGCGCGGCCTTCAGGCGGTCCGCGAACGTCCCATAGTCAACGATTTCAGCCACGCGGAGATCGTAGGGGGACGGTCCGACAGACCGCCCCCGAACCGATGCGATCAGGCGACCTCGGCCAGGCCGACGACATCGCCGGAGCCGAGCGGGGTCTCGAACGGCTAGGACTCCTCCGGGGCGTCGAGCTCGTAGTCCTCCGGACCGTCGAGCTCGTCTTCGGTGCGTTCGAGGCCGAGGCGGGCGGTCAGGGCGAGCAGGGCCTGGGGCGTGCGGCCGGAGAGGAAGAAGCCGCCGCACGCGCCGTAGGCGAGGTGGACGAGCACGTCCGGGCCACCGCGGACGATCGTGTCCATGCCGAGTTCACGCCACGGCTCGAAACCGAGCGCCGGCAGTTCGGCCTCGATCCTGGCGACCAGTTCGGGAAGGTCGTCGCGGCTGACGTCCTCGGCGTAGATCTGCGTCGACCAGCCGAGCGCGATGGGCAGCCGCTGGACGGCCAGTTGGAGGAAGAACTCCGAGAGCGACCGCGCCTGGGGGACCCACTCCCTCTCGTCCCAGCCGACGGCGGCCAGTACGCGCGGGTCGGGCTCGTGCGCCTCGGCGGCCGGGTAGCCCCACTCGACGGCGTACACGCCCTCGGTCATGAACACGCAGACGCGGCGGTCGGCGCCCGGCGGGACCAGGTCCGAGTCGTCCGGGATCGGGCCCATGTCGCCCTCCTCGGCGGGCTCGGCCCAGGCGGTCGGCGGGTACACGGTGCCCATCCAGGGGTGCGCCCAGTGGAGCTGGGAGTCGGGGGTGAAGGAGTTGTACGGCAGCTCCCACCACTCGTCCAGCGCCGCCGGGATGGGCAGGGCGAAGTCGACGCCCTCGAACTCGTCCGTGTCGGTCTTTCCACCCCGTGCGAGCAGGTACCGCTCGTACCTTCCCTCGGGCCAGCGTTCCCTGGGGTCCGCGCCCGGCTTGACCACGTAGCCCCACTCTTCCTGGAACTCGCGCAGCAGGTCCCAGCGGTTCGGCGCGGCCTTCAGCCGCTCCGCGAACGCCCCATAGTCAACGATCTTCGTCACGCGGAGAAGCGTAGGGGGACGATCCGACAGACCGCCCCCGAACCGGGACGATCAGGCGATCTCGGCCAGGCCGTCCTTGATGACGACATCGCCGGAACTGGACGTGGTCTCGAACGCGAACGTCCCGTCGCCGCGGTCGTAGATCCGGGTCGTGACGTCCTGACCTGGGAGGACGACCTTGGAGAAGCGGACCGCGAGGCGCTTCAGCCGGGCCGGGTCGCCGTCCGCCACCGACTCGATCACCGCGCGGGACGTGAACGCCATCGTGCACAGGCCGTGCGCGATGATCCCGGGCAGGCCGGCGCTCTTCGCGAACTCCTCGTCCAGGTGGATCGGCATCGGGTCGCCGGACGCCTTGGAGTAGCGGAACGTCTGGTCGTCGTCCACGTGCTGGGTGACCTCGGCGACCGGCCCGGCGGCGCGCAACTCCTCGGGGAAGCGGTGCGCGGGGGCCTGCTCGCCGACCGTCTCCCCGGCCTGGAAGCCGCGGAAGAACGACACCATCCACTGCTCGTTGACCAGTTCGCCGTCGTCCGCGCGGGTCTCCAGCTTGAGCGAGACCGTCGTCCCGGAGCCCTTGGACGAGTACCCGGTGACCTTCGCCCGCGAGACGAGCTTCATGCCGGGCTCGATCGGGCGGTGGAACACCATGTCCTGCTCGCCGTGCACGACGAACGGGATCAGGGTGTCCGGGACGACCTTGAACAACGGGTCGATCATGCCCTCGAACACCGGGACGATCGCGAACACCGGCGGGGCCAGCTCGCCCGAGACGTACCGCGGGTTCGGGTCGTTGGTCGCGGCGGCGTACTCGACCGTCCGGTCGCGGTCGACGGCGAAGTCGAACGGAGCGCTCCAGACGCCCAGCTCGGCCTGGTTCATTTCGGTCATCGAGGGGTTCCTTACTGGTAGAGGCCCTTGGCCCAGCGGTAGTCGGCCTTGCCGGCCGGCGAACGCCGCACCTCGTCCACGATCCTGAGGTCGCGGGGCGCCTTGAATCCGGCGAGCGTTGTCCGGGTGTGCGCGACCAGCTCGTCGGGCGTCGCGGACGCGCCGGGCGCGAGCGAGACGACGGCGGCGACGCGGGAGCCGAGCCGCTCGTCCGGGACGCCGACGACCAGCGCGTCGTACACGGCCGGGTGCGTCTTCAGCGCCGCCTCGACCTCCTCCACGAACACCTTCTCGCCGCCCGTGTTGATCACCAGGGAGCCGCGTCCGAGCAGCACGACCGTGCCGTCCGCGTCGATCCGGGCCATGTCGCCCTGGAGCGCCCAGCGCACGCCGTTCTCGTCGGTGACGAACGTCTTCGCCGTCTTGGCCTCGTCGTTCCAGTAGCCGAGCGGGATGTGCCCGCGCCGCGCGAGCTGGCCGATCTCCCCGGAGCCCGGCCGGACGGGCCGCAGGAGGTGGTCCAGGACGGCGGTGTCGTCCGCGCGCGGCACGAACCGCGCGTGCCCGTCGTCGGACAGGTCGGCCGCCTGCCCCGCCGCGCCCGTCTCCGAGCCGCCGAACGCGTCGAGGATCAGCAGCAGCGACGGGACGAGTTCGTGCAGCCGCGCCTTGACGTCCGGCGAGGTCACCGCGCCGCCCGTCGCGAGGACGAGCAGCGCGGACAGGTCGTGCCGTCCGGGGTGGGCCTCCAGCTCGGTGGTCAGCGGACGGAGCATCACGTCCCCGACCGCGTTCAGCGTGACGGCCTTCTCCTCGGCCGCGAGGGCGAGCACCTTCGCCGCGTCGAAGCTGCGGCCCGTCCAGAGGACGAGCGTTGACCCGGTGGTCAGCGCGGCCCAGGCCACCCACATGCCCGCGCCGTGCATCAGCGGCGCGCAGACCAGCGTGTTCAGGCCGCCGTCCAGGACCTTCGCGGCCAGCGTCTCGGGCGTGGGGATGGGATCGCCCATGGCGTTCCCGCCTCCCATGGCGGCCATGAAGATGTCCTCGTGCCGCCACATCACGCCCTTGGGCATGCCGGTCGTCCCGCCCGTGTAGAGCAGGTAGAGGTCGTCGGCCGACCGCTCGCCGAAGTCGCCCGCGGGTGACGCCTCCGCGAGCGCGGCCTCGTACTCGACGGCGTCGGGGAGGGCGTCGTCCGAGCCGTCCTCGACGACGAGGACGTGCCGCAGGTCGGCCAGTTTCCCGCGCGCGTCGCCGAGCCGGGCGATCAGCGACCGCTCACCGACCAGCGCGACCGAGTTCGAGTCGCCGATCACGTGCGCGAGCTCGCCGGCGGTGTACCGGTAGTTGACGTTCACCGGGACGGCGCGCAGCTTGTACACGCCGATCTGCGCCTCCAGCCACTCGGCGCGGTTGTAGGAGAGCAGCGAGACCGTGTCGCCGGGACCCACGCCTTGCGCGGCCAGATGGTGCGCGAACCGGTTCGCGCGTTCGTCCAGCTCCCGGTACGTCAGCCTCCGCGCGCCGGAGACGAGCGCGGTCTTGTCCGGCACCGCCGCCGCGACGATCTCGAACAGGTCGGCCAGGTTGAAGCTGCGAGACATCCGTCCGTCCTCCGGGTGGTGGTGCGGCGAAGCGGTCCGGATAGAAACATACAAGCTTGACTGTTTCTTAGACAGGCCCTAGCGTCCGAGCCATCCTGAGGAGAGGCGGGCACCGTGACCGACAGGACCTTCGTCGTGGGCGTCGGCATGACCAAGTTCGAGAAGCCCGGCAGCCGCGAGTGGGACTACCCCGACATGGCGCGCGAGTCCGGGACCAAGGCCCTCGAGGACGCCGGGATCTCCTACGACCTGATCGAGCAGGCGTACGTCGGCTACGTGTACGGCGAGTCCACGTCCGGCCAGCGCGCCGTCTACGAACTGGGCATCACCGGCATCCCGGTCGTGAACGTCAACAACAACTGCTCGACCGGCTCGACCGCGCTCTTCCTCGCCCGCCAGGCCGTGAAGTCGGGCGTCGTCGACTGCGCCCTCGCCCTCGGCTTCGAGAAGATGCAGAAGGGCTCCCTCGGCTCCACCTTCGAGGACCGCGAGCAGCCCATGCTCAACCACCTGAAGGAATTGTTCCCCCTGTTCGAGTGGGGCGGCGAGCCCATCGCGCCGTACATGTTCGGCGCCGCCGGACGCGAGCACATGCAGAAGTACGGGACGACCGCCGACCAGTTCGCCCGGATCGGCTGGAAGAACCACAAGCACTCGGTCAACAACCCGTACGCCCAGTTCCAGGACGAGTACTCGCTCGACGACATCACGTCCGCCCGCATGGTCTACGACCCGCTGACCAAGCTCCAGTGCTCCCCGACCTCGGACGGCTCGGGCGCCGCGGTCATCGCGTCCGAGCGCTTCGTGGACGAGCACGACCTCTGGGACCGCGCCGTCGAGATCGCCGGCCAGTCCATGGTCACCGACACCCGCGCCACGTTCGACTCCCAGTCCGCCATCAAGATCATCGGCGCCGAGATGTCAGCGCTGGCGGCCCAGCGGGCCTACGCCGAAGCGGAACTCTCGGCCACGGACATCCAGGTCATCGAGCTGCACGACTGCTTCAGCACCAACGAGCTCATCACCTACGAAGCCCTCGGCCTCGCCGCCGAAGGCGAGGGCGGCAAGCTCGTCGACAGCGGCGACAACACCTACGGCGGCCGCTGGGTCGTCAACCCGTCCGGCGGCCTCATCTCCAAGGGCCACCCCCTCGGCGCCACCGGCCTGGCCCAGTGCGCCGAACTCACCTGGCAACTCCGAGGCAAAGCCGAAGCCCGCCAAGTAGAGAACGCGACGGCCGCCCTCCAACACAACATCGGCCTAGGCGGCGCCGCAGTAGTCACCCTCTACAAGCAACCCCACTGATCCCCCAGCGGTCCGGGCCGCCCCCCAGCGGTCCGGGCCGCCCCCCAGCGGCCCAGGCCGCGATCCTCCGATCCCGACATCACGGGCCCCGCATGAGATCGCCTCACAGCCCGCTTGCCCTGGAGATCACCGTCACGCTCCGAAGGTGAGGGGCTCCACGGTCAGTCCACGGTGGTCAGTCCACGCCTGAGCGGCGTCGGCCATCGCCTTGCGCCATGTGGCCTCAGGAGAACGCTCGGCGCTGGCCCGCAGCATCCGCAGGTTCGCGGAGGCGAAGGCGTCCACCGCCGCGGGCACCGCCTTCTGCCAGGCCCTGCACCGAGATGCCCAGGACTCGGCCGAAGCGGGTGTGTGGTCCGTGGCGATCAGCTGAACCACCAGGAGAGCCGAGTCGATGAACCCGGCGCCGGTTGTCGGCCAAGCCCAGTCCACGAGCCAACATCCGTCGTCCCCAAGGAGGAAGTTGTTGGGGTGGATGTCGGTGTGCAACAGGTCTTCACCCGCGAACAGGGCTCTCTCCTCAAAGGGCGCGAACCTGTCCCACCGAGTCTCCGGCCACTCGCGAGCGATCTCTGGCGTCCTCAGATCAGTGACTCGATCCAACAGGTCGACCACCACCGGAAGGTCCGAGGAACCGGGCGAGAAGTCGGCATGACGTGCCTCGGCGTATTCGAATCCGAGGACGAACCACTCGTCGTCCTCGGCCTCCCACAGCAGGTCGGGGGTAACAGAGCGGACGAAAGCGTTGATGAGTCCTTCCCGGACCAGGGAGTCGCGACGTCCACCCGGCCGGTTTCGTATCGCCTTGACGAAGAATCGGCCGTTCTCGGCGTTCACGATCGCGGTCAGGTCCGACATGCTCCCCTTAGTGGTGCGACGCATGTCCTCGACCTGGCCGACGTGGGTGCTGATCAGAGCCGTGAAGTCCGGCCCGGGAAGGTCCTTCATCTACTCTCCGTCACGCTTTCGGGCTGCATTCGCTGCCAGGGGTTCCGGGGTTGCACTCCACGTCAGGGTCACACGGACCATTCCGCTCGGATGCGTTTCGGATCTCGGCGGTGAGCCGCTGGAAAGACTCACCGCCGAGGATCCTGGCAAGGCTGTGGTGGTGGACGTTTCCCACGCTCCACTCGGTGGAGAACACGCAGGCGGAAACCTGACCCGTGGGGCTCACGCTGGCATGTCGGCCGTTCCCGCAGGTGCCGCACAGGTTAGCCATGTCGGGGGTGCTCTCCGCGCGACCACGCCCGAACTCACGGGTTCGGTCGACGTTGATCGCGGTGACGCCCAGCTCCTCCAGTTCCCGCTGGGCTGCGGGTGCGTCCTGGTCGACGTTGACTTCCACGATCCCGACCTTGAGACGCACTCCGAGTTCGACGGCCTTGCGGATGTTGGTGTGCGTCAGCCTGTGCGTCCGCTTCCCGGTGATCAGTTCGTGCTGGACCGGGTCGGCGGAGTAGTACGAGGTCAGCACCGTCACGTTCGGGTGCCCGAAGAGCTCCCACCAGGGGCCGTGAACGGCCACCATGTTGGTGTAGATCTCCAGCTCCAAGCCGCGCTTCAGCACGCGGCGAGCCAACTCGGCCGCGTGCGGGTGCAGGGTGGGTTCCCCGCCGAAGAGCTGCACGGTGCGGACGCCCATCTCGGTGGCCTGATCGATGGCCTCGAACCAGTCCTCCCTGGTCATGTCGCCATGGTCCCCGTCCCTGCTGGAGTCGTTGAGACAGTGGACGCAGGCGAGCTGGCATCTGCGTGTCAGGTCGAGCCACAGCCTGTCGAGCTGTGCCGTGGTCGGTTCGAACAGTTCGGTCAACGTGACTCCTTCTGAGAGGCCGTTGTCGCAGCGCCGGGGGCGTCTACTGGTTGTGGCAGTGGCACGGGCAGCTACCTGGCCCCGTGCACTCCTGACGACACGCCTCACACGAGCCGTTCATGGGCTGCTCCTTCCACTTGCTGCGGTGGCCCCCGAACAGGACAGAAGGACTGACTGGCATGTGGGAGGTCCTCTTACGGATGCCCGGACGTCTCACCGTCCGGAGGGGGCGTTGAATGCTGCTGGCACTACGACGGGTGCATGAGAGCTGACACCCAGTGAAATCCGTGGCTCGAAGCACGCCAAGAGGAGACGAGAGGAGGTGATCGTTCCGCGGGAGGCGCGCGGCGTACTCTCGGTGCCATGACGCTTCCCCTTGAGGTCCACGTGACCGCCGGAACCCGCGACGAGGCAGAGAAGATCGTCAAAACGGCCGTCGAGAGCCGGGTGGCCGCCTGCGGCCAGATCAGCGGCCCGATCGCGTCCACCTACTGGTGGGAGGGCGAGATCCAGCACGACGAGGAGTACCTGATCCTCATGAAGACCACCAAGGACCGCCTGGACGACCTGGTGAGGGTCGTCAAGGACGCCCACTCCTATGACGTGCCGGAGATCGTGGCCGTGCCGATCGAAGGAGGCCTGTCGGACTACCTCGGCTGGATCAAAGAACAGACGGCTGAGCAGCCTTCGGCCTGACCGCCGCATACTCGTCACGGAAATCCCGGGCCGTCCTGGTCCGGGAGGGGCCGAGCTCCGCCGCGACGTGGTCGAGCCGTTCCCAGCCGAGTGGAGCACTCATCGCCGTCGTGGCGTCCAACGCCGACCGCGCGAACGTGACCGCCTCTCCCACGTCGCCCAGGCGATAGCGGCCGAGCGCGAGCTCAGCGTTCACCACGCAGAGCTTCTTGACCTCGGTCGCCGGCCCCAGATGGACGTTGATGTCGTCCATCGCCTTGATCGTGTCGTCCTCGCGGCGTAGCCGGGAGTAGACGGTCAGGCTCATGGACGCGAAGCGGGCTGGGTCGAGGAAGAACGTCCAGGGTCGCGTGTTGGGGTCAGCGGCGGCGTAGACGTCTTCGGCCTCGCGGATCGAGCTCAGAGCGGCGGCCTTGTCACCGAGTAGTGCCGTCTCCTCAGCGTGCCGTGCGAGAAGCCAGGCCCGGGTTGCGGGATCCGCATCACCGAGGCGCTCAAGGGCGTTCAAGGCGAGTCGGGCGCTGCGGTCGCCTTTGCCGCCCGTCATGTAGGTGCGGTAGCCGGTCATGCATGCCGCCACGGCATCGTCTCCGGCCCGTCTCGCGGCCATATTGGCGAGTTGGGCGCTCGCTGCGGCCTGGCGTGGGTCCTTCATCTCCCAGGCGAACCACGACGCGAGGATGGCGCTCTCGCCCGCGCTGCTGGCGAGGCGTCGGCGCTGCAGCTCAGGAAGTCCGCTCTCCAACAGGGCGCTGATCTCGTTGAGGTGGACGAGAAGCGACGGGTAGAGGGCCTTGGCCGGGTAATGCTCCTCAAGGCGATGGAACCCGCGCGTTCGTGCTTCGAGGTGCGCGATCGTCATGTCGTCTGGACGGTGCTGACCCGACAACGCCTTCATCAGCCGCTGCATGGGATCAAGAGCGGCCCCGACGGCCGTGGTCGTGGCCAACTGCAAGAGAGTCCGGCGTTCCATGCGCTGGTTCAACCTCCCAACCGCCCAGGCCAGGGAGAGGTGGTCGCCGGGCAGTTCGGAGTCTGGAACGTCACCTGCTTCGGGTTGGCGTCCCCAGACTCGTCGGTACAGCTCGGCGTAAACGGGGCCCGGCCGGTGTTGTCCCGATTCGTGGAACCGGATCTCCCGAATGATCGAGCTACGGGCCGGGAGCTGGGCCCGCGTCCTTTCGTCGGCGACGCGCTCCAGCTCACGAGCAAGGTCATTCTGCGACCAGCACACCCGTAGTCGCCGTTCGCGAATCTCCCTGGCCCATGCAGGCCTGGCGTCATCTTCGCTCATTGTGAGGTCCTCAAATGCTGCCACCTGCGGGTCCTCCTGCCACCTCCTCCAGTTTCCTCCTGACATCCCTGTTCCGCAGGTGTTCGCTGTGAGTGACCGAATCGGCACTGACGGATCCCGGCAGTCGACGGCGACCCAGGAGGTACACAAAGGTGAAGAACGGAAAGTGGTCCGGCGGCGCGGCCGCCGATTGGCTGTGGTCGCCGCCGCAGATGCGGTGGCGGCGGGTGTATGCGGGCCGCGCGGATCAGGTCACGGCGGCGCGCAAGCTCGCTGAGGCGATGTTCGCCGAGGCTCCGTGCGTGGACGTGGTCACGTTGGCGGTCAGTGAGCTGGCTGCCAACGCGGTTCGGCACTCGCGTTCGGGAGAAGGCGAAGGTGGTTGGTTCGGGCTCGAGCTCGTCCACGCCAACCCCGTCTACGTCGCTGTGACCGACATGGGCGGGCACGGCATCCCGACCGTCCTGCCCGAGGAGAACTGCAACTCAGCCACCGAGAGCGGGCGCGGTCTGCGGATGCTGTACGAGCTCGCGATCGCCCTCGGCGTCCACGGCAACAGCGACTTCGGCCACACGGTCTGGGTCGACCTGGATCTGGATGCGTCTCTGGAGAGCGTGTCCCCGGCACCCGCCCTGTTGGTCTCATAAGGGAGGGCCCAGCCTGATCCAACCAGGCTGGCCCCTCGAGGCCTCAGCATAAGCAACCCCGCACGACGAGGCCCCACCTTCACCCCAAACAGGCGAAGGTGGGGCCTCCTTCATCTCCATGATCTCTTGCCCAATACGGACAACCCGCCCGTCAGATGAGTCTGCTGGTGAAGCCCGCTTCGACGAGGTGTTGGTAGGCGGCTTCGACGTCGTCCGGCATGTCCTGGGGGATGGCGAAGCCTCGCTTCGGGTACTCCACGATCCGCTGCGTGTCACCTACGAGCATGTTGATGACGCGGTTCGCGTCCCCGATGCTCTCGACGTACTCGTCGAGGGGAAGCGGACGGGAGGCGCAGATGATCTCCAGCTCCGGCCACAGCTTCTTGGCAGTGGAGTACGCACGGCGCTGCTGGTAGGGCCGGGAGATCAGGATGGCCGAGCCGACCTCGATGTCTTGGGCCGCGAGCAACCCGCGGGTGAACTCGATGTTCTGGCCGGTGTTGGTGGCGCGTGGCTCGACGTGGATCACCTCGTCGGGAACGCCCAGTTCGAGGGCGTGTTCGCGATAGTGGACGGCCTCGCCTCGGGGGAAGCGCTCGACCGTCGTCGGGGCGTTGGCCCCGGTGAACACGATGCGGGGGAACATGCCCCGGTGGTACAACTCGGCCGCGAACGTGGCCACGCCGAGATCATGGCTGCCGAGGCCAATGCCGACATCGGAGGGACGGGCGACGTGGTGCATCTGATGGTAGTCCCACAGCGTCTCCACGTCCGCGCGGTATGCGGCGGGCAGGGTTGCCTCGGCGGCCATGTGGGCTCCTCCGTCGGGGTGGCGGGTTACAGGCGCCAGAGGTGGACTTTGCCGGTGTCATCACCGCCGGCCACCAGCTTGGCGTCAGGACTTATCGCCACGGAGAAGCCGCTGGTGGCGCCGAAAGAGCGCATGGCCTTGCCCGTGTTCGGGTCCCAGAGCTGGACCGTGGAGCCGCCTTCCTCGGCGGAGGTGGCCAGGTAGCGGCCGTCGCGACTGTAGGCGATCTTGCCGCTGACGCCTCCGGGCAGGTCCTGGCGAAGCTTGCCGGTGGTGACGTCCCAGGTGCCGGCGTGGACCTTGGGGCCGGTCGCGGCGATGGTGCGGCCGTCGGGGCTGAAGGCGACGGAGGAGATGTCGCGGCGGGTATCGATGGTGCCGGTGAGCTTCTGCCGGGCGACGTCCCAGAGGCGGACGTGGGAACGATCAGCGAACGCGACCGTGCGGCCGTCCGGACTGAAGGCCGGGCCGTTGATGTAGCCGCCGGAGCTGTCGCGGGCGCTGAAGAGGAGTCGGCGGGAGGTGACGTCCCAGACACGGAGGTGGGGGATGATCGCGGCGTTCTCGCCGAACGTGAAGACGCCGACGGCGAGGTATCGGCCGTCCGGACTGAAGGCTGCGGATTCGGCGTTGGAGCCGTCGGGGTCGGGGAGGGTGGTCGCGACGCGGCGGGCGGCGACGTCCCAGAGCTGGATCTGATTGTCGGCGCCTTCGGAGGCCAGAGTCCTGCCGTCGGGGCTGAACGCCACCACGTGGCGCGACTTGCTGGGGCTGCCGCTCTTCTGCGCGAGGGTCGCGACCTGGGCCCCGGTGCCGGTGTCCCAGAGGTGCAGGGCATCGTCGTCGGCGCTGGCCAGGGTCTTTCCGTCCGGGCTGAACGCCACACCCCAGACGCCGACGGAGTCGGTGTCGAGAACGCGGTCGGACGGGAGGGCGGCCGGAGAGCGGGACGGCGAGGGCGACGGGGACCCGCTCGCGGTGAGTCCCCGCACGGTGAACGCGCCGCCCACCACCAGCGCCACAACGGCCCCCGCCACGATCCCCACGATCGGTCCCCGCCGCCCCAGCGACCGGGGCCGGGGCTCGGGAGGGCCAACGAGCGTCTCGTGCAGGGGTTCGGTAGAGGGAGCGGACGACGTGAACCCAGGCGGTGGCACGGGCACGGGCGGCGGCGGTGGGGGCGCTGAGGATGTGGTCGGTGCGGACGCTGCGGCGGGGGCGACTGTGAGCTGCGCGGGCGCGGGCGGTGGGGGCGTGAGGAGGAGGCGGACGGATTCTGCTGTGGGACGGGCCTCTGGGGCCTTCTGGAGGAGCGAGGTAATGGTCTCGGTGAGGGGGCCCGCCTTCGCGGGATGGGGTGGGGGCTCGGTGGCGATGGCGACGAAGATGGCGCCGTGGGTGGGGCCTTCGAACGGGGGGCGGCCTTCCACGGCGGCGTACAGGGTGGCACCCAGGGACCACAGGTCCGAGGCGGCGGTGGCCGGGAGGCCGCGGACCTGTTCTGGGGCCATGTACGCGGGCGTGCCCAGCAGGACGCCGGACTTCGTGAGCGTGGCGTCGCCGTCCAGCGCGGCGATGCCGAAGTCGGTGAGGATCGCGCGGTCGCCGTCGAGCAGCACGTTCGCCGGCTTGACGTCCCGGTGGACGATGCCGTGCGCATGCGCGGTGGTCAGGGCGTCGAGGACCTGCCGTCCGATCGCGGCGACCCGTTCCGGCGGCAGCGGGCCGTCGTCGCGGATCACGGCGTCCAGCGAACGGCCCGCGACCAGCTCCATCACCAGCCACGGACGACCGTCCTCGCCGGTCACGCGGTCGTGCAGGGCGACGATGCCGGGGTGGCGGAGGCGGGCGGCGGCGCGGGCCTCGCGCTCGGCGCGGGCGTACCACTGCTGTCTCTCGGCGTCGTCGATCTCGTCCGAGAGCCGCAGTTCCTTGACGGCGACCTCGCGGCCGAGCTCGGTGTCGTACGCGCGCCACACGCTGCCCATACCGCCGCGGCCGATCAGCCCGAGGATCCGGTAGCGGCCCGCAAGCAACTCCCCGGATTCACCGCGCATGGAGCGAAGATAGCGAACGGGACCCAGGCGTCACACGCGCCAGACGCGAATGGTTCCGTCGGTACTGGCCGCGGCCACGGACGAGCCGTCCGGGGCGTAGGCCACCGCGCGCACCTCCTTGGTGTGGCCATTCAGCTTGCGGACGATGGCGCCCGTCTTGGTGTTCCACAGGTCGACGACGTCGTGGTCTCCGGCGTCGCGTCCCGCCAGGAGCGCGCCGTCCGGGCTGAACGCCATCTGGTTGGAGTCGTCCGTGCCGCCGCCGTTGAACGCGTTGGTGAGCGTCCGGGTCTTGAGGTTCCACAGGCGGATGCCCAAGCCGGTGGTGTTGACGGCCAGCTCGGTGCCGTCCGGGCTGAACTTGATGTCCGCGACCACGCCGTCGACGCCGCCGAGCGTGCCGATGAGGCGGCCCGCGCCGGTCAGGTCCCACAGTCTGACCTGGGTGAGGTCGGCGGTGGCCAGCTGGGTGCCGTCCGGGCTGTAGACGACGTGTGAGATTCCGGTGGTGCCGCCGTTGTCGAAGGTCCGCTCGACGCCGTTCTGCCCGACGTTCCACAGCATGACGTTGTGCGGGCCCTTGTCGTTGGAGTAGGTCCCGATGGCGAGCGTGTCGCCCTCGGGACTGAACGCGGCGGTGGAGGGGATGCCCGACTTGTCGCCGCCGGGGAGGGGGAACGTGCGGGTGACGCGCTGGGTGCGCACGTCCCACAGGCCGACCGAGCTGCCCTTGTCCATGGCGACGGTGCGTCCGTCGGGGGACGCGGCGGCGAACTCGCCCGAACCGTGCACGATGTCGTCCACGTTGGCGAGCACGCGGCCGGTGGTGACGTCCCACAGGCGGCTCGGCGCACTGATGCTGACCGAGATCAGCTCGCGGCTGTCCGGCAGGTACGTCAGATCGAGGACGCCCTGCGAACCGAGGATCAGGTCCTTCGGCGCGACCGCTGCCGCCTTGGTCGGCTGTCGCCGCGGCGGCGTGTCGCCGGAGCCGCGCAGGGTCAGCGCGACGGTGACGCCGCCCGCCACGAGCACCACCGCGCCAGCGGCGGCGGCCACACGCAGGAGCGGCGCACGGCGGCGGAGCCGTCCGGACGGGCCACCCGGCGGCGCGAAGGCGTCCGGGGTGGGGCTGTACGGGGTGGTCGGGCGGACAGCCAGGGGATCCGGCACGGGCGGGCCGGGCGCCGGTGGACCCGGCACGGACGGGCCCGGCGTGGGCGGGCCCGGCGTGGGCGGGCCCGGCGTGGGTGGGCCGGGTGCGGCCACCGGCCAGGTGGGCTGCACGGACGGGGGCGGGGGTTCGCGGCCGTCGGCGATGGCGGTCAGGGCGGCGGCCACCGTTGCGGGGTCGCTGCGCGCGGACGGGTCCTTGGCGAGCAGCCCGGCGATGACGGGCGTCAGCGGCCCGGCACGGACCGGCTCCGGCGGTTCCTCCGTGGCCACCGACACGAAGATCGCGCCGGGCGTGGCCCCGGTGAACGGCGGCCGGCCCTCCACCGCGGCGTACAGCGTGGCGCCGAGCGACCACAGGTCGGAGCCGGGCGTGGCGGGCTCGCCGCGGACCTGCTCCGGCGCCATGTAGCCGGGCGTGCCGGGCGTCGCGCCCGTCCGCGTGACGGCGACGTCACCGGCCAGCGCGGCGATCCCGAAGTCGGTGAGGACGGCGCGGTCGCCGGACAGCAGGACGTTCGCCGGCTTGACGTCGCGGTGCACGATGCCGTGCGCGTGCGCGGCGGTCAGCGCGTCGAGCATCTGCCGCCCGATCGCGGCCACCCGCCGCGCCGGGAGCGGCCCGTCGGCGCGCACCAGGTCGGAGAGGGACCGGCCGCGGACGAGCTCCATGATGATCCACGGCCGCCCGTCGGAGTCGAGCACCCGGTCGTGCACGGTGACGATGCCGGGATGGTGCAGGCGGGCGGCGGCGCGCGCCTCCCGCGCCGTCCGGGCGTACCACTCGCGGCGGCCCTCGTCGTCGACGCCCTCGGGCAGGAGCAGTTCCTTGACGGCCACCTCGCGGTCGAGCTCGGTGTCGTGCGCGCGCCAGACGCGGCCCATGCCGCCGCGGCCGATCAGCCCGAGGATCCGGTAGCGGTCGGCCAGTACCTGTCCGGAATCGCCGCGCATGGAGTGAAGATAGCGACACCGGCGGCGCCGTCGCCGGTGGTCTGGATCACACGCGGAGTGCCGGGGTCAGTGGTCCAGGGCGACCATGCGGCGGAGGCGGGATTTGGAGCGGAGCCAGCGGGCCTCCTGGCGTTCCGGGGTCGTGGGGTGGACGAAGTTGAGGAGGCAGAGGCCGCGGATGGTCTCGAGGGCGACGTAGAGGTTGCCCTGGACGTCCGGGTCGTCGACCTGGTCGCCGAAGACGGCGCGGCTGATGTCGAGGATGCCCGCGGTGATCAGGCGTTCGAACTCGGCGACGTGTTCGCGCAGGCCGGGGTCGGTGCGGGCGGCGACCCACAGTTCCATGGACGCCTCGAAGAGCGGGCCCTGGAAGGCGCGCCAGAGCAGGTCGAGGGCGTCGCCCAGGGGGTCCGCCGAGGCGCGGAGGCGGTCGAGGTCCTCGGCGAGGAAGCGGTCGGCGCGCTTGCGGGCCAGATGCTCGACCGCCGCCAGGACTAGAGCGTCCTTCGTGGGGAAATGATGTACTTGAGCGCCCCGTGAGACTCCGGCGCGTTCCACCACGCGGGTCGTGGTGGTGCCGTGGTAGCCGTACTCGACCAGGCAGGCGACGGTCGCGTCGAGCAGCGCCGCGCGGGTGGCGGCAGTGCGTTCCTCCTGCGTACGACGTGGGCGGACGGGTGACGACATGCCCCCCAGCCTAGCGAAGGAACAAACAGGTGGTCCTGTATGTTTCCGCGCCTCGAGATCGCGCACGGACCGGACTTGACACTGCTTGAAGTCTCAACTAATGTCCGTGGAGTCAGTTCGTTGAAGTTTCAAGAACTACCCGTAGGAGAACGCCATGACCCTCGCCGCCACTGAGCTGGGCCTGACCGCCGGCACCTGGAACATCGACCCCGCGCACTCCGAGGTCACCTTCGCGATCCGGCACCTGATGACCAAGGTCCGCGGCTCCTTCACCGAGTTCTCGGGCGCCGTCGAGGTCGCCGACGACATCGCCGCCTCGACCGCCACGGCCGAGATCAAGCTCGCTTCGATCGACACCCGCAACGCCGACCGCGACGCCCACGTCCGCACCGCCGACGTGCTCGACGTCGAGAACCACCCGGCCATGACCTTCGCCACCACCGGCGTCCGCGCCGACGGCGGCGACTACAAGGTCGAGGGCACCCTGACGATCAAGGGCGTCGCCAAGCCGGTCACCCTGGACGTCGACTTCCACGGCATCGGCCAGGACCCGTGGGGCGGCACGCGCGCCGGTTTCTCCGCCACCACCACGATCAACCGCAAGGACTGGGGCATCGAGTTCAACGTCCCGCTGGGCGGCGACAAGGCCCTCCTCGGTGACAAGGTCGACATCACGCTCGAGATCCAGGCTGTGCAGGCTTCCTAAGGCCGCGCCCCTGTTCTTGAAGGGACCGCCCGCGCGACAGCGCAGGCGGTCCCTTCATGCGTTCCCGGGGTCGAGCGGGAGCCGCAGGACGAGCCGGGCGCCGCGGACGGAGTCCTCGATGGTGAGGGTTCCGCCGTGGGAGCGGGCGATCTCGCGGGCGATGGCCAGGCCCAGGCCGGTGCCGCCGGCATGGCGGCTGCGGGCGCTGTCCAGGCGGGTGAAGCGCTCGAAGACGCGCTCCCGGTCGTCCGCCGGGACGCCCGCGCCGTCGTCCTGGACGGTCAGCAGCGCGAACCCGCCGGACGAGCTGACCGAGACCGCGACCGTGCCGTCCGCGTAGCGCTCGGCGTTGTCCAGCAGGTTGCAGAGCAGCCGGTCGAACTGCATCCGGACGCCACGTGCCCGCACGTCCGGCGCGAGGTCGGCGACCAGGCGCGGGGCGCCGACGACGCGCGGGCCGCCCTCACGGCGGGCGAGCTCGCGGCGGGCCATGTCGCCGAGGTCGACGGCCTCGCGGGCCGCGTTGCCGGTGCCGATCCGGGCGAGCAGCAGCAGGTCGGTGACGATGTTCTCCAGCCGGTCGGTGTCGCGCAGCGCCGACGCGACCACGGCCTTGAGGTCGGTGTCCTCGGGGTGCATCGCGGCGTCCTCGAGGTTGGCGCGCAGGCCCGTGATGGGGGTGCGCAGCTCGTGCGAGGCGTCCGAGGCGAACTGGCGCTGCCGGTCCACGGCGTTCTCCAGCCGGTCGAGCGTCTGGTTCGCGGTCGCGGCGAGCTCGGCGATCTCGTCCTCGCCGGGGGGCTGCGGCACCCGCCGGGACAGGTCGCTGTCGCTGATCTCGGCGAGCTGGGCCCGGATCTGCGCGACCGGGCGCAGCGTCCGGCCGACGACCCGCCAGGTCACCCAGGCCACGAGCGCCGACAGGGCGAGGACGGCGACGATGAGCAGGGCCTCCAGCGCGCCGTTCACCAGCGGCCACGGCATCGGGGTCGCGGCGTACACGACGACCGAGTCGGGCGCGGTGGTGACGCGGATCGCCTCGACGACCTGGCAGTGCCGGGCCGGGCCGTGGCCGACGCAGTGCATGTAGTCGCGGACGCGTTCGTCGCGCGGCGGACGGAAGTCGCTGAGCCGGCCGTACCGCGCGGCGGCCGGTGTGGCGTCGAGCACGTTGCCGCCGGGGCCGACGACCTGGATGAGGACGCGTCCGCCGGAGTCGTCCGGGATGGGCGAGC
This sequence comes from Spirillospora sp. NPDC052269, assembly GCF_040679435.1. NCBI lineage: Bacteria > Bacillati > Actinomycetota > Actinomycetes > Streptosporangiales > Thermomonosporaceae > Spirillospora > Spirillospora sp. NPDC052269. The sequence continues at coordinate 225,046 of NZ_JBFAUU010000004.1, forward strand.
CGAGCGAGCCGTCGCGGATCGCGGCGCTCGTCCGGCGGGCGGACTGCGCGGTGTCCTGGACGAGCGCGGCGCGCACCGTGTCCCGGATCCCGAAGTCCGCCCCGATCGCGATGGCGCCGGAGACCACAGCCGCCAGCACCGCGGCGACCAGGGTGTCCCGCGTCCTGATCGACCGTGGCCGCAACCGCATCGTGTCCCCCCTCACCTTTCCCACAGCGTGGCACGGCGGCCCTCGCGCCGCGCCGTGTCCCGCCGTCCCGTCCGTGTCTCCCGAGGTCGCCCGCCGTCCCGCGGCACGCGCGTCGCCGGGCGTCCCGGCGGCGCGCGCACGCGGCGTGCGGCCCACCCTCAACACGGCACGTCGGCGGGCGGTGACCGTGCGGAGCGTGATTATCGGCGCGCCCGTAACCCCGGTCCGGGTTTCCCCAGTCCAGATCTGGACATTTCGCCTCAGAAGACCATATCCGCGGCAGAAGGCGAGGACATGGGACGAGACGTTTCCGCCGCGACCATCAGCGGAATGGACCGGCGCAGGTACCGGGAGAAGGTGCGGCGCGACCTCGACGTGCTCGCCCGCATGCTGGGCGAGTCGCAGTTCGACTTCGAGCGTCCGCACATCGGGCTGGAGATCGAGCTCAACCTGATCGACGCCGCCGGCGATCCGCTGATGCGCAACGCCGACGTGCTCAAGTCCATCGCCGATCCGGCGTGGGACACCGAGCTCGGCCAGTTCAACCTGGAGATCAACATCCCGCCACGTGAGCTCGGGGGGCACAACACCCACGAGCTGGAGCAGGAGGTCCGCGACCATCTGAACCATGCCGACGCGTGCGCGGGCGAGGTCGGCGCGGAACTGGTGGCGATCGGCATCCTGCCGACGCTGCGCCGCGCCGACATCGGCGAGGAGACCCTGTCGACCAACAACCGGTACAAGCTGCTCAACGACGAGATCTTCGCGGCGCGCGGCGAGGAGATCCGGATCGCCATCGACGGCCCGGAGCCGTTGAGCACGCACATCGGCTCCATCTCCGCGGAGGCCGCCTGCACCAGTGTCCAGTTCCACATCCAGGTCAGCCCCGACCGGTTCGGCGCGCACTGGAACGCCGCGCAGGCCATCGCCGGGCCGCAGGTCGCGCTCGCCGCGAACGCGCCGTTCCTGTTCGGCCACCGGCTCTGGCGGGAGACCCGGATCCCGCTGTTCGAGCAGTCCACCGACACCCGTCCGGACGAGCTGAAGGCCCAGGGCGTCCGGCCCCGGGTGTGGTTCGGCGAACGCTGGATCACCTCGGTCTTCGACCTGTTCGAGGAGAACACCCGCTTCTTTCCCGCGCTGCTCCCGATCTGCGAGGAGGAGGACCCCGAGGCCGTGCTCGACGGCGGCGGCATCCCCGAGCTGCCCGAGCTGGCCCTGCACAACGGCACCATCTACCGCTGGAACCGGCCGATCTACGCCGTCGTGGACGGCCGTCCGCACCTGCGCGTGGAGAACCGCGTGCTGCCCGCCGGCCCGACCGTCGCCGACACCGTCGCCAACGGCGCGTTCTACTACGGCCTGCTGCGCGTCCTCGCCGAGGAGGAACGCCCGGTCTGGTCCCGGATGTCGTTCGCGACCGCGCGGGAGAACCTGCTCCGCGCGGCCCGGGACGGCATCGACGCGCGCCTGTACTGGCCCGGCCTCGGCGAGGTGCCCGCGGCCGAGCTGGTGCTGCGCCGCCTGCTCCCGCTCGCCCACGAGGGCCTGGACCGCTGGGGCGTCGAACCGTCCCGCCGGGACCGGCTGCTCGGCATCATCGAGGGCCGCTGCCTGGCCGGACGCACCGGAGCCGACTGGCAGACCGCGACCGTCGAGGCCATCGAGGAGCGCATCGGGCCGCGCCGTCCCGATGCGCTGCGCGAGATGGTCCGGACGTACGTCGGCCATATGAACACCAACGAACCCGTGCACACCTGGCCGATCGGTCCCTGATCCCCGCACCGGACGCTCGATCGGCACAGCGCCGTGTCCGATCGAGGCGGGATCCGCGATCAACGCGGGCCCGTGACCCACGCGGGACCGTGACCAACGCGGTCCGCGAGCGACGCGGGACCATGATCGACACAGGATCCGCACAACCCGCCCCGGGAGCGCGCGCACCGCGCTCCTAGGGTCGGGGCATGCGCATCCTGGTCGTCGAGGACGAGCCCACCATCGCCAAGGCGGTCGCCGACCGGCTGTCCGCCGAGGGCTTCGCGGTGGAGACGGCCGCGGACGGGCCGTCCGCCGTCGCGCGGGCGCGCGAGACCTCACCCGATCTCATCGTGCTGGACGTCATGCTCCCCGGCTTCGACGGGCTGGAGGTCTGCCGCCGTGTCCAGGCGGACCGTCCCGTCCCGGTGCTGATGCTCACCGCCCGCGACGCCGAGACCGACAAGCTCGTCGGGCTCGGCGTCGGCGCGGACGACTACCTCACCAAGCCGTTCAGCATGCGCGAGCTGGTCGCCCGCATCCGCGCCCTGCTCCGCCGCGTCGAGCGCGCCGCGACGCTGACGTCGTCCGCGCCCGAGCCCGTCACCCGGCTCGGCCCGCTGGAAATCGACGAGCGCTCCCGCCGCGTCCGCCGGGACGGCTCGGAGGTCCACCTCACCCCGACCGAGTTCGACCTGCTCGCCTGCCTCGCCCGCAACCCCGGCGCTGTCCTCACCCGCGCCGTCCTGCTCGAGGACGTCTGGGACTGGGCCGACGCGTCCGGCACCCGCGTCGTCGACGGCCACGTCAAGGCGCTGCGCCGCAAGCTCGGCCCCGACCTCATCCGCACCGTCCACGGCGTCGGCTACAGCCTGGAGGCCGAAGGTCCGTGCGGTTGAGCGTGTGGGAGCGGATGCGGCGCAAGCAGGAGTCGGCCGAGCGCGCGTGGGAGCGGCTGCCGCGCCCGCTGGACCCGCTGCGGTCGATCAAGGTCAAGCTCGGCGTCCTGGTCGTCGTGACGGCCTGCATCGCGATCGCGATCGTCCTGTGGGGGTACCCGCTGGGGTTCCGCGCGCGCGAGACGGGCCCGGTCGGGATGGTCATCGCGCTGGTCATCACGCAGCTCATCGCGCACGGCATGACCGCGCCGCTGCGCGAGATGACGGCGGCGGCGCGGACGATGGCGCGCGGCGACTACTCGCGCCGGGTGCGGTCCACGTCGCGGGACGAGGTGGGCGAGCTCGCCCGCGCGTTCAACCGGATGGCCGCCGACCTCGCCGCCGTCGACCGGCAGCGGCAGGAGTTCGTCGCGAACGTGTCGCACGAGCTGCGCACCCCGATCAGCGCGCTGCACGCCGTCCTGGAGAACGTCGCGGACGGCGTCACCCCGGCGAGCCCCGAGGTGCTGGAGTCCGCGCTGGAGCAGACCGAGCGGCTCGGCCGCCTGGTCGGGCAGCTGCTCGACCTGTCCAAGGTGGACGCCGGGGCCGTCCCGCTCGACCTGGGCGTCCTCGACGTCGCCGGGTTCGTGGACGAGGTGACCGCCGCGTTCCCCGACACCCCGGTCAAGGCCGACATCGCTCCCGGGCTGAGCTGCGTCGCCGACCGCGACCGGCTGCACCAGGTCCTCGCGAACCTGCTGGACAACGCCGTCCGGCACGGGCCGTCCGACGGGGTGGTCATGATCACGGCGCGTCCCGGCGACGGGACGGGCGCGCTCGTCCTGGAGGTCTCCGACGAGGGCCCCGGAATCCCGAAGGGCCAGCGTGAGCGGGTGTTCGAGCGGTTCTCGCGCGGCGCGTCCGGCGCGGCCACCCCGGACGGCGGCACCGGCCTCGGCCTCGCCATCGCCCGCTGGGTCGTCGACATGCACGGCGGCCGCATCGGCGTCGTCGACACCACGCGCGGCTGCCGCATCCGCGTCTCCCTCCCCGCCCGCGCTCCCGGCGGTTAGGGCGTGCCTCAAAGTCGGCGCCCGTGGCGAGCGGCGGCCAGGTGCGCGCCTGGGCGTCGCGCAGTAGGGCAGGTGGCTTTGAGACGCGTCCTAGCGGCGGAGGGTGACGATCTCGCCGGTCTCGCCGACGGCCTCGTGGGCGGCGTCCAGGAGGTGCTCGCCGGCGCCGCCCGCGAGCAGGGCGCGGGCGCGCAGGACGATCTCCAGGTCGAAGCGCTGGTCGGGGTCGAGGAGCTGGTCGCCGAAGAGCTCCTCGAGCTGGCGCAGCCGGTAGCGGACGGTCTGCGGGTGGACGTGCAGCCGCATCGCGACCTCGTTGGCGTTGCGGCCGGACTGGAGCCACGCGAGGAGCGTCTCGGCGAGGCGGTCCTGCTGGCTGACGCGCAGGTGCGCGAGCGGGGCGAGGCGGAGCGCGGCGAGGGACGAGATGAGGTCCTCGTCCTGGAAGAGGATCAGCGTGGACATGTGCTCGACGCTGCGCACCACGCCGCCGTCCGTCTGGATGACGCCGCGGTCCACCAGCGCGAGGGTCTTGCGCGCCCACTGCACCGAGCGGGCGGCCTCGACGACCGGGACGGTCGGGCCGACGACGGCGTGCGTCCCGGCGAGCGCGCGGTCGATCAGGCGGGCGCGGCCGGGGCCGTCCGGGTCCGGGACGATCAGGCTGGGCGTGCGGCGGGTCAGGTCGGACAGCACGTCCGGCGGGAAGGCCGGGTGGTTGGACCCGGCGGGCGGACGGCCGAGCGCGACCGCCGCGACCGTGCGCGGAACCGGCCAGTGCGCGGCGGCGGCGAGGTCGGCGATGGCCTCCGGCGCGGCGGGCGGGTCGGCGAACATGAGGTCGAGCAGGCGCTTGCGGCGGCGCTGCATCTCGCCCGCGACGGCGGCCTTGGCCTGCGCGTACCCCTCGGCGGCGGCCGCGGCCAGCTCGTCCTGGACGAGCATCAGCGCCTCGCCGACCGCGCCGAGCGTGCGCGGGTCGACGTCCAGCACGGCGGCGCCGTCGGCGATCCGCCGCCAGGCGATCATCCCGCCGACCCGCATGGCCGACTGCATGGCGTCCAGGCTGCGGCCCTCGCCCGCCTCGCCGCGTCCGATCGCGCGGAAGAAGTCGGCGACCCCGCCGGGCTCGTGCCCGGGGTCGGCGACCCGCTCGACGAAGTGGTGCAGGACGCGCTCGACCGCGAGCCGCAGCGTGCCCGAGTAGGGGCCGTCGCCCGGACGGTCGTACTCGCGGACCCGGCCCTGGATCTCGGCGATCATGTCGTCGGCGACCTCGTCCAGGTTGGGCCGCATGTGGTCGGCGAGCTCCCTGGGCAGGTCGGTCCAGGGGCGTCCGTACCCGCCCGTCGCGTCCTCCGCCACTCCGCTCCCCACGGGTCCGATGACTCTCCGTGCTCCCTATCGCTACACACGGGGAAATTGCTGACTTTTGAGTCTAGTGTGGGGAAAATCATGATCAGTACCAGGGGTCCCCTGTCAGTCCATGGCGAGACCCGACCAGATTCGGCCGTCCGGCTTGACGAGGTTGGACGAAATCTTCCCCTGGAACGGCCCGCACGTCGGTGCGACAGTGGAAAGGCCAGGTGAAACCGAGAGGCGGCCGCTGACGCCCCCGCTCCGGCCGGCCGCCGGTTCTGGAGGCAGCGGTGACCGATTCGTCCCCCCGGCGCCCGGACGGAACCTCCTCGGCGAGAGCGCGTGGTGACGCTCCGAGGGCGGCCCCCCAACGACTGCGCGGAGCGGGACGGGCGCTCGACGACCGCTTCGGCGGGGCGCCGTTCCTGCGCGTCGCGATGCGCAAGGCCTTCCCGGACCACTGGAGTTTCCTGCTGGGCGAGATAGCCCTCTACTCCTTCCTCGTCATCCTCCTGACCGGGGTCTTCCTGACGCTGTTCTTCGTCCCGTCCATGCAGGAGGTGAACTACGACGGCTCGTACGTGCCTCTGCGCGGCGTCCGGATGAGCGAGGCGTACGAGTCGACCCTGCGGATCAGCTTCGACGTGCGCGGCGGGCTGCTCATCCGGCAGATCCACCACTGGGCGACGCTGATGTTCCTCGGCGCGATCGTCATCCACCTGCTGCGCAACTTCTTCACCGGCGCGTTCCGCAAGCCGCGCGAGCTGAACTGGCTGATCGGGATCCTGCTGTTCATGCTGGTCATGGTGAACGGCCTGTTCGGCTACTCGCTCCCGGACGACCTGCTCTCCGGCACCGGCATCCGGATCCTGGAGGGCGTGATCCTGTCGGTCCCGGTGGTCGGCAGCTACGCGCTGATGTTCCTGTTCGGCGGCGAGTTCCCCGGCACCGACATCGTGCCGCGGCTGTACGTCATCCACATCCTGCTGATCCCGGGCCTGCTGCTGGCGCTGATCCCGCTGCACGCGGTCGTGCTGACCTGGCGGCAGACGCACACCCAGTTCCCGGGCAAGGGCGCGACCAACCGGGCCCAGTACGGCTACCCGTTCTTCCCCGTCTTCGTCGCCAAGACCACGGCGTTCTTCCTGTGGGTCTTCGGCGTCTGCGCGCTGCTCGCGACGTTCTTCCAGATCAACCCGATCTGGCTGTTCGGCCCCTACGACCCGGGCGCGATCAGCGCGGGCTCGCAGCCCGACTGGTACATGGGCTGGCTGGAGGGCTCGCTGCGGATGATGCCCAACTGGGAGATCAGCGCGTGGGGCCACACCCTCGCGCTGAACGTGCTGGTCCCGGCCCTGGTCGTCCCCGGCGTCCTGTTCACCGGCCTCGCCGTCTACCCGTTCGTGGAGCGCTGGGTCACCGGCGACCACGAGATCCACCACCTGCTGGACCGTCCCCGCGACGTCCCGCCCCGCACCGGCATCGGCTTCGCGGGCGTCGTCTTCTACGGCGTCCTGTGGGCGGCGGGCGGCAACGACATCATCGCGAAGACCTTCGACGTCCCCCTCTTCTGGACGACCTGGTTCTTCCGCGTCGCCGTCATCCTCGGCCCGGTCCTCGCCTACGTCGTCGCCTACCGCGTCTGCCTGGGCCTCCAGCGGCGCGACCGCGCCCTCGTCGAACACGGCTTGGAGACCGGCATCATCCGCCTCCTCCCGTCCGGCGAGTACATCGAGGTCGAGAAACCCCTCCCACCCGAACGCCTGGCCCCCATCACCGACCCCCGGCCTCCTGCGGCCGTCCCCATCGGCCGCGCCGAACACCACGGCATCGATCCCCCCGAGTCCCGCACCCTCCGGGGCCGCCTCCGCGCCCGCCTGAACCACCACTTCCGAGCCGACCTGGCCACCCCACCGGCCGACCCCCACCCGGCCCTCACCGAGCACTCCGACACCTGATCGGCGCCGCTCCTGATCGGTGCGGCTCAGTCGTCCATGGCGAGGCGGCCTCGGGCTTCGAGCCAGGGCGTCATGGCGTCCTCGTCCAGGCGGCAGCCGCGGAGGTAAGCGCGGAGGGTGCGTTCGCTGGGAAGCCTTTCGCCCTTGTCGGCTTGGGAGAGGGTGGAGACGACGGGCGTGCCGCCGCTCAGCCTGGCCATCTCGCGGTAGGACGCGCCGCGGTAGCGCTTGAGGCGGCGGAGCTGCTCGGCGAACTCGGCGGTGGTCCGGGCGGCGGACGGGTCCGGACGCTCCGACAGGCCGGGCCGTCCGGACAGGGCTTCGGACGGGGTTCGGCGGGCCCAGCGCTGGAGGGCGCCGGCCAGGCGTTCGGCGGCCGAGCGGACGGCGGCCGTGAGGCGTTCGGCGACAGTGCGGCGTTCGTCGGCCTCGAGGCGTTCGGTGGCTGTACGGCGTTCGTCGGACGGGCGGGCGCCGTCCTCACCGTCCCGCCGCGCTTCCGCGCGGGCGGATCCGGGTATGCCGCCGCGTTCCCCCTTCGCACGCATGTGAGCTCCTCCCACAGGTGTCCGACCGGACGTTCGTCAAGAGGCGCCGGACGGTGGCGGCCGTCACATGGCCTCGATGCCACGAAATCATGGCTCAGAGATCAGCATCATGTCGGCATTTCGAACGAGATGCCTAAGGGGGAGAAATCAACACCCCGGTAGATGGATCCTCTTCCGTTCCGCGGGGGTCGCAAGGGGTGAATACCTCCCGGTATTTGATCATGAACCATAAACCACCTTAAAGCGGACAGTCACTTTGCGGGCATGCGCGATAATCAACGCGGGGCGGAGATGTGTCAGGTGACACGAACCCGCTCCTTCCGAGGGCGCTCCTGACCGGGCGGCCCCGGCGGCGGGCGGGCCGGCGCGCAGTGCTGTGGCGGCAGAGCGCCTGGTGCGCCCGCCGCCACCATCCATCCGAAATGCCCGGATCTGTCACCTGCCGGTCATTCTCCGCCGCGCGAAGGCCCGTTCGACTTCGTTCGCGTTCGTGCCGACGACGTTCGTTCCGGCCGGATCCCGGGGCGTCGCGTTCCATGCTGGCGGTCACTCCCGGAGTGGACCCGGGAGGGCGCGTTTCCGGCGGCGCATTCTCGCCGGCCCGCTGAGGGATGACGATGGAACAGAACGGATCGCCCCACCCGGCCGGGCTGCCCGGCCATCCGGTCCCGCGGGCGGTGTTCGGGCTGGACGTGGTCGGTTACGGCCGCCGCTCCGACACCGTCCGGGCCGTCCTGCGGAACGACATGCACGACGTCGCGCGCACCGCGTTCGCCGCGATCGGACTGCCGCTCGACCACTGCTCGTCCCGCGACACCGGCGACGGGCTGGTGCTGGCCGCGCCGCCGGACGCCGACTGCGGGCTGCTCGCCGGTGAACTCGTCCAGCACCTGGACCGGCGGCTTCGCTCGCTCAACGAGTCGCGGACGGAGGACGGACGGCTCCAGCTGCGCGCGGCCGCGGCGGTCGGCCTGGTCCTGCGGGACGACGCGGGCCTGGACGGGGACGGTTTCGTCCGGCTCGCGCGGATGCTGGACGCCCCGGCCTTCCGCGACCTGGTCGCCGGGCACGGCACCGACCTGGGGTTCGTGATGAGCGGATTCCTCTACCGCAACTTCGTCCTCGCGCACCGGACGCTGATCCCGCCGACCGAGTTCTTCGAGATCGACCTGGCCAACAAGGAGAGCGAGGAGGTCGGCTGGGCCTGGGTCGCCCGCCCGCAGCGCCACCTGCGGATCGCCGGGCACCCCGTCTCGGCGTAGGCGGGTCTCAGAGGGTCTTGCCGTAGCAGCGGCTCGACTCGGAGCATCGGTAGAAGCCGAACTTCTCGATCTCCTCGTATCCGGACGAGGCGTACAGCGCCATCGCCTCCGGCTGCGCGATGCCGGTCTCCAGGACCATCCGCCCGCGTCCCGCCGCCCGCGCCGCCGTCTCGAGCCCGGCGAGCAGTTCCCGCGCGAGGCCACGGTTGCGGGCGCGGGGCACGACGTACATGCGCTTGACCTCGGCGTCCCCGTTCAGGAAGCCGGGCTCGGACGCGTCGTGCGCGCGCCATCCGCCGCACGCGACGGGGTCGCCGCCGACGCGTCCGATGACGAAGTGGCCGAGGGGCGCGGCGAACTCGGCGGGGTCGACCGGCGTCTCGTCCGGACCGCCGTAGCGCACGACGTACTCCTGCTGGAGCTCGTCGATCAGCTTCCGCACGACCGGATCGGCGTAGGAGGACACCAGCAGTTCCATAGCGTGCAAAGTACGTGAAGCGGACGACAGTTGAACCGACTCACGCGACGGCGGGAACCGGACGGGGTCGGGTGAGGGCCAGGGCGCCCGCCGCGAGCGCGAGCAGGACGATCGGCAGCGCGAGCGCCAGGTGGACTCCGGTGAGCGGCCCCCCGATGGCCATGAGCGCGCCGGTCGCGGCGGTGCCGAGCACCGAGCCGAGCTGCCGGACGGAGTTGCCGACCCCCGACGCCGCCCCCGCGAGCCTCGGCGGGACGCCGCGCATCGCCTCGGTGGAGAGCGGCGCGATCATGCAGCCGGTGCCGAAGCCCATCAGCATGAGCGGCGCGGTGAACGTCCAGGCGTGCGCGTCTCCGCTGATCAGCAGGGCCACGAGGGCCAGTCCGGAGGCGAAGGCGAGCAGCCCGGCGAGCAGGACGCGGCGTCCGCCGATCCGGTCGCTCATCCGTCCGGCGAACGGGGACACGATCAGCGACACGAGAGGGGACGGCGCGAGCGCGAGCCCGGCGTGGACGGCACTGAGGCCGAGCTGTTGCTGCAGGAAGAGCCCGAGCGGCAGGACGGCCCCGATCAGCGCCGCGCCGATCACGCCCATCAGGCCGGTCATCAGCGCGAATCCGCGGTCGTGGAAGAGTTCGAACGGGATCAGCGGCTCGCGGTCCTGGCGTCCGGCCTGGTGCCGGAGGAAGAGGCCGCCGAGCAGCGCGCCGGCCGTCATGAGCCCCCAGATCCACAGGTTCCACCCGTACCGGTCGCCTTCCATGAGCGCGAAGGTGAAGCAGGTCAGGGCCGCGGAGGAGAGCAGGACGCCGGGCAGGTCGAGGCGGTGCGCGCGTCCGGTCCGGACGTCCGGGACGAACAGGACGGTCATCGCCAGCACGAGCACGCCGACCGGGACGTTCACGAGGAACACCCAGCGCCAGCCCGCCGCGCTGACCAGCATCCCGCCGAGCGTCGGCCCGGTCAGCGTCGCGACGCCCGCGACCGCACCCCAGACGCCGAGCGCCGTGCCGCGCCGGTCCGCCGGGAAGGTCGTGATGATCAGCGCCATGGTCTGCGGCGTGAGCATCGCCGCGCCGATCCCCTGGACGACCCGCGCGGCGATCAGCGTCCCGATGTCCGGGGCGAGTCCGCAGGCCGCGCTCGCGAGGGTGAACACGACGACGCCCGCCGCGAACAGCGTGCGCTGACCGCGCAGGTCACCGAGCCGCGCCGCCGTCACCAGCAGGACGGCGAGCACGAGCGTGTACCCGCTCACCGTCCAGACGACCTGGTCGAGGCCGGTGTGCAGCGAGCGCATCACGTCCGGGATCGCGATGTTCACGATCGTCATGTCGAGCAGGGTCATGAAGAACCCGAGGGACAGCGTCGCCAGGACGGCCCAGGGGTTGCCGCGCCACTTCGTCATGCCGACGACCGTAATGCATCTTTTGAGATGCATCAAGAGAGATGCATCTCTGAGTGATGTAATCTCGGGGCGTGAACGTCACGGAGCTGTACCTGCTGGGCCGCCGCCTCCAGAAGATCGCCGAGGCCGCGATCCCGACCGATGGCGTCGGCGAGCACCCGACGAGCACCAGCACCGTCCTGGTCGTGGCCGACGACATCCGCGACCATCCGGGCACGACGGTCACCGAGGTCTCCAAGCGCACGGGCCTCGTCCAGAGCCAGGTCTCCAACTGCGTCGCCCGGCTGCGCGACGCGGGCACCGTCCGCGCCGAGCCCGACCCGTCCGACCGGCGCCGCACCCTGCTGCACCCGAACGCGGACGTCTCGCCCCGCGCGAAGGTGATCCGGGACGCGCCCCTCGAACCCGCCCTCGCCGACGCCACCACGGACGTCCCCGAGACCCTCGCCCTCCTCGACCGCCTCGCCACCCTCCTCAAAATCGAGGACTGACCCGCCGCGCCAGCACCCGGAAGGCGTCCTTGACCTCGACCCCGCCCCCGCGAAGGTCGCGCGCCGACGGTCAGGGACGAAGGCGGGTGAGGCCATGGGAGAGGTCGGTGGCCACGTTCCAGGCCAGAGCGCGCTGCGCGGCGTGCAGGACCGTCTCGTCGCCCTTGTCGCCGCTCTTGTCGATCCTGGCGAGGATCTCCACGATGACGTTGCGCATGCGGAAATTGAGGCCGTGGGGGTTGACCTGCGAAACGTTCGGCGGCACTTCGTAGACCTGGTCGCCGAGTGGGGTCTGGGAGGAGAGCGGGGTCTTGGGATAGGTCATGTGATCCTGCTCGAACACGGCCGTCGCGTGCGCGACCGGAGTCCAGTCGGAGGTCGGCCCGTACTCCGTCAGAGTGACCGTCGCAGCTTGCCTCTCCCCGTTTTCCGCTTCATGCCCGGGCAGGGAGCAGTCCCATAGGTCGACCCCTGGACTCGGAGTGTGCTTGCATCCGGACAGCGGGCTCTCGGGGTCGTGAAGAGTCGCCCACAGTTCCGGAGAGAACAGCTTCTGCGGGTCGGGCGCACTCTGGAATTCGTCCGGGCGCAGCTTCTCCCATGCGATCGAACTCGGCTTACTGGACGGCTTGGAATCCGTCCCGCATGCCGTCGCGGCACCGGCCAGGAGTGCGCCGGCGAGGAGTGCGGAACCCACGCGGGATCGGCGGTTCATCGATGGTTTTCCTGACTGGACGCGCCTCAGCGTCCTTCGGCGAGGCGGGCGGTGGCGGAGAGGAGTTCGAGGCGGATCAGGCCCGCGCCGCCGAGGCGGATGAGGGACCAGTAGAAGGAGAAGATCCGGCGGCTGCGCCGGTCGGTCGCCGTGACGCGCGTGTCGGCGGTCAGGATCGTGCCGCCGCCGTGCGGCGTGAGTTGGAGGCCGACCGCGGCCTTGGCCCAGCCGGGGGCGGCGAACGCCTCGAAGCCCTCGACCTTCGCGGTCTCGGGCGGGCCGGGGACCGAGCGCGGCTTCCAGAACTGGGCGACGCGTCCCACGACGAGCTCGCGCCCTTCCTCGCGTTCGAGTTCGGGCATCGGGGAGCGGTCGACGAGGGCGCCCCCGTCCGGGCGGCGGCCGAGGGCTCGGGCGGTCATCAGGACGCGGGTGACCGGGAGGTCGTCCACGCCGACGCTCAGGAGCGCGCGCCAGACCGCGTCGGGTGGGGCGTCGATGCGGCGGGTGTAGCGGGTGCGGAAATCGGGGTCGGGCAGCAGGCGGTCCAGGATCCAGTCCATGGTCGCGGTCCCCTCCGAACGTTCTGAACGGATGCGTACAGAATCTAGACTGTACGGTACCGTCCAGAACAAGGGAGCGTGAGACATGCCACGGACCGCCCGACTCAGCCGGGACGACTGGGCCGCCGCGGCGCTCGCGGCATTGACCGAGGGAGGGGCCTCCGCGGTCGCGGTGGAGCCGGTCGCGGCGCGGCTCAAGGCGTCCAAGTCGAGCTTCTACTGGCTGTTCGAGAACCGGGCGGCGCTGCTGGACGCGGCGTTGGAGCTGTGGGAACGCGAGCAGACCGAGCAGGTCGCGACCCGTCTCGCGGACATCCCGGACCCGGTCGGCCGGATGCGCACCCTGTTCCGGCTGGCCCTGTCCACCGGGGGCGCCGACCTCGCACTGCGGCTGACCGGCGGCGAGACGGACCCGACCGTCCTGAAGGTCGCGGGACGGGTCACGCGGCGACGGCTGGAAGTCCTCCAGGCGTCGTTCCGCGAACTGGGGATGACCGAGGAGCGGTCCCGGCACCGCGCGACCGCCGTCTACGCGACCTACCTGGGGACGGCCGCGCTCGCCCGCATCGGCGCCGCCCCCTCCGACACCGGCGCGTACGTGAACGACCTGCTGGCCGCCTACCTGCCCTGACCGGTCAGATCGGCGGAGATCTCCCAGAGCCGCGCCGCGTCGTCGGCGTCCACAGCCCACGGCATGACGCCGCCGACCAGCATGTCGTTGCTGGTAGCGGGCTCGGCGATGTCGCAGTCCTGCGCGTAGAGCCCGCCGAGGCCGTCCAGGAGCGGTGACGTGGCGGCCCAGATCGCGGTCGCCGCGCCCTGCTCCGGGCTCTTGAAGCCCTCGGCCGGGGTGCCGTCCTCGCTCATCCACCCCTGCGCGATCTGGTCCTCACGCGGAACGTGCCGCTGAAGCGGCGTGAGGATGCTGCCGGGGTGGACGGCGAACGCCCGCACCCCGAGCGTGTTCAACTGCACGGCGAACAGCGCGTTCGCGGTCTTCGACTGGGCGTAGGCGAGCCATCCGTCGTACCCGCCGTCGAAGTGCAGGTCACTCCACCTGATGCCCGACAGGAAGTGTCCGGACGACGCGACCGAGACGACCCGCGTCGCGTCCCCGAAGAGCGGACGCAGGCAGTTGACCAGCGCGAAGTGCCCAAGGTGGTTGGTCGCGAAGTGCGCCTCCCAGCCGGGCCCGACCCGCGTCTCCGGGCACGCCATGATCCCGGCGTTGGTGATCACGATGTCGAGCGTCCGGCCGTCCTCGAGCAGGTGATCGGAAAATCCGCGCACGCTCTTCAGGTCGGCGAGGTCGAGTTCATGGACGTCCGCGCGCGGCACGTCCCGAAGCGCCTCCCGAGCCGTATCTGGCCTGCGAGCTGGGACGATGACCCGCGCCCCCGCCTCGACGAGCGCCTGCGCCCCCGCCAGCCCGAGCCCGGAGTAGCCCCCGGTGACGAGCGCGGTTTTTCCAGTGAGGTCGATCCCGGCGAGGACGTCCCGCGCCGTGCTGTGCGCGCCGAACCCCGAACCAAGCTTGTGCTGCTGTTCCCACGTCATGCCCAAGACGCTAGAAACTGGAGCGCACTCCAGGTCAAAACGCCCAACGCAGGACACCTCAAAGCCGTCCGACGTGACAACTTCGGTGTCGCGGTCAGGGGCGCGGACGGTGCCGTCCAGGCGGACGGGGGCGAAGCATGTAGAAGAGAAGACCGGCAAGCGACGCACCCGCACACGCCCCACCCAGCACGCACCCGAGCAGCACCGATGCCTGGACGGGATCGACGGCCGCGATCACGCGTCGGCGCCCAATGAGACGAACCGCGCCCACACGGTTTTGCCGCCGTCCGCCGAGCCGTGTTTGCCCCACGAAGTGGACAGGGCCTGGACGATGCCGAGCCCACGTCCGGTCTCGCAGCTCTCGTCGGGGTTCTGGAGTTCGGGGCACCCGGGGCCGTCGTCCCAGACCGCGACCTCGACCAGGACGTCCGTGTGCAACTCGACCAGCACGCGGATCTCGGTCGCGCCGCAGTTCAGCGCGTTGGTGACCAGCTCGGACACGCACAGCGCCGCGTCGTCCTCCAGGGCATCGTGCCCCCACCCCCGCAGCACCTCCCCCACCCGCCGCCGCGCTTTCCCAGCGGCGGACAAATCCGCCTCGAACCGGCAGATGACCAGCCTTTCCCAATCTTCTCCCACAGGAACTTTCGGAATCATCGGACCCGTCCCCATGGCGCGAATTCCAGCGTTCTGCCTCACACCCTGACGTCATCCGACTACCGTTGTCACTGTTGCCGACAACATCGGAAAACCCCGAGCACCCCCAGGGGGCCGATCATGGTCAAGCCACCTCCCGACCCCTGCAACTCGATCTACGACCTCATCAGTTGCCAACTGCGCCACATGCGCGTTCACAAGAACATGCGCCAGCACGAGGTCGCGGAAATCCTTGGCTGCTCGATTGGCCAAGTTTCCAAGTACGAGACAGGCGAGAAGCAGCTCGACAGTGGCGACTGCAAGAAGCTGGATGCCGCTTGGCAGACCGGTGGATTGTTCTCAACACTCCAGTTCTACGCGCAGCTCGGCCCCGACCCCACCTGGCCTCAGCGGGTCAAGCGCTCCCAGCGCACCGGAGTGGAGCACAAGATCTTCAACACCCACTTCATCCCCATCCCGTTCCAGACGGAGGACTACAGCCGAGCCTTGCTCGGGGCGGGTCACGCGGCGGGTAACGTCCAGGATGTGGACGCGGCCGTGACGCGCAGGATGGAGCATCAGGCCGCCATCCTGAAGGACGGCCCACAGATCTGGCTCCTCCTCGACACTCCCGCACTTCGCCCCATGAGCGACACCCGGGTCATGCGCACCCAGATCAACCACCTTCTGGAAGTATCCGAAACTCTGCACGTTTCCGTGCGGATGCTCCCGGACTCATCCACTCCTCACGTCGGAATCGACGGTTCCTTCTGGTGGACCAGGCTTCTCGGGCGGCGGCTCATGGTCTTTGCAGGTGGCGCCTTGGAAGTCGGCCGAGCAATCGACGATCAGACCGTCGCCCTCCGCGCCGGACTACAATTCGACCGTCTCGCGGCACGCGCCTGGAACGAGAATCAGACCCGCGAGCATCTGATGAGCCTGCGGGAGGATGCATGATCGTCTGGCGAAAGAGCACCCACAGCGAAGGCCAGGATCAGGGCGGAACCTGCGTCGAGCTGGCCGACCTCGGCAGCGCAGTGGGCCTTCGTGACAGCAAGAACCCCGATGCCGGGCACCTCACCCTCCGCCGCGCTGACCTACGCGGCCTGACCGAGGCCATCCGCAGCGCGAAGGACTGACCGGCCCCGTCCAGCCTGATCACCGGAAGGGCCTTGCCTGACTGCCCCAAATGGGATCAGGTTGGGTGGTCGGTACAACGTCATCGAGCCAGTGCCGACGCTCCGGAATCCTGCTGGGCAGGAGGAGTCTGTGGATACCTGGCGTAGGAGTAGTTACAGCGAGAGCGGCGCGGGCGGGAGCTGCATCGAACTCGCGGACCTGGGTGAGGCCGTGGGCGTCCGCGACAGCAAGGCCCCTGACGCCGGGCATCTCACCCTCCGCCGCGCCGACTTACTCCGCCTGACCGAGGCCATTCGCCGCAGCGTGGCATGACCCGTGCCAAGCCCAGCCGGATCGCCCAAGTGCCGCCGACCTGCTGGGACGGAGGCGCTCCGGTGATCGGGCCGGCCGGGCGCGCTCCCTTCGTTGCGCTCGCCGATCTACAGGTAGGCCGCCGACAGGATCTCCTTCAGCCGACGGACGTGCTCGAGCCACTCTTGGTCGTCGGCATCGGCCCACAGGTCCGCCAGCTCGGAGTTCTCACCGGCCACCCGGTCAAGGGCTTGGACCGCCAGGGGACGCAGCTCAGCGGGCAGCGGCGGGATCGTCCCCTTCGGGCCGTAGTGCTCAAGGCCGACCGTCGCGCCACCGGCACACTGTGCGGCCACGATCGCCGCAGCCGCGACGGCATCGGTTCCGTCGTCCGCGTCCAAGTATTCGACTTCCATCGCCACCGCATTCAACGCGGCCCGAATCGCCGCCGGACGATCCCGCTCTGCCAGATCATCCAGGTCGCCGCCGAAGTCGGCGGCTTGGTCGTTCTCGAACGGCCCCGCACCCCAAGTTCCCACCACTGCTCCTTGATCACCTCGGCACGCGCTCAGCGTAGGAGGCGGCTCTGACAGCGCGAGGCTCATCCCTGAGCCGGCGACAGCGGCCAGACGCATGATCCGATCCTGTGGCTCGTTGGGGATGGTGCCGGGCTCGGCCCGTTCCGCGCCGACCTCGTCGACACGTACTGGCGGTGGGAGCAGGATCCAGGGGCCCTCGTGGGCTATGGCCGGCAGACCCCCGACTCCCTCGAGAACCGCAGGGAGGGCTACCAGCACCAAGCTCGCGGCACCGCTGACCAGGCACGATTCACCGTCTACGACACCAGCGCCGACGGGCCGTCCGTCCCTGTCGGCGCCACTGCGCTGCTCGTCGACCACCACGTCCGTACCGCCGAGTTCTTCATCCAGATTGGGGCACCGGCCCGAGGTCGTGGCATCGGCACAGAGGCGACCCGGCTCACCCTCGACTACGCCTGGCACGTCACGAACCTGGCCTGCGTCCATCTCGCCGTCCTGGCACCCAACGTCGGCGCGATCCGCGCGTACGAGAAGGCCGGATTCCGGAGGAGCGGGGTCCGTCGCCAGTCCGGGTACTGGCTCGGCGACCGCTGCGACGAGATCCTTATGGATGCCCTCCCCGCCGAGTTCGTCGGCCCGTCCGCCATCAAGAACGCGGTCCGACCACGCGGTTAGGCAACACATGTTTTGGCGGAGACCAGGGGCGGCCCGTCACCTTGCCTCGCCAACATCGCAGCCGAGCGATGGACCGTTTGAGTACGTGAAGAGGGGTGTCCGGACCTTGGGTCCGGACACCCCTCTGGGTGTCTTGTCTAACCGGTTACTGGGATGGCTCCGTAGGCGCGGGCGCATGCGCGGCGGGATCTGACGGGTGTGCCTGATGCCGGATCTCGTCCGTTCGCGGCGGCGCAGTTCCTGACGGACCGGTTTCTCAGGTCCTTCTTGGTGACTCGGTACGTCGCCGTGCAGATCATCGACTGGCCCGGCCGCAGTGAACCTTGCGGGCAGTGCACCGCCGACAGGCCACGCTTGGGGTCGTCCACCAGCACGCGGTCCAGCGGGACGTCACCGGTGTTGGTCACCTTGTACTGGAAGCGCAGCGCCTGGCCCGCACGGTGGTAGGCCTCCGGACGCACCCACTTCTGGATCTTGAGCGACGGCTTGTGCTTCGGCGGTACCGGCGGTACGGGTGGTACCGGCGGACCTTCGGTTACCTCGACCTCCTTGTGGGCGTCGAGGTTCATGTTGACGTCGGTCGCGAGGATGACCTTCTGGCCCTCCGCCGGGGCCTCCGGGTCGTCCGTGTCCTGTACGTACAGCCCGGTCTCGCCCGCTTGACGGACGGCCTGCGCCGTCGCCGACAGTCTCACCCGGCCGGGTTCGGCGGATCGCACGTAGAAGGTCTCGCCGTTGCTCAGCTCCGTCCCGTTCGGGATCGGCTGCGTGCCCGCGGCGTCCGCGAACATCTCACCGCCGGTGATGTGGACGGCCGCCCTCGCCGCCGTGGTGTGGATCGTGAACGGGCCCGAGACGACGTTCGCCTGGATGCCGTCCGGGCCGCTGATCCTCAGCTCCGGAACCTGGGGAGGCGGCAGCGGCCCCTCGGCGATAACCCGGTTGACGATCTCGGACGTCGCGTCGAAGATCGGCGGGACCGGGGCGAGGAAGTACTTCGCGGCGAAGAACCAGATCGCCGACTGGACGGCCACGGCCTTCACATAGTCGGGGGTGAGCCCGGCGGGCTCGTTCGTGTTCGGGTAGTAGTCGTGAAGAATGCGCGAGATGTACCCGAGGTTCGGGACCTCCGCCTCACTCCACGGGGCGAACCTGTACGACGTCCCGTACTGCACCACGTGATCGAGATCGATGCAGTAGAGCTGCAACGGGGTGCCGTCGTGCTTCTGCCCGAGGATCATGCCCGCGAAATCGACGTCGTGGCGGGTGTACTGGTCCCACTCGATCGGCCAGGTCGGATATCCGTCCAGCGGGTTGAGCGAATCAGGGCCGATGAAGCCCGCGACGCCGGTGCCGGCTCCCGGGCCTGTGATGGTGAAGTCCGTGTTGGCCGGGAGCCTCGCCCGGACGTGCCTCTCAGCCGGGTGACTCGCCCGGACGTGCCTCGGCTGACCGCCGGGACGGACGCCGGCCGCCGCCGGTGAGACGCACACCGAGAAGAGCAGCAGCACCGCCGCGACCACACACCCTGAACGACGCGACAATCCGTCCACGCGCATCGCCCCCCATCGACCTATAGATCATCTTTCTGCTGCGACGGTTATTCCTCGGACGGCATCGGTTCACGATCAAGCGGGAAGGATCATCAACACCTTCTGCACATTTCTTTGCGTGCCGACGTCCTCAGGTCCGGCCGGTGCCCGCGGAGGGCGGTTCGGGTGGGCCGGTCCGGCCGCTGGATGATCGGGCCGGACCGGTGGATCCGCGACGCGCGGGGTCAGTCGGTGAAGAGGGCGGCGATGGATTCGGTGCCGCCCTGGTCGAGCCAGGAGGGGAAGTCCAGGAGGCCGGGGTGGCGGTCGCGCAGGGCGGGGATGTCGGCGCGCCACAGGCCGTGCTGTCCGCTGAAGGCGCGGGCGGCGTCCTCGCTCAGGTTCAGTTCCTCGCCCGCGACCTGCTCATACGTGATCTCGCGTCCGAGGCGTCCGCTGATCACGCGGGCGGTGGCCTCGGGGGTGAGTTCGTCGCCCGCCAGCTCCAGCGCCTGGCCCAGGTACGCGTCGGGGTTCGCGAAGGCGAGGGCGGCGAACGCTCCGATGTCGTCGACCGCGATCAGCTGCACGGGCACGTCCGGCGCGAACAGATGGCGCAGGACGCCGTCGGCGGAAATGCCGCCCAGCCCCAGCCCGGGGATGGCGTGGTTCTCCATGAAGCGGACCGGCCTCAGGACGGTGGCCGGGACGCCGAGCTCGGCAATGCGCTGCTCAACGGCCCACTTGCTCTCCCAGTAGGAGATGCCGGTGCCCCGCTCGGCGCCGCCGACCGAGGCGAAGACCAGATGCGCGATGCCGGACGCGGCGGCGGCCTCCACCAGGTGGCGGCCGCGCCGGATCTCGCGCTCGGCGTCCAGGTCGTCCGGGGTGACGCCGAAGACTCCGTGGACGTCCGCCATGGCCACCTTGAGGCTGTCCGGATCGTCCAGATCGCCTTGAACGAGTTCGGCACCGGCAGTGGCCAGTTCACGTGCCGCCATAGCCGCGGGGTCCCGGACCAAAGCGCGGACGGGACGGCCGTCGGCCAGCAAGCGTGCTGCGGCGGCTCCACCCTGCCTGCCGGTGGCCCCGGTGACCAGGACGGTCCCGTCGGCGACGGACGAATGCTCCACGGACATGCCTGTACTCCTCGGACAAGTTAAAATGAGACTGCCTCAAGAAACATACTTGAGACAGCCTCAACTTATCCAGCGAGGGTTCATGGACACCGGCACGCCCGCCCCCAGGCGCCGCATGCGCGCGGACGCGCGTCGCAACTACGAGCGGCTCCTCACCGAGGCGGCGGACGCCTTCGCCGAGCACGGCGCCGACTTCTCCCTGGAGGAGATCGCCCGCCGCGCCGGGGTCGCCAACGGCACGCTCTACAGCCACTTCCCGACCCGCCGGGCCCTGCTGGAAGCGCTGATGCGCGACCGCATGCACGCCCTGGCCTCGACCGGCGCCGAACTCCTCGCCGCCCCGTCCGCCTTCGACGGCCTGGCCTCCTGGGCGCGGACGGCGATGACCCACACCGCGACCTACCGAGGACTCGGCGCCATGCTCATGGAGGCCATCGAGGACGAGACGTCCGAACTCCACGAAGCGTGCAACGCGGTACTCGCCTCCAGCGAGGAACTGGTGGAACGAGCACGAGCGGCAGGCGAGATCCGTCCGGACGTCACGGCCTCCGACCTGTACGCGCTGGTCAACGCCGCGGCTTGGGCAGGCGAGCAGAGCACCCCCGCCCAAGCCGACCGAATCCTCACCTTCACTCTCGAAGGCTTCCGCGCACCGTCCGAGCGCGACTGAACGTTGCCCCCGGCCATCGGCATGGCCGGTGCGGTGCGTGGTGTCAGGCGGGGCGGCCCAGTTCCTTTTGGAAGAGGCGGTGGACGTTCTCGCCGAGGATCTTCTGGATGTCGGGTTCGGAGTGGCCGCGGCGGAGGAGCGCCTCGGTGACCAGGGGCAGGCCGCGCGGGCCGTCCAGGCCGGGGACGACGGCCTTGACGTCGAAACCGGCCATGGCGACCATGCCCTCACAGCAGGGCGGGGTGAGTTCGAGTTGGAGCTCGCGAACGAAGTCGGGGCCGAGGCCGACGTGGTCGATTCCCGCGACGGACGCGACGTGCTCGATGTGGTCGACGAGGCGGTCCACGGTCCACTCGGCGGGATCGGCGCTGAGGAAGCCCGCGAGGAAGTTGACGCACACCACGCCGCCGGTCGCGGCGACGCCGCGGAGCTGGTCGTCGGTGAGGTTGCGGTGGTGGTCGCGCAGGGCGCGGGCCGAGGAGTGCGTGGCGATGACCGGACGGGTCGCGAGCTCCAGGACGTGGGCGACGCCCGAGGCTCCCAGGTGGGAGACGTCGAACATCATGCCCAGCCGCTCCATCTCGGCCAGCGCGGCGACCCCGGCGGCCGTCAGGCGGCTGCCGGTGGCGTCCTCGCCGCTGCCGTCGGCCAGGGGCGTCCGGCCCCAGTGCGCGATCGAGGCCACCCGCACGCCCAGTCGGTGCAGGGTGGAGAACAGCTCGACGTTCGCGTCGAGGCCGGGGGCGCTCTCCAGGGCCAGCACCAGGGCGATCTTCCCGTCCGCCAGCGCCTGGTCGACCTCCTCGCCGTCCAGGCACAGGCTGACCTCGTCGGCGTTGCCCTCGGCGAGCACGTGCGCGGCCTCGATCATCCGGAGGGTCTCGCGCAGCGACCCCTCCGGACGGAACTGCTCGTCGATGAAGACCGGAAGAACCTGCAGGTCCACGCCTCCGTCGCGCAGCTGGGGCAGCCAGCGCTCCCGGAAGAACCCCGCCCACATCGCGGGCGGACGGGCTGCCACGCCCATCAGGAGGTCGTTGTGGGTGTCGGCGACGACCGCACGACGATGGAGTTCAGCGAACATCTAGGTTCCCTTCTACGCCCGATAGCCGCAGCTTATGGCCATTCGTCCGGCTCGGGAGTCACCCCAGGACTCCGGCGAGGGCGCGGACGAGGATGGTGGCGAACCATCGGGGGGAGTCGCCATGCCTCGCTTCGCGCACACCGAGATGTTCCCCGATGGGGCTCGCCGGTCTCAGTGTGGGGCGGGTCGCGGGTCGGCGGTGGGGCGCGTTCGGCGGTAGGTGCCCGGCGCCACGCCGTACTCGCGCTTGAAGGCCTTGGCGAAGGCGAACTCGGACGTGTAGCCGACCCGTTCGGCCACGCTCCTGAGCGAGGCGTCCGATTCGCGCAGCATCCGGCCGGCGCTGGTCATGCGCCACCAGGTCAGGTACGACACCGGAGGCTCGCCCACGAGGGCGGTGAACCGCTGGGCGAACACCGAGCGGGACAGTCCGGCGCGTGCGGCCAGCCGTTCCACCGTCCACGGGACGGACGGACGGGCGTGGATGTCGCGCAGGGCCTGCCCGATCGCCCCGTCGGCGAGCGCGTGGGCCCATCCGGGCGCGCCGGCCCGCTCGTCCGCCCAGGTGCGCAGGATGTAGAGCAGCATCGCGTCGACCAGCGAGGGGACGATGCCGTCCCGGCCCGGACGGTCGCGGTCGACCTCCGTCGCGAGCAGGCCGACGAGGTGACCGAGCTCCGCGCCCCTCGAGGGCAGGTGCAGGAGCTCGGGCAGGTCCCTCATCAGCGGATGCGGCCGGGTCCGGTCGAGCTGGTACGCGCCGCAGAGCAGAACCGAGTGCGCTCCGGGCCCCTCGACGCGAACGTGTCCGATCGGCGAATCGGGTTCCGTGCGTTGGGGACGGAAGTCGGTCAGCGGCGTTCCCGGGGTGTCGGCGAGGGAGTGCGTGCCGCCGCCCTCACGCAGGAACACCACATCACCCGGCCCCAGTTCGAGCGGGTCCGTCCCGTCGGCCAGCAGCCAGCAGGTGCCGTGGAGCACGACGTGGAAGGTGGTGCCGACGGCCGCCGAGAAGCGCAGGCCCCAGGGAGCGTGCACGTCGGTGCGGACCGCGCGGGTTCGGCCCGTCCGCATCGCGGCGAGCGCGTCAGTGAGAACGTCCACAACTCCAGGACTCTAAGACATGAATCCCGGACTTGCAGGCATTCATCGTCCGGGCCGTGAACCCTACTGTCCTTCTCGGAAGATGCGATCCGAGGAGGAACACGATGACCGTTCTGGTGCTGGGAGCGACGGGCAAGACCGGCAGGGACGTGGTGGACGCGCTGGTGGCCCGCGATGTGCCGACGCGCGCGGCGAGCCGCGATCCGGGGACGGCCGTCCCCGGTGTCGAGCCCGTGCGCTTCGACTGGGCCGACCGCTCCACGTGGGCCCCGGCGCTGGAGGGCGTCGACGGCCTGTACGTGGTCGGCCCGTACATGAGGCCCGATGAGCCCGGTCTCGTCCGCGAGTTCGTGGCCGCCGCGCCGGACCTGCGCCGAGTCGTCCTGATGTCGGTCCTGGGCGTCGACCGGATGCCCGACACGGTCCCGATGACCACGTGGGAGGCGGACGTGCGGGCCTCGGGCAAGGAGTGGACCGTCCTGCGGCCGAACTGGTTCCACCAGAACTTCGGCGCGGGCTTCGCGACCTCCCTCCGCGAGGACGGCGCGCTGGCGCTCCCGGCCGCCGAGGCCGAGGTGGGCTTCGTGGACACGCGTGACGTCGCGGAGGTCGCCGCCGCCGCGCTCACCGAGGACGGCCATGCCGGAATGATCCACACCATCACCGGCCCCGAGGTCCTCACCCTCCGGCAGGTGACGGGGATCTTGGGAGAGGCCGCCGGCCGGGACCTGCGCTACACGCCCCTCACACCCGACCGGTTCGGCGACGCCATGCGGCAGAACGGTCTGAACGAGGGGCAGATCACCTGGCAGCAGGGCCTGTTCCAGCTGATCCGCGATGGCGGCAACGCCGTCGTGACCGACACGGTCGAGCGGATCACCGGCCGCCCGCCCCGGTCCCTGAAGTCCTACGCCGACGAGAACGCCGCCCTGTGGCGGTGACGCCTCCGGGGGTCCGGCGGTCCGGCTAGGAGGCTCTGGAAGGTGGGCGCGAAAAGAAGAGAGGGTGCCCAGGTTCGGTTGAACCTGGACACCCTCACCGAGGTGTCGTGCCTAGCCGGTCACGGGAACGTTCCCGTAGGACCGGGCGCACTCGCGGCGGGACGTCACGTAGACGCCCGTCGCGGCGTTCCGGCCCCTCGCGACCGCGCAGTTCCTGACGGACTTCCTCATCAGGTCCCGCATCGTGATCCGGTAGTTCGCCGTGCAGACCATCGACTGGCCGGCCATCAGGTCCGTCCGCGGGCACCGCACGGCCGACAGGCCGCGCATGTGGTCCTCCACCGACACGCGGTCGAGCGGGACGTCACCGTTGTTCGTCACCCTGATCCGGAAGTGCAGGATCTGGCCCGCCCGGTGGTAGGTGCCCGGACGCACCGTCTTCTCCTCCGTGATCGACGGCCTGTGCACGACCGGCACCGGCACGGGCGCCGGCACCGGCACCGGCACGGGCGCCGGCGGTACCGGCGCCAGCACCGGCTGCGGCACGTCGACCACGATGTCCCTCAGGACGGTCACGGGCACGCAGTCCTCCTGAGCGAGGATGATCTTCTGTCCCCGCTCCGGGAAGTTCGGCTGCCCCGCCACGTCCCGCACGTACGCCGCGGCCTGACCGACCGGGTAGGTGATGCTCGCCGTCGCCGACATCCTCAGGTGCCCGGGTGAGGCGGAGCGCACGTAGAAGGGCGCGCCCGTCCTCATCGCCGCCCCGGCCGTCATCGGGCGCGTGCCCGCGGCGTCCAGGAACATCTCGCCGCCGGTGAGCCTGACGGTCTCCTTGTCCGCGGTGGTGTTGATCGTGAACGGGCCCGACACGGCGCCGGCGCGGATGTGCTCCGGACCGCTGATCGCCACGCCCGGACGCGTCGGCTCGGTCATCGGCCCGTCCTTGAGCACCCGGGAGACGATTCCGGATGTCGCGGGGAACAGCGGGTCGCGGCCGTCGAGGACGTACCGGTCGGAGAAGAACCAGATCGCCGCCTGAACGGCCGCGGCCCTACCCCCGGCGGTGAGCCCGGCGGGCTGGTTCGTGTTCGGGTAGTAGTTGTGGATGATGCGCGAGACGTAGCCGGTGTTCGGCACCTTCGCCTCGCCCCACGTGCCGAACCGGTACGCCATCCGGTCCCGCGCGGGGTGCGCGAGGTCGAAGCAGTAGGTGCGCACACGAGAGCCGTCAGCCCTGATCCCCTGGCGGAGGCCCGCGTACGCGAGGTCACGGCGGTGGAAGCCGGTCCGGTCGTATCCGGCGGCCAGGTAGCCCTTCGTCGGGTCGAGCGACTCGGGGCCGACGTAGCCCCTGAGGTGGCTACCGGGTCCCAGGCGGGCGAGGCGGAAGTCCGCCGTGGCCGGGAGATCCGTACGGCTGCGCGCCGGGAGGTCCGTACGGCCGCGCGTCGGGAGCGGGTCCCGTTCGACCCCCGCCCCCGCCGGCGAGACGCACAAGGACAGAAACACCAGTGCCGCTGCGATCACGCATCCTGAACGGCGTGAAAGGCCATCCATGAGCATCGTCCCCCATTCATTTCGTCGATTCGTCGATCATCTTTGGGGGGGTAGCGGCGATGCTGCCACGCGCGACTTCGATCACCTATCAGGACGGGCGGATGATGAAGAAACGCCGAACATAATTTTGCCTTGCCGCCATGACGATTTACCTCGAGCGCACTTCGCCGAGGGCGGCACAGGGGGCCGGCACAGGGGGATCGGCAGGGATTTCACCGATCGTCTTCGACTCCCGGGCGTGGCACGAACGACGAGATCGGCGGCGGGTGCGAAAAGAGGGCCCACGGTCCATCGGCGTCGATGAACCATGGGCCCCTCCCCGGGCGTGACCTAGCCGGTCACAGGAACATGCCCGTACGCCCGCACGCACGCGCGGCGGGACTTGACGGTTCCCTCCGACTCCGGAGGCCGTGCCATCGCGACGGCGCAGTTCCTCACGGACCGGCGCCGCAGGTCCCTCCGCGTGACGCGGTACGTCGCGGTGCAGTACATCGACCGCCCCGGCGCCAGCGTCGTCCGCGGGCACCGCACCCTCGACAGGCCGTCGTCGACACGGACGTCGTTCAGCGCCACGTCACCGGTGTTCGTCACCTTGACCCTGAAGTGCAGCACCTGGCCGGGCCGGTGGTAGGCGCCCGGACGCACCCGCTTCTCCACCGAGATCGACGGCCTGTGCACCGGCGGGACCGGTGGGACCGGCGGAGCCTCGGTGACCTCGACGTCCTTGTCGGCGGTCAGGTCCACGGGGTCGTCCTGCGCGAGGATGATCTTCTGGCCCTGCTCCGGGAAGTCCGGTTGCCCCGCGGCGTCCCGCACGTACACCGCGGCGTTGCCGACCTGATGGGCGGCGGTCGCACTCGCCGACAGCCTCAGCTGCCCGGGTTCGGGCGACCGCACGTAGAAGGCCTCGCCAGCCGCCAGTTCCGTCCCGCTCGGGATCGGCCGCGTGCCCGCGGCGTCCGCGAACATCTCACCGCCGGTGATGGTGACGACGGCCCGCGGCGCGGTGGTCTCGACCCTGAACGGGCCCGACACGACACCCGCGTGGACGCTGTCCGGGCCGCTGATCGTCAGCGACGGAGGCGGCGGCTCCGGCAGCGGCCCCTCCTGGAGGACTCGCGCGACGATGGCGGACGTCACGGAGAACATAGGGTCGGTGTCGGCGAGGACGTACCTGTCGGAGAAGAACCAGATCGCCGCCTGGACGGCCGTGGCCTTCTCCTCGTCGGTGAGCCCGGCGGGCTCGTCGGTGTTCGGGTAGAAGTCGTGGATCGCACGCGAGATGTATCCGAGGTTCACCACCTGTGTCTCGCTCCACGTGCCGTACCTGTACGCCATCCGGCCCCACACCTCGTGTTCGAGGTCGAGGCAGTAGGTGCGCACCCGCGTGCCGTCCGCTTTGGCGCCCTGGATGATGCCCGCGTACGGAAGGTCGAAGCGGTCGAAGCCGGTCGTGTCGTACCCGCTGGACGGGTAGCCGTTGAGCGGGTCGACCGTGTCGGGGCCGACGTAGCCCGTGATCTCGCCGCCGGGCCCGAGCGCGATGAGGCTGAACTCCGCCGTGGGCGGTAGATCCGCACGGGCGCGCGGCCCCAGGTCCCAGTGGCGTGGATCGACACCGGCCGACGCCGGCGAGACGCACAAGGACAGGAACACCAGCGCCGCCGCGATCACGCACCCTGAACGGCGCGAAAGGCCATTCATGAGCACCATCCCCCATTCGATTCGTCGATCATCTTCAGGGGGGCGGTCCCATCATGTCCCATGCACCCTCAATTGGCGATCTTGGGGGCCGGTCGTTGACGAGCGCGCTATTCCGTGGGGCGGTCAGAGGATCAGAAGTGTCTTGCCGAGTGCCGTTCG
Source organism: Spirillospora sp. NPDC052269 (assembly GCF_040679435.1). NCBI lineage: Bacteria > Bacillati > Actinomycetota > Actinomycetes > Streptosporangiales > Thermomonosporaceae > Spirillospora > Spirillospora sp. NPDC052269. The sequence goes on from NZ_JBFAUU010000004.1 coordinate 252,458, forward strand.
GTTCTCGATGGCGGCGTGCGCGTCCGCGGCGCGGTCGAGCGGGAATGTCTGGCCGATGATCGGATGAATTGTTCCGGCTGCGGCCTTTTCCAGCATTTCTCCAGCCCATCGGTCCAGGTCGGGGCCGAAACCTCGGAGCTGCTCGATACCGATCACCGTGACGCCGCGCGCGTCCGCTTCGGCGGGGTCGACGAACGTGGCGTCCCCGCTCGCCGCTCCGTGGACGGAGAACCGTCCGCCGCGCGCCGTGACCCCGAAGGCGGCGCGTCCGATCTCGCCGCCGACGCCGTCGAAGACCAGGGTCGGGCCGGTACCCCCGGTCGCTTCGAGCACCTGCTTCGTCCAGTCGGGCTCGGAGTAGTCGATCGCGGCGTCCGCGCCCAGCTCGCGGATCAGCTCCAGCTTGCGCTCCCCCCGCGCCGCGCCGATCACGCGCGCGCCCGCGGCCAGCGCCAGCTGCACCAGCAGCGTCCCGACACCCCCGGCCGCCGCCTCCACCAGCACCACGTCCTCGCGGACGAGCCCGGCCGTCTCGACCAGGCCCAGCGCGGTGCGGCCGTCGCTGCACAGCGCGACGGCCTCCGGCAGGCCCAGGTCGTCCGGGACGGGGAACAGCTCGGCGGCCTGGGCCACCGCGCGCTCCGCGAACCCGCCGCTCTCACCGATGCGCGCCAGGACGCGACGTCCCAGCCAGGACGCGTCCACCCCGTCGCCGGCCTCGCTGACCCGTCCGGCGACCAGACCTCCCGGGACGTACGGCAGGGACGGCTTGGCGTGCCACTTGCCGACACCCTGCCTGATCTGCGTCTCGACATAGGTCATCCCCGCGACCTCGACGTCGACCACGACCTCCCCCGGCCCGGCCGCCGGGTCCGGCGCCTCGGCCGTGACCAGCTCCTCCGGACCGCCGAAACGCGTCACCTGTGCCACCCGCATGCCCACTCCCCTCGCTCGAGGATCCCAGCCTGCAACCTCAAGAGAACTTGAGGTCAAGGGGGACGAAACTCCACCCCCGACCTGGGGGAAAGCCCCATGGCGCCGGCGTCGCCACATCGCCAGGCTGAGGGGCCGGAGGAGGACGGATGAAGAATCGATGGGCGACGACCGCCGCGACGACGACGGCGGCCCCCGGCGCCGTCCGGCCCACCGATTTCGACCACACCCACGACTACGACTTCTGGCGAACCTTCTAACCCCACCCACCCCACACCCCGTCCACGGGCGGGGCTCTCCCGCTTGGGCGAACCGGGCGGGAGCACGAAAGGACGACAGGAAGATGAACGGTGGTCGCGCCCCTCAGAGCAGGTGGGAACTCGCTGCTCGGCGCGAGGAGGCCCGGCTCGCTCAGGAGCTGGGAAGCGCGGTCCGCGAAAGGCGGCTGGCACTCGGGCTCTCACAGGTCGAGCTGGCCGGGCGGGCCGGGATGACCCAGCCCGCCCTGTCCCGCCTCGAGACCGGTGGGCCCATACCCGCGATCGGGGTCCTCAGCCGGCTGGCCCACGTGCTCGGAACGAGGCTGACCGTCACGTTCACCGACGAGGCCTGAGGCCGGCGAAGCGGAGCGGCCGCCTCGGATTCAGGCCAGGACTTCGCGGAGTTTGCGGGCGAAGGCCTCGGGCTTTCCGGGGTAGCCGCCCTCAGGGCCGCCGAAGCCGCCGTGGTGGCTGGGGAACACGGCGGCCTCATGGCCGAGCAGGGCGGCCATCGCCCGGGCGGTGCGACCGGTGAACGCGTCGCCGGTCTCCTCGCCCACGGCGATCACGACGCGGGTGGAAGCGGCGAGCACGGCCTGGACGTCGGGGTCGTAGCCGATGACCGCCGAGGACGCGTCGGACAGCAGGGGGTCGTCGCGCCTGCCGTCGTCCTCGGACGGCATGCCGAAAGCGGCCGGGTCGGGGGCGGGCTGGGCGAAGTAGGCGTCGTCGAACTCGCCCTGCCAGGACGTCATCGCGATGAACGCGGCCATGCCCGTGCCGAAGCCCTTGGCCTCATAGGCGTCCTGGACCGCGGCCCGGGCGCGTCCGGCGGCGTCCGCGTCGGGGAGGACGGGGATCATCGGCGGCTCGTGCGCCACCAGGGTCGTCACATCGTCCGGGTGGGCCGTGACCAGGGCCAGCGAGGTCACGGCGCCGCCGCTGCTGGCGAACATCTCGACCGGGCCCGCGCCCAGCGCCTCGATGATCGCGTGGACGTCGCCGGCCTGGGTCGCGGGGTCGTTGTCGGTGCGGCCGTCCTTGCGGACGCTGCGCCCCAGGCCGCGCGGGTCGTAGGTGACCACGGTGCGGTCGGGGAAGTGGGGCGCCAGCGCACGGAAGCCCTCGGCCGTCATGGGCTGTCCGATCATGAACAGCGGCGGGCGTCCGTCCGCGGTGGGAAGCGGGCCCTGGACGTCGTAGACGAGGTCCGCTCCGGCCGTCTCGAGCGTGTGCGTGGTCATGTCCATATCGACTCCTGCGGATTTGGAAACTCATCGGTTCCATCACCGGGCCCCTGGCGGGCCCTTCACCCGTTGGTCGGAGCCGCCGCCGTCATATCGACATCCCGCGGGAAAACAGACGAGCTAATCCTTGTCGCCTCTGTCGGACGCGTCGCCTTCGTCGGATGTGTCGGCTTCGGCGGACGCGTCGGCTTCGGCGGGCCTGGCGTCCCCGCCGGTCGGGAAGGTGGCGAGGGTGTCCCAGGTCGGGGTGAAGGCCAGGGACTTCAGGCGCCAGCCGTAGGGGGTGCGGACGGCGGTCCCGGTGATGATGGAGCCCGCGATGTAGACCCTCTCGCTGCCGAGGATGACGTACGTCGCGTTGGAGTTCACGCGCAGGGACGCCGCGTCGCCCTTCAGCTCGACGAGGTGGTTCGCGTACATGTGCTGGGTCGTCCCGGACGTGGCCATGGAGGCGAGCAGGTACTGGGACACATCGGTCAGGCCCGCGTACTCCTCCGTGGGCAGCCTGACGGTCGCGTCCGGGGTGAACAGGGCGGCGAGGGCCTGGGAATCGAGGGTGCGTTCGTCCAGGGCGCGCGCGTAGCGGTCCAGGAGCGTGACGAGTTCGGCGTGGTCGGCCAGGGCGGTGAGCCGGGCCTCCACGGTCGGTTCTGGTAGCGCCATGCCCTGTCTCCGTCCGGGCGATGATCCTTTCAGTGACTGAAAGTAGCAGAAGATTGACACAAAGTGATCGATCGGGGGCCGGTGAAGGTGACCGGCGGCCCCGGCGATGGCCTCAGGGACGGAATCAGTGGCGGAATCAGCGGCGGAAGAGGTGGAACTTCTCCTCGCCGATGCGCTCGCGCAGCGCCGGATTCTCGACGCCCTGACCCTCGGCGGTCGCGCCGCACAGGACGGCGACCTTGCCGACGTGCTCGTTGGTCTGGACGGCCCGGGTGGCCTCGCCGGCCTCGGAGAGGGCGTACGTCCGGGACAGGGTCGGGTGGATCATGCCGAGCCCGAACAGCCGGTTGACCTGCACGGCCTCGTGGTAGTTGAAGCCGTGCGAGCCGATGATGCTCTTCAGCCGCATCCACAGGAACCGGTTGTCGTACTCGTGCCGGTACCCGGTGGACGAGCCGCAGGTGACGATCTTGCCGCCGCGCTTGGCGACGTACACCGAGGTGCCGAACGTCTCGCGGCCGAGGTACTCGAAGACGATGCCCGGGTCCTCGCCGACCAGGCCGCGGATGGCCTCGCCGAGGATCCGGCCCGCCTTCGGGTTCCGCAGCCCGCCCTCACCGAGGTCGAGCCGGGTCCGGTCGATGACGTGCTCGCAGCCCTGCGCCCGGACGATCTCCGCCTTCTCCTCCGACGACACGACCGCCACCGGGATCCCGCCGCCGTTGAGCACGAGCTGCGTGGCGAACGAGCCGAGCCCGCCCGTCGCGCCCCACACGAGGACGACGTCGCCCTGCTTCATGCGGGCGCCGTGCGTCCCGACGAGCATGCGGTAGGCGGTCGCGGCGCACAGCGTGTTGGAGCCCGCCTCCTCCCAGGTCAGGTGGGCGGGCTTCTTGACGAGCTGGTTCGCCTTGACGACGCAGAAGTCGCCGAGCGAGCCGAAGTTGGTCTCGAAACCCCAGGCCAGCTGGGTCTCGGACATCATGCCGTCGTCGTAGGAGCCGTGGTCCTCCTCGTCCACGTAGGACGGGGAGATGACCACCCGGTCACCGACCTTCCAGTGCTTCACGCCCGCGCCCGTGCGGACCACGACGCCCGCGCCATCCGAGCCGAGCACGTGGTACGGCAGGTCGTGCCGCGCGCCGTACCAGCCCTGCCGTCCGAACTTCTCGAGGAACGCGAACGTCGGCACCGGCTCGAAGATCGCCGACCAGACGGTGTTGAAGTTGATCGCCGCCGACATCACCGCGACGACGCACTCGTCCGGCGCGATCTCCGGCATCTCGACCTCGCCGACGTGCATCGACCGCCGGACGTCCTTGTCGGCCTGCCCTGCGAAGATGCCCACCTCGTCCTTGCGGGTGAACGCGGCGCGGTACCGCGTGGGCAGGTCGATCTCGGCCAGCTCGCGGCCGGACGCGCCGGACCGGACGGCTTCGAGCAGATCGGACATGGGGGGATTCCTCCGCGGGGGGGGTCAGTGGGCCGGGGACAGGTCCGCCGAGCCGCTCGGCGCTCCTCCCGGAACGGGGTCGGCGGCGTCGGCTGCGTCGGCGGCGAGTTGCCCGTCCAGGTGGGCTGCGAGGATCTCCACGCCGGGCGGGTCGAGCAGGTTCAGGTGGTGCACCCCAGGGATCACGACCTTCTCCAGGGCGGGGCAGAGGGGGCCGAACCCGTTCATCCCGTCCAGGACGTACCGGGCGTCCTTCACGGCCCAGGGGGTCTCCTCGGGCGCGTAGTAGAGGATGACGCGGCCGTCGTAGGGCCGGGGTTCGTAGGCCTCCAGCGACCGGGTGTCCTGGTGCGAGGTGAGCTGGTGGTGCAGCGCGGCCGGCGGGATCAGCTCGGCGAGCGGCGCCGCGCGCTCCATGACCAGCGCGAACTGCTGCTCCTCCGACAGGCCGGACAGCTCCTCGTAGGTGAGCGCCACGTCCAGGTCGTAGGTCTCGTTGATGTACTCGGTGAACGCGGCGAACCGGCGGGCGAGGGTGTCGGACTCGTCGTCCACGGGCAGCGGCAGGCCCGCGTCGAACAGCGCGACGAACTCGACGTCCCGTCCGGCCTCGCGCAGCTGACGCGCCGTCTCGTAGGCGAGGACGCCGCCGAACGACCATCCGCCCAGCCGGAACGCGCCGTCCGGCTGCGCCTCGACCATCTGCTGGACGTAGCGGGCCGCGCGCTCCTCGACCGGGGGCGCGTCGTCGAACCGCTCGAGCCCGAACACCGGCTGGTCGTCGCCGAGCAGGTCGACGAGCTGCCGGTAGCAGGCGGTCGTGCCGCCCGCCGGGTGCGCGATGAAGATCGGACGGCGGTCCCCGGACGGCTTCAGCGGCCGGACGATCTGCCGCGCGGCCTCCTCGTCCGCCGCGCGGATGTACTCCGCGACGTGCTCGGCGGTCGGCGTCGCGAACAGCTCTCCTCTGGTCGCCTCTCCATCTTCCCCGACCAACCAACCCCGACCGACCTCCCGGCCCAGCTCCTTGAGGAGGAGGGCGACGACCTCGTCCGCCTTCTCGGCCGTGCCGCCGAGGTCGGCGTAGAAGTCGGCGACGACGGAGACCCGGTCGAGGCCGAGGACGTCCTCGAAGAACCGGACGGCCAGGCGCTCGGCGGCGTCGCGCGCCATCACGTACCCGGACTCGGCGTTCGACACGGCCGTCGCGGCGGCGGGCGCCGGGGCGCCGGCGAGGCCGAGCTCCTCGGCGGCCCACTCCTCGAACACGTCCACCGAAGCGCCCTTGAGCAGCACCGACGCCGGGACGGTCAGCCCCAGGTCGTACTCGACGCCGCTCTTGATCCGGACGGCGACGAGCGAGTCCAGCCCGAGGTCGGTGAGCGGGACGGCCGGGTCGAGCCGCTCGGGCGCGAAGCCCAGCACGGACGCGATCCGCCACCTGACCTGCGCGGCGATCCGGGCGCGCGCCTCGGCCGGGTCGAGCGCCCGGACGGCCTCGATGCCCGGCCAGTCGCCCGCGTCCGGGGCGGCCGCCGCGACGGCCTCGGTGAGCGCCGCGAAGAACGGCATGTTCGTGACCTCGGGGAACAGGCCCACGGCGGCGGACGCGTCGAACCGCAGCACGCCGGCGGCGGTCGCGTCGGCGGCGAGCAGCGCCTCCAGCGCCTCCACGCCCTCGTCCGGCGTGATCGGCTCGATGACCGCGACCGCGAGGTCGGCGGCCCCGCCGACCCGTGACCACGTGCCCCAGTTGATCGTCGTGGCGGCGCGTCCGTGCGCGCGGCGGTGCGTGGCGAGCGCGTCCAGCGCGGCGTTCGCCGCGGCGTACGCGGCCTGCCCCGGCGAGCCGAGCAGCGCGGCGGCCGACGAATGCAGGACGAACCAGTCGAGATCGGCGTCCCAGGTCGCCTCGGACAGCGCCCGTGCGCCCTCCACCTTCGCGGCCCACACGCGGTGCAGGTCGTCCGGGCCGAGGTCGGTGACCATGCGGTCGTCGATCGCGCCCGCGCCGTGGACGACCCCGCGCAGCGTCGCCCCGCCCTCGCGGGCGGCCTCGACGAGCCGCTCGGCGACGCCCGGCTCGGCGATGTCGCCGAGGACGACCCCGACGTCCACGCCGTCCTCGCGCATGCGCGCGATCGCCTTCTCGGCGTCGGCGGACGGTCCCGAGCGTCCGGACAACACGATCCGCGCGGCCCCGCGCTCGGCCAGCATCCGAGCCGTGACCAGCCCGATCCCGCCGTACCCACCGGTGATGACGTAAGCCCCCCCACGCCGCACCACCCGCCGCCGCCTCCGCCCCACCGCACGGCCGTCGGGCCCGGCGGCCGTGTCGGCCCCCGCATGTGCATCACCCACCGCGCGAGCGTCCACAACCTCGCGGGTGTCCACAGCCTCGCGGGCGTTGGGGGTGGGGAGTTGGGCGGGGGCTAGGCGGGCGGTGTGGCGGGTGCCGGCTCGGTAGGCGGTTTCGCGGGACGGGGTGTCGGCGAGGAGTTCTGTGACCAGGTCTTCCGCGCGGGCGGCGTCCACGAGGGTGGCGCGCTGGACGGTCCGCTCGAACGCGAGGACGCGCGTGATCGCGCGGACGTGGGCCTGCCGGAGACTTCCGGACTCGCCGGGCAGGACGGGCAGCGCGTCACGGGTGGCGACGAACAGGCGCGGGCCGTCCGGGGTCGCGACGGACGTGCGCGCGACGGTCAGCACGAGGTCCTCGTCGGCGAGGTCGCCGGGCAGCAGCACGACGCCGTGCACGTCGGCGGACGGCGTGGTGCCGATCGGAGCGCGCGTGGCGGTGTGGCCGCGGCGCTCCAGCTCGTCCGCGACGGACGCCGCGAACGGGTCGGCGTCGTCCGCGAGCAGCAACCAGGACGCTTCGGACACGACCGCTTCGGGGGTTTCGGACGCGTCCCAGACGACCTCGGCGAGCTTGCCGGAGAGCGGGACGGGCAGGTCGGCACGTTCGACGCGGCGCAGCGTGATGCCCGTGGCCTCTACCAGCACCTGACCGTCCGGACCGAGAATCCGCAGGTCACCATGGGTGCCGTCGAAGGTGGCGCGGACGTGCCCGCCGCGGTGCGTCGGCCCGTGCACGCGCAGGCCGCCGATCGTCTCGACGAGGACGTCGCCGTCGACCTCCGCGTAAAGGACGCCGAGTGCCCGTTCGAAGACCTCGGGGTGCAGGCGGTAGTGGCGGCTGCCGCGCTCGGCCGCCGCGATCTCGGTCGCCGGGCCGTCGAGCGGGGGCGCAGGGGTGTGGTGGTCCTCGCCGACGTCGGCGCTGGCCAGGCGGGTCCAGGTTCCGGCGGGGGTGAGCGCGTGGATCTCGACGCGCTGCTCGTCCTCGCCGAACGTGGTCGTGACCGTCGTGGACGCGTCGAGCGCGAGCGGCTTCTCTATCCACAGGCTGTTGATACGCACGGACTCGACGCCGAGCGCCTCGGCTCCGGCGGCGAGCGCCATCTCGGCGAACGCGGCGGGCGGCAGGACGTTCAGCCCGAGCGTCGGCGTGATCCACGGCTGGGCGTCCGTGCCGACGTCGGCACGCCAGGCGTGCCGTTCCTCGCCGGGGAGTTCGACGTGCGCGCCGAGCAGCGGGTGCTCGTCGCGGCCCGCGCCGCGACGGCGCGTCCGGGACGTGTCGATCCAGTGCCGCTCGTGCCGCCAGGGCGCGGACGGCACGTCCATGACCGCGCCGTCGGTGGGCGCCGCGATCCGGTACCCGTGCGCGGCGAGCCCGGCGAGCTGCGCGTGGAAGGTCAGGGTGTCGTCGGTCTCCTGGCCCTTGGGCGCGCGCTTCAGCGTGTGGGTGACGAACGCGCCGACGCCGTCCAGGGTCTCGCCGACCGCGTGCGCGAGGATCGGATGCGCGTTGACCTCGATGAACGTCCGGAAACCGTCGTCCGCGGCGGCCGCGATCGCGTCCGTGAGCCGGACGGGGTTGCGCAGGTTCTGAGCCCAGTAGTCCGCGTCCATCGGAACGTCGGCGCGCGGGTCGTCGAGCGCGGTCGTGTAGAGGCGAACGCCATCGGCGAACGGGGTCCCGGGCTTCGCGCCGACCTCGGCGAGGGCTTCGCGCAGGTCGGGCAGGAGCGTGTCGACCTGCGGGGAGTGGCCCGCGCCCTCGGCCTTGATCAGGCGGGCGAGGCGGCCCTCGGCCTCGGCGCGCGCGACGACCGTCGCGACCTGCTCGGCGTCGCCCGTGACGACCGTCTGCCTCGGCGAGGAGTGGACGGCCGCATGCACATCGTCCAGGCCGTCGGCGAGGCGGGCGACCTCGGCGGCGGACGCGCCGAGCACCGCCATCGAACCGCCGCCGACCAGCCGGGACAGCAGCCGGGAGCGGCGGCAGATGACCTCGACGCCGTCCGCGAGGGACAGCTTCCCGGCGACGACGGCCGCGGCGACCTCGCCCATCGAGTGCCCGACGACCGCGCCGGGCGTGACGCCGTACGCCGTCCACATGCGCGCGAGCCCGATCTGGATCGCGAACAGCAGCGGCATCGTGACGGCCGGGCCGCCCTCGATCGGCTCGCCCTCCTCTAGGACGGCCCACAGCTCGGGGCCGCCCTCGTCGGCGAACAGCGCGTCCAGGTCGTCGATGGCCTCGGCGAACGCGGGCTCCTCCTCCAGGAGCCGCTGCGCCATGCCCGTCCGCTGTGCGCCGTACCCGGAGAACACCCAGACCGGATGTCCCGGAACCCCGACGGCCGTCCCGCTGACCAGCCCGGGGTGCGGACGCCCTTCGGCCAGCGCCTTCAGGCCGTCGACGAGCCCGGCGCGGTCGCGGGCGGCGACGGCGGCACGGGCGCGTCCGCGTCCGTCGCGCAGGCGCAGCGTCCGCGCAAGGTCGGCGTCCGCGACATCGCGTCCATCGAGCCAGGTGAGGAGCTCGGACGCGTACGCGCGGATCCGGTCCTCGGACGTGTCGGAAAGCGGGTAAAGGCGAACCGGAACGTCCTCGCGCGTGACCTCGGCGGCCGGGGCCTCCTCCAGGACGACGTGCGCGTTCGTCCCGCCGAAGCCGAAACCGGACACACCCGCCCGGCGCGCGTGACCGCGCCGCGGCCACGGCGTCTCCTCGCCGACGACCGCGAGCCGCAGGTCGTCGAACGGGATGTGCGGGTTCGGCTCCTTGTAGTGGTTGGACGGCGGGATCACCCCGTGGTGCAGCGCGAGGACGGCCTTGACCAGCCCCGCGACGCCCGCCGCCGCCTCCATGTGCCCGAGGTTCGACTTCACCGAGCCCAGCAGTAGCGGACGATCGGCGTCGCGCCCCGCGCCCAGCACCTCGCCGAGCGCCTTCGCCTCGATCGGGTCGCCGAGGAACGTGCCCGTCCCGTGCGCCTCGACGTAGTCGACCTCGCGGGTGTCGATCCCGGCGGCGGCGTACACGTCGCGCAGCAGCGCCTTCTGCGCCTCGGAGTTCGGCGCGACCAGGCCGTTCGAGCGTCCGTCGGAGTTCACGCCGGAGCCGCGGATCACCGCGAGCACCCGGTCGCCGTCCCGCTCGGCGTCGGAGAGCCGCTTCAGGACGACCGCGCCGCAGCCCTCGGCGCGGACCATGCCGTCCGCGCTCGCGTCGAACGCCTTGCAGCGCCCGTCGGACGCCGTCCCGCCCGCGAGGTCGAAGGTCATCGTGACGGTCGGCGAGAGCAGCACGTTCACGCCGGACGCGAGCGCCACGTCCGCCTCGCCGGTCCGCAGCGCCTGGACGGCCAGGTGCGCGCTGACCAGCGAGGACGAGCACGCCGTGTCCACGATCATGGACGGCCCGCGCAGGTCCAGCAGGTACGACAGGCGCCCGGCGATCACGCTGAGGGCCGCGCCGGTCGCCGTGAACGGCTCCAGGGACGCCAGGTCAGAGGCCGTGAACGCCGCGTACTCGGGCGCGGAGACGCCGACGAACACGCCCGTCCGGGTGCCGCGCAGCGCGGCGGGCGCGAGGCCCGCGTGCTCGAACGCCTCCCAGGCCACCTCCAGGACGAGCCGCTGCTGCGGGTCCATGACGGCGGCCTCGCGCGGGGTGATCCCGAAGAACCCGGCGTCGAAACCGGCGATGTCGGAGAGGAAGCCGCCGAGCCGGGTCGTCCGGGCGAGCAGGTCCGCGACCTCGGGGGATCCGTCGTCGAACGGGTCCCAGCGGCCGTCCGGGACCTCGCGGACGGCGTCGCCGCGTCCGAGGAGGAACCGCCAGAAGTCGTCCGCGCCGGTCAGGTCGCGGTCGCCGCCCGGCATCCGCAGGCCGACGCCGACCACCGCGATCGGCTCGTCCGCGCGGACCGCCACGGCGGGCGCGGGGACCGGCGTCTCGGCGCGTCCGGCGAGCGCGGCGGACAGCCGGTTGATCGTGGGGTGCTCCCAGACGAGGGTCGCGGGCAGCGCGCGGCCGAGCAGCTGCTCCAGCTCCCCCGCGACCGCGACCGCGTCACGCGAGGCGAGCCCGAACTCCTCCAGCGGACGGTCGGGATCCACCTCGGAGGGCTCGACGTGGGAGCGGAGCGCGATCTGCTCGACCAGGTACCGGCGGATCGCGTCCTCGCCGATTCCCTCACGGGAGTGCATCTGCGGGGTTCCCCCAATAACGCGGGATCGTTCGTGCGGCACGGAAGGAGGTCCACGATGTCCTACTTTGACCGGCTCACGATGCGCACACAGGCCACTTTTCTCAGTGGCCACTTGTCACGCCGATGACAAGACCCACTGGCAAGCAAAGTGGGCAGATGGGATAGTTGGGCACCAATACCACTCACGCTCAACGGGGGGAAGCGGCGGCCGACGTGACCCGAGGACGATACCGGTGGGCACTGCTCGTCGTCACCGTCAGCGCCTTCGTGACCACCATGGACAACACGGTGGTCATCCAGGCGATCCCGACGATCCGCCGCGACCTGGGAATGTCCGGATCGGCCGCCGAGTGGGTCACGACCGGCTACATGCTGATGTTCTCGTGCCTGATGGTCGCCGGGGGCCGGATCACCGACATCTACGGCTGCCGGGTCGGCTTCACCACCGGCATGGCGATCTTCACGGCCGCGTCCGCGGTCTGCGGCTTCGCCCCGGACGCCGGGATCCTCATCCTCGCGCGCGTCCTGCAGGGCGCGGGCGCCGCGCTCGCGCTCCCCGCGACCCTCGTCATGGTCACCGTCGGACGCACCGACAGGCAGCGGTCGCTCGGCACGATCGTCTGGGTCGCGGCGGGCGGCTCGGCGACCGCCCTCGGCGGCCCGATCGGCGCGTCCATCGTGACCTACTGGTCGTGGAACTGGATCTTCCTCGTCAACATCGTCCCGGGCATCCTGGTGATCGTGCTCGGCGCGGTGGTGCTGACGTCCAAGGCCGAGAACGCGAACGCCCGGGTGGACATGCCGGGCGTCCTGATCTCCGCGACGGCGCTGTTCGCGCTGGTCTACGGGCTGGAGGCCGTCCAGCGGGACGGCTGGGCGGCCCGTCCCGTGCTGGGCGTGTTCGCGCTCGCCGTCGTCGCGTCCGCCTGCTTCGTCATGGTCGAGCGGTGGGCGCCCGACCCGATGATCAGCCTCGGCTTCTTCCGGAACCGGGTGTTCGTCGGCGGGCTGCTGTCCCAGATGCTCCAGGGCATGGGCTTCACGGCCCTGCTGTTCTACTCGGCCACCTTCATGCAGGACTACCTGGGCTTCACGGCGCTCGAGTCGTCCCTGGTCCTGCTGCCCGCCGCGTTCGTCATCGTGGGGCTGACCCCGGTCGCGTTCTGGCTCGCCGGACGCGCCGGCCCGAGGATCACGATCGGCGCCGGCATGGGCCTGATGGCGCTCGGCATGTCCTGGTTCTCGCTCATCCGGCGCGGCGACGGCTACACCGACCTGCTCCCCGGCGTCCTGACCGTCGGCGCCGGGTCCGCGCTGGTCATGCCGCTCGCGATGTACGTCCTCAAGGCCATCCCGGACGAGCGGACCGGCGTCGCCAGCGGCATCCTCAACGTGATCCGCGAGGCGTCCGGCGCGTTCGGCATCGCGATCGTCGGCGTCCTGATCCACGACCTGCCCGGACACGCGTCGGCCGCGGCGATGGAACGCTTCCGCCACGGCATCTCGTCCGGCCTGCTCCTCGGCGCGGCCCTCGTCGCGGTCGGCGGCCTGATCAGCGCCACCACGCTCCCGCGCAAGCACGAACTGCGGGAGTCGGCGTCCGCGCCCGTCCAGGAGGACGTGCTGGTCGCGGCAGGCAACCCATCACGCCTCGGACACGAGACCGCTCCACGACGCGGTCACTCCGCGCTGCACTCCTACCTGGACGAGAACGTCCGCCGCGGCTTCCCCCCTCCCCCCGAGGGCTGGTACCGCCCGTACGATCCCGAGGAAGGCGAGGCGACCGCGACCGGGCCGCACCGCATCCCCCGCGGCGACGCCTGGTAGGAGACACCGATGCCCCGGACGATCGTCATCTTCGCCGCCGGTTCCCGCGGCGACATCCAGCCGTGCGTCGCCCTCGGCCGCGCCCTCGCCGCCCGCGGCGACCGGGTCCGCCTCGTCGCCAGCGCCCGCTACGCGCCCCTCGCGCACTCCGCCGGCCTCGACCTCGCGCCCCTGACCGTCGACCCCACCGAGATCCTCACCTCGGACGCGGGCCAGGAACTCCTCGCGGGCGGCCGCAACCCGGTCCGCTTCCTGACCGGATTCCGCCGCATCCTCGGCCCCGCCGCCCGCCGCCTCCTGGACGAGTGCCTCGCCGGATCCAAGGACGCCGACCTCCTCCTCGGCCCCACGCTCGGCCTGCTCCCCCGCCACATCGGCGAGCACCTGAACGTCCCGTGGGCCCTGATCCACTTCCAGCCGAGCCACCCGACCGGCGCGTTCCCGCACCCCTTCGTCCCGCGCTCCCTCGGCGGCCCCGGCAACCGCGCGAGCTTCACGGCCGTCGACCAGATCGCCTGGCAGCTCTCCCGCCCGTTCCTCAACCCCTGGCGCCGCGAGTCCCTGGGGTTGCCCCCGCTCCCCCTCCGAGGCGCACCCCGCGACGAACCCCTCGTCCTGGCCTGCTTCAGCGAACACGTCGTCCCCCGCCCGCCGGACTGGCCCGCCCACGTCCACCTCACCGGCTACTGGACGCTGGACGACCCGGGCTTCACCCCACCGGACGACCTGGCCGCCTTCCTCGCCGACGGCCCGCCGCCCGTCTACGCCGGCTTCGGCAGCATGGTCCCGAAGGATGCCCGCCTGACCGACCTCACGGTCCGGACCGCCCTCCGCCTGGCAGGCGTCCGCGGGATCGTCCAGGGCGACCCGGCGACCTCGGACGACGACATCCTGGCCGTCCAGGACGTCCCGCACACCTGGCTCTTCCCCCGCACGGCCGCCGTCGTCCACCACGGCGGCGCAGGCACGACGGCCGCCGGCCTCCGCGCAGGCGTCCCGTCCGTCATCACCCCGTTCTTCGGCGACCAGCCCTACTGGGCCGACCGAGTAACCGCCTTGGGCGCAGGCCCAAGCCCCGTCCCCTTCAAAACCCTGACCGCCCCGAACCTCGCCGCCGCCATCCGCAAAGCAACAACCAGCGAAACAATGAGCACCCGCGCCGCCGACCTGGGCGCCCGCCTCCGCGCCGAGAACGGCGTCGACCGAGCCGTCGAACTCCTAGACCACCTGTAGCCACACACCACCAGGCAGCCCCATGACGTTGAGGCCGCCGTCGCCCCTCGCGCCCAAGCCGAGCTGTGAAACGTCACCCCCACAAACCAAGCGGCCCCGCCGCGCGAACGCGACGGGGCCAACGACGAGCGGTCAGACGGTCTCCGGGACCACTTCCAGATGAAGGGTGTCCCCGTTGTTGAGGCCGCGGTGCAACCTCACCGGAGCACCCTGGCGAAGCTCGGTCAGGGCGTCGACGAGCGCATCGCTGGAGTAGTCGCCCTGCGCCGACAGGTGTCCGCGCAGGAACTCCACCGCGCCCTCAGGACTGTTCCAGTCCTCCACCGATTCGGCGTCGCCCCGTCCCGAGTCCACCGGTCCCTGCCAGGTGTAGCAGCGCCACAGGTTGCTCATCCCACGACCCTAGACTCGCCCACCACGACGCCGGACGCGATTCATCAGTTCAACCGCCTCGCCCCGGGAGACCACCAGGACCGGACCACCGGGGTCCTTGGAGTCACGAACGCCAATAGCGGCCGCCAAGTCGGCGATCTCGACGCAGTCTCCGCCGCTACCACCGCTGTGGCTGCTCTTACGCCAGATGGCGTGCAAGTCCGCGACCTCGACGCACTGCCCGCCACTGCCGCCGCTGTAGCTGCTCCTACGCCAGGTTGCACGAGCTGGATCCATGTTCATCGACTGCCCTCCAGATCTGATGGTGACCTGGGTCGCTGCCTGGCGATGACCGGCTGACCGCTATCGGTCGAACCGGCCGGATTTCAGAACATCGATGAGTGTGTCGAACTGCGCCGGACCGAGGGTCAGATGCGGACCGTGAGGGTCTTTCGAGTCGCGGACGCCGATGACGGGTGCCAGGTCGGCGACTTCGACGCACTCTCCGCCGCTGCCGCCGCTGTAGGTGCTCTTACGCCACGTGGTGCGAGTGGGGTCGGTGTTCACTGGCTGCTCTCCCAAAGGGCCGTGACCAGCTCGATCGTCGCTGACGTCGTCAGCGCGACGTTCCTGATCAACTCCAACCGTTCCGCATAGGAGGCTACCGTTTCCACCTCCTCAAGCAACTGGCCATGGCCGCCCGCTTCCATGTAGGCGACGTCGTGTGTGCCGTGCTCGAAGTTCAGGACTGTGAACGAGCCTTCCTTTCCCTCGTGGTAGCCGATGCCGTCCGGAACGACCTGGAGGTGCACCCGAGGACGGCTGGCAAGCTCGATGAGGTGCTGCCACTGAGCGCGCATCACTTCGAGCGGCGCGACCGCCGAGCGAAGAGCGTGCTCGTCCTGGACGACCCACAGGCGCGGCGGATTGTCGCGGTCGAGGACTGCCGCCTGGCGTTCCATGCGTCCCCGCACCATGGCGTCGGTCTGCGCGGCCGTGCGCTGGGCGGAGGTACAAACCGCCCGCGCATAATCTTCGGTCTGGAGAAGACCCGCGATCAGATCGGCCTCCCACCTGCGGATTGAGGAAGCCTGAAGCTCCCGTGCCTGGAACTCGTCGAAGCCGGGAACCGGGGCCGGAGCAGGCTCGCCGGGCCGTTCGATGGCTTTGGCCAAGTCCTCGAACCATTCGTCCGTCTGCCAGTACGTGTCACAGTCCGTTCCGAACTTGCGGGACGGCTTCTCGGCGCAGTTCTCCACTTGCCAGATCCAGGTGCCCGTGTAGCCCATCTCGTCGCCGAGGGCGTCCATGGACAGTCCGGCCTTGCTGCGACGTTTCCGGAGCTGCGCGGCGAAGAAGGTGGGCAGGTCGTGGGGCTGGATCGGCGGGCTTCGTCTCGGCACGTCGTGACCTCCGGGGAGTCGGCAGAGACGCCCTGGCTTGGGAATCACCGGGCATCGCTTGCTGCGGTCCTTGCTGTGCTTCGTAGCCGAGCGTAGGCACACCGTCACAGACTCTGAGGGTGGTTTCCGCGTTTTCGAGGACGGAGATTTCCCATGGCCAGTCTCGATCGACCGAACGATCCGCTATCCAATGCGCCGCTGGTCGGCCTTCACGGCGAACCGGATCCGCGGCTGGTCGTGCTGCACGGCGCGGCGAGCGCTCACCGGCTGCCCGTCGAGATCAGCACCTGCGACAACGGACGGAACTTCTACGTCCGGCTCGATCGTGGACGCCGCGCTCCGTCCCGCGTTTTCCACGGAACGCGAGCGGGCGATGATGGCAGGACGTGGTTCTACGGCGACGGCGGCGAGTGGATCGCCGAATCCGACGATCTTCAGTCGGTGCTCGTGTGGCTCAAGGGCAAGCACGCCGAGCACACCCCGGACGCATGATGGCGAGCGTTCGAAGGGGATCGGCGGGCGAGTGGCTGTGGGGGCCGGACGAGATGCGGTGGCGGCGCACGTTCGCCGGACGTCCGGAGGAGGCGGTGGCCGCGCGGGACTTCGCCGCACAGATGTTCGCCGGAACGGGATGCATGGACGTGGTGGAGTTCGCGGTCGCCGAGCTGACCGCGAACACGATCCGGCACACGCGCACCTGCGAGGACGGAGGCTGGTTCGGTCTTGAGCTGGTGTACGACGATCCCGCCTACATCGCGGTGGTCGACAACGGCGGACGGGGCGTCCCGACCGTCCTGGAACCGGTGGACCTGCTCGCCACGAGCGGACGCGGCCTGTACACGGTGTCGCAGCTGGTCCAGCGGATGGGGGTCGAAGGCAGCCCGGCGCTCGGGCACAGGGTCTGGATCGAGGTCGCGCTGGACGAGCCGCTCGCCGACCCGTTCGACCTCTCTCTGTCTGCCGCCTCATAGCGAGGGACCAGCCTGGGATTCGCAGGCTGGTCCCTCGCTCAGGCTAGAAGCCACGTTGGGTCAGTGGCGGGCCTTGAGCTTGTAGGTGTGCTTCTTGGCGATGTGGGCCGCGGGCTTGGCGGCGCGCTTCTTGGTCTGGGCCTGGAGCGCGGCGCGGAGCTTGGCGACCGTCGGGTTGGACGGGCTGGCCTTCAACGAGTCCGGCACGTTGGAGGCGTTGCTGCCGATGCCGAAGGTGAGGATGCCGGTGAGGTTCATGCTGTTGTTCGCCGCCGGCGAGGGCAGGCCCATCATCTGGTTGATGACGCCGTCCAGGATGCTGAACGGGCCGCAGCCGTGCGCCTTGGGGATGGCGATCGGCGCGTTGATCTCCATCTGGCCGCCCGCCCAGCCGAGCTGCGGGTCGTTGAGGAAGCTGCCGCCGGTGAAGGTCGGGGAGAGCGTGGCGTGCACCGGGCCGATCACGCAGTTCGCGCCGAGCAGGTCGTTGTTGAGGTGGATGTTGATGCTGGTGTCCGCGCCGAACCCGCCGGGGACCTGCAGGACGTGAACCGGCCCGGCGAGGGTCTGGCTCACGGTGAGCTTGTTGACCGCCCACATCGCCGCCGGGCTCTTGCCGAGGATCGGGCCGATCAGCGGCAGCTGACCGATCATGCCACCCGGCACGTCCACCGGCGTGCCTTCGAACTGCTTGCCGCTCACCGGCGGGTTCAGCACGGGGTTGCCGGTCGAGTCGGGGGCGCCGATGTACCCGGTGATCCGGATCGCCGCGGGAGGCAGGGCCAGCGCGAACGACCCGATCTTCGTGTTGCCGCCCGTGGTGACCTGCGAGATGCAGAGGCTGCTGCTCGGGCAGCGGTTCTGGGTCGCCGAGACCATGGTCGGGAAGCCCGGACCGTACCCGGGCGTCGCCGAGTGCGGGAAGCCGGACGGCGGGTCGGCCGGATCCACGTAGCCGACCCGGCCCCGGCCGGGCGCGGTGTACCAGATCTTGCCGTCCGCCCCGTTCGTCAGCCGGAACGGGTCCGAGAGGGTGGCGGGCAGCGGGTACTCACTGATCTGGCCGCTGGTCGGGTCGAGCATGCCGATGTTGGACGAGGACGATTCGGTGAACCAGACCGAACCGTCCGGACGCACCGTCAGGCCGGTCGGGCGCGCGCCGCTGGTCGGCACGGCGTACTCGGTGATCTGCCCGGACGCCGGGTCCACCGAGCCGATCTTGCCGTTGCCCGGCTCGGTGAACCAGACCTTGCCGCCGCCCGAGGTGATCTCGCCGAGCGAGGGGGCTCCGCCCACCGCGCCGGGCGGGGCGTAGGTGGTGACCGCGCCGGTCGCCGGGTCGAGCCGTCCGATCTGGCCGTCCTGCGAGGTGAACCACACGGCCTGGTCGGGACCGACGGTCACCGAGTACGGGGTGAGGCCGGTGGCGAAGGTCGTGAGGACGCCCGCCGAACCCGAGGCCGTGATCTTCACGATCGACCCGTTGTACCCGGTCGCGAACCACATGGCGCCGTTCGCGCCCGCCGCGATCCCGCTGATGCTCGCGTTCGGGAGCGCGTCCGCGGACGGCTCGAACGTCGACACCGCGCCGGTCGACGGGTCGACCCGTCCGACCCTCGGCACCTGGCCGGACACGTCGGTGAACCACACCGCGCCGTCGGAGGCGGTGGCGATCGCGTCCGGGAACCCGGTGCCCTTGGCCGAGTTCCTCGGAACCGGGTACTCGGTGATCTTCCCGTTCGCGTCGACCCGGCCGATGCCCCCCTGGGTCTCGGTGAACCAGGCGCCGCCACCGCTCGCCGCCGCGATTCCGGTCGGCGTGACGTCCGGGATGGAGAGCCCGAACTCGGTCGGGTCCGCCGCGTGGGCGGCGGACGGCAGGGCCACGGGGGCCGTGCCGAGGACGGCCGTGAGCGCCACGGCCGCGGCGCGATTGCGTCGACGGCGCATGCCATCGCCTCCTTCAGTCAAGATCCGTGGGCCCCAATAGAAACCTGGGGGTGTCTCAGGTCAAGACATTCACCGCACAGCGACCTCAACCGGCCATTCCGCACCCCGCTGTCAACCGCACCCGCCCCACCACGTCCGCCCCGCCGAGACAGACACAAGGCCCCCGGACCGGCGGGCGGCCCTGCCTGGAATGGCTCACGAAACGCCGATCGCGGGACTCGTGGTGTAGCCGCCGGACAAGGTGATGGTCGAGCCGAACGACGAGGCACAGGAGTTGGAGATGGGCAGCGGGACATTTTTGAAGCTGATCTGACCATTGGCGAGGACGCCGGATATCGTCACCGGCCCCTTCGGGGCGACGGTGAACCAGCACGCCTGGAGAGTCGACGTCCGGATGTCCAGCCCACCCTGCGGGATGGTCACTGAGACCGTGGCCGGCACACCGGGAGCGGCGGTCAGAGTCCACGCGCCGCTGGCCGTCACGGTCACGATGCCGCCGTAGTTGTCCTTACACGGCGCCGTACTGGTGCCGAAGGTCGGAAGGGACATGTCGACCGGGCCGTAGCCCGAGCCCGGGGTGGTGAACGCCATGGACGCCACTGAACAGCTCATCGTGAACGGGAGGGACGACATCGAGGCTTCGAAGGTGGTACCGGCACTCACCGCCACGACCGCGGTATTGGAAGGGGTGATGCCGCCTCCGGCGAAGGCCGGCCCGGCCGCGAGGGCGACCGTCCCGGCCGTGGCGGCGGTGACGGCCATAGTGAAACCAGCGATCCGCGAAGCCATGCCCCGTGTCCTCTCCAAGAGCAGATGATGTGAGGGCGCCGGACCGATGGCACGGAGGCGCCGCTTGTCATGCCGGAAGGCAGGACGGGCCGCCCGGGGTCGCCGGACGGCCCGTTCAGGCGAGGGTCAGGTGATGGTGACCGCCGGGCTCGTAGTGAAGGTGCCGGTCACGCTTCCGGTCGGACTGAGGGAACCGCAGCCGACCCCGGAGAAGGGCACCGAGGCGCTGAGGGCCATCGAGGCGGTCGGCGGGTTGGTGTACGGACCGCTGATCGGCGCCGGCGCGGACGGCGCGGCGGTGACCGTGCAGCCCGGCAGCGTGGAGGTGGTGAAGGTCGCCCCTCCGGTGGGGATGGTGACGGTGACGGTGGGCGAGGTCCCACCGGTGGCGGAGATCGTCCAGACGCCGTGCGGCGTGATGGTCGCGGTTCCGCCGAAGTTGTCCTTGCAGTTGATGAAGCTGGGGTTGCCCGGCGTGGCCGGGTTCAGGTTCACCGGGCCGTAGCCCGAGGCCGGGGTGTCGAACTGGACGGTCGCCGTGGCGCAGGTGACCGAGAAGTTGAACAGCCCGCCCAGGGATCCGGCGAACTTGACGTTGGTGCTGGTGGCCGTGATGTGAGTGCTGACCGGGGAGATGCCGCCGGCGGCGGAGGCCGGGGCAACGGCGAGGCCGACGAGGCCCGTGGTGGCGGCTGCGGTGGCCAGGGCCGTGCTGATGATCCGCGAAGGCATGTGCTGCGTCCTCTCTCGGGACGGGTGGGGTGGATGCACCGGCCGGATGCGGCTGTTCTGAGAGCCACTAGAAACCAAGTGGTGTTTCATGTCAACCTGAGTCAGGAAGGCGTCCGGATCCGGACGCCGGGGAGCGGCGGTCCGAAGCGGAGCCCTCGATGACGACACCCGATCACGAACACGAACACGAGCTACTCCTCGGCGCCTTCGCGCGCACCGTGGCCGCGCGCGGCTACTCCCGGACGAGCCCCCGCGACGTGGCCGCCGCCGCCGGGCTGAGCGAGGCGGCCTTCCACGCCCGGTTCACCGACCTGGACGACTGCTTCGTCGCGCTGTACCGGCACTCCACCGGCCTGTTGCGGACGCGCGCGGACGCGGCGTTCCGGGCGGCCGGATCCGACTGGCGCGCCGGGTTCTCCGCCGCGCTCGCCACCGTGCTCGCGATGATCGCCGCGTCCCCCGAGCACGCGCACGCCTGCGTCCTGGACGTCAGCTCGGCCGGTCCGCGCGTCCGCCGCGAGCGGGTCCGGTTCCTCAGCGGCCTGCGCGCGGTGCTCCGGTGCCCCGGCGCCGGGGTGCTGCCGGACGTCGTCCGGGACGCGATCATCGGCGGCCTCTACGGGACGGTCTACGCGAGCGTCGCCGCGGGCCGGACGCGGGAACTCCCCGACCTCGCTCCCGCGCTCGCCGCGTTCGCGCTCGGCTACTTCGCGACCTCGGGAGCCGCCTCCAGGTAGCGGGCGGCGGCGCGGCGTCCGATGAGCGGCATCAACGCGAAGTAGGTGAGCTGGGGCAGCAGTTCGGGCAGATCGGTCGTCTCGCCCTTGTCGATCTGGACGTAGATGGCGCTGTAGACGCCGCCGACGACGGCGTCCGCCACCACGGTCGGCACCGACACCTCGCCGGGACCGGCGAAGAACGCGCGGAAGCGTTCCATGCACTCGATCCGCGCGCGCCGGACGCGCGGGCCCGCCGCGTTCACCTCGACCATCGCCATGCGCGCGAACGGCGGGGCGTCCGCCAGCATGCGCAGGACGGTCCGGAGCGCGGCGCGGATGCCCTCGGGCCAGCCGCGCTCGGCGGCGAACGCGGCCGCCATGCCCTCCAGGACGATCTCCGTGCCGCCTTCGTAGGCGGCGAGGAAGCAGTCGTCCAGTTCGGTGAAGTGCGTGTAGAACGTCTTCTTGGTGACGCCCGCGGCGTCGGTGATCCGGCCGATCGTGGCCCCCGCGTAGCCGCGCTCGGCGACGACCTGGACGAACGCGTCGATCAGCCGGTCACGCTGGATGGCCGCCACCGTCTCCGGCGGGAGCCCGTGGCGTCCGGGCTTGATGGCCCGGCCCGGTTCCAGTGCCGACCGGGTGCCGGGCAGTGGTGTTTCCGGGAGCCCCAACATGGCGTCCGCGCGCTCCTCCGCTCACGAGCCGTCGCGTCCACCCTACTTGCCGAACGCGAAGGCACGCTCCCCCGAGACGCGCGGACGAACCGGACCCCAGGTCAGGCGACGGGCTTGGCCCCGATGGACTGCATGATCTGCGGCCACGCGGAGTGCATCTCGCGCTTCCAGTAAGGCCACGAGTGGCGTCCCGGCCCGTACATGTGCGACGTGATCGGGATGTGCAGCTTCCGTGCCTGGTTCGCGAAGTCTTGGACGGTCGGGTTGACGGCCTTCTCGCTGAGGTAGCCGAGGTCCCACGGCGCGGTGCCCGGCTTGTCAAACGGTCCGGGCGAGCCGTCGCCCGCCGAAACGTAGAACTTCGTCCCGCGCACCTTGGACAGCAGCTTCACCGGGTCGTGCGCGTCCCAGTTCGCCTGGTTGATGCGCGGAATGCCCCAGATCGCGTACGGGTCGGTGCCCTCCCGGGTGTTGGTGTACATGAGCAGCGCCGGGATGCCGGGCAGGTTCATCGACAGGATGCCGCTGAAGCACGCCGCGAACTTGAACTCGCCGGGGTACCGTCCGGCGTAGGTGCACGCGCCCTGCGCCCCGGACGAGATGCCCATGACCGCGCGCGACGCGCCCGCGTGGTAGTTCCGCTCGACGAGCTGCCGGACCTCCCGCATGTGGAAGTCCTCCCAGCGCGGGGTGCCGCCCTTCCCGTAGTTGAACCAGTTCGTGTAGGAGCCGTTCGCGCCCTCCGGCATCACCACGATGACGCCCCACTTGGACGCGACGCTCTGGATGTCGGAACTACGCGTCCACGACACGTAGGTGTCGTTGCCGCCGTGGAAGGCGTAGACGACCGGCCACGCCTTCGTGGACGAGAACTTGTAGCCCTTCGGCAGCAGCACGCGGACGTTCCGCTTGGCGCCGAGCGCGGGCGAGCTCACGGTGAAGTCGAAGGCGGTCTTGCCCGTGTTCAGCCACTTGTACGAGGCGATGGACGCGCCGTCGTCGGCCTTCTTGAAGGTCGCAGCCTCGGCCGTCCCGGCCGCGCCGAGCAGGGGAAGCGCACCGGCTGCGACGGCGGCCCCGGCCACCGTCGCCATCGTGCGGGAGAGAGGGCGACGCGGCTTACGACTCATCGTTCTCCTTGACGGTGTTCCAGCTCCAGCCCGAACCATCGTGGTTGGGCACTATCTCACGCTTTGTGTCGGCCGAACGAGCGATTCCCGGTTCCGGCCGCCCGTCCGCCCAGGGCCGCCAGGGGCCTTCCGCGGACGCGTCCGGCGCCGCCTCCGACGTGCCCGGGCGCGGCACCGGAGGCGTGGCCTCCTGCGCGGCCGACGCGGCCTCCTGCACGACCGCCGCGAGCTCCTGCACGACCGCCGCGGGCTGCTGCGCGGCGGGAGTCGGCGTGCTCTTCCAGTCGACCGCGATCGCGGCCTCGGGCCGCGAGGCGGCGGCCGTGCCAAGCGGCGCTCCCGGCGGCTCGTCCCGTTCCCGCAGGTCAAGGGCGGCGTGCAGCCCGGCGAGGAAGCCCGGCAGCCACCAGTTCGCCCGTCCCATGAACCGCATCGTCGCCGGGACGAGGATCGACCGGACGAGCACCGCGTCCACGACGACGGCGACGAACATGCCGACGCCGATCAGCTTGACCACGGTGATCCCGGCCATCGAGAACCCGGCGATGACCACGAGGAACAGCAGCGCGGCACTGGTGATGATCGACCCGGTGTGCTGCATGCCGCGCGTGACGGCGGTGCGGTTGTCGTGGGTGCGGTCCCACTCCTCGCGGATCCGGGAGAGCAGGAAGACCTCGTAGTCCATCGACAGGCCGAACACGACGGACAGGATGAGGATCATCGAGGTCGCCTCGACGCTGCCCGTCGGGGTGAAGTCCAGGACGCCCGCGAGGTGCCCGTACTGGAAGCCCCACACGATCGCGCCGAACGACGCCCCGATGGACAGCACGTTCATCACGATCGCCTTGAGCGGCAGCACGATCGAGCCGAAGAACATGAACAGCAGCAGGAACGTCGCGGCGCCGACGAACAGCGCCATCTTCGGCAGGGTGCGCACGAGGCTGGACATCAGGTCCATCTGGCCCGCGGTGCTGCCGCCGACGTCGATGCGCATCGGCACGCCGTCCTTGGCCAGGGTCAGGTGCCGGATGTCCTTCACGAGCCGCTGGGCGTGCTCGTCCATCGGCTGGTACTTGTGCGTGACCGAGATCCGGACACCGGGGTAGTCGCCCGCGTAGCCGGTGAACTTGGCGTCCGTGACGCCCGGCATCGCGGCGAGCCGCTTGCGGAAGTCCTCCAGGAAGGGCGGGATGTTGTCGCCCTTCTTCGACGGCGCCCAGTGCCGCGGGACGAGGTCCCCGGACAGGACGACGTCGATCGGCTCGGCCGTCTGGTTCGGGAAGTGGCTCTGGACGGTCTGGAGCACCCCGCGGGACGGGCTGTCCTTCGGCAGCACGCGCGCGTCCACCGCCCCGAACTGGACGTGCAGGAACGGCCCGAACATCACGCCCAGGATCACCACGACGGCCGCGAAGTACGGCAGCGGACGCCGCATGACGCTGCTGCCGAGCCGGAACCAGAAGCCGCTGTCCGGGTCGCGGCGGGCGCTCGGCCGCCGCCACGGCATCCGCCCGAACTCGACCTTCGGGCCGAGCAGCGCGAGCAGCGTCGGCAGCAGGACGGTCGCGCCGAACACCGCGACCATCACGGTCGCGATCCCGGCGAGGCCGATCGTCCGCAGGAACATCTGCGGGAACAGCAGCAGCCCGCCGAGCGCGGCGGAGACGGTCACGCCGGACACCATGATCGTCCGTCCGGCGGTGGCGAGCGTCCGGCCGAGCGCGCCGCGCACGACCGGCTTGAGCGCGCTCTTGTACTCCTTGCGGGCGGTCCGCCGTTCGTCTCGCGGCAGCGCCCGGTGCGCCTGCTTCGCCGCCCGCCGGTCGGCCCGCGTCGCGCCCTGCGTCCAGGGTTTCCCGGGCGGCAGGCCGGCGGCGAGCTGCCCGTGCTCCATCTCCTCGCGGAACCGGCTCACCACGAACAGCGAGTAGTCGATGGCGAGGCCGACGCCCATCATCGTGACGACTTCCAGCGCCATCGACGTGACGTCCGCGACGTAGGTCACCAGGTGCAGGACGGCCAGGCCGCCGAGGATCGAGAACATCGCGACGACCAGCGGCAGCAGCGACGCGGTGACCGCGCCGAACAGCAGCACGAGCAGGACGAACAGCGGGATCGCGGTGATCGTCTCGGCGTGCACGATGTCCGTGACGACCTGGGTGCCGAACTCGGTGCCGAGCGGGAACGCGCCGCCGAGCCGGGTGTCGAGGCCGGGCGCCTTGAGGTGGTCCTTGACCTCGAGGTAGTTCTCGCCGCGCCTGGTGTCGCTCGTCCCGGCCATCTTCAGCGAGACGATCGTCTCGTGCCGGTCGCGCGAGGTGAGGTTGTCGGCGTCCGACCTCTTCTCGAACGACCAGTAGGAGATGATCTGGCTGACGTTCGCCTTCGGCAGCCGCGCGACCGTGGAGAGCACCGCCGCCTGGTAGCGCGGGTCGTCCACGGTCATCGTGTCGCTCTTGTACAGGACGAGCACGTCGGGGTTGGTGCTGCCGAAATAGGTCGAGCCCAGCTTGGCGACGGTCGTCGAGGACGCCTTGGGATCCTCGAACCCGCCCTGCTTGAACTTCGACAGCACGCCCGCGCCCCAGAGCGCCGCGAACACCGTGATCAGCAGGATCAGGACGAGGCTGGTCCAGCGCTGCCGTTGGATGAGACGGCCCAGCCCCCCGAGCATGACCCTCCTGAAGTCTCCTCGTGCGTCCCCGGTTCCGGGGACGCTATCGGCCCGCGGCCGCCCGCGTGGCGAGCCTGGCCTCGGTGGTGGCCAGCTCCCCGGCGAGGTACCGCTGCCGGGTGGCGGCTCGGGCGATCTTGCCGGACGAGGTGCGCGACACGCCACCCGGCTCGATCAGCAGGAACTCGTGGACGCTCATCTCGTGCTCGACGTTGACCGCGCCGCGCACCGCGTTCTCGACCTCGGCGAGGTCGAGCCGGGCGAGCGGCACCCGCCGGTTCCGCTCGGCGACGACCACCAGCAGCTCGGTCTCGCCGCCCGGCACCGCGAACGCGGCGACATGGTCGGCGCGGACCGCCGGGTGCGCCTCCTCGGTGGTGAGCTCGACGTCCTGCGGGTAGTGGTTGCGGCCGTCCACGATGATGAGGTCCTTGATGCGGCCGGTGACGTACAGCTCGCCCTCGTGCGCGATGCCGTAGTCGCCGGTCCTCGTCCAGGGGCCCTCGGGCAGGCCGCCGGGCTCGGCGAGGCGTCCGCCGAAGGTCTCCTGGCTGCGCTCGGAGTTGCGCCAGTAGCCGGGCGAGGTGTTCGGTCCGTGCACCCAGATCTCGCCGACCTCGCCGTCCGGCAGCTCGCGGCGGGTCTCCGGGTCGACGATCGCGACGACCTGCCCGACGGGGTATCCGCAGGAGACGAGCGGGTTGGCGTTCGCCGCGCCCTCGGCGACCTGGACGGCCCGTCCCCGCGTGAGCGCCTCCCGGTCGACGGTGATCACCTTCGGCGGGGCGTCCCCGGCCGCGGCGCACACGAACACGGTCGCCTCGGCCAGGCCGTAGCCGGGGGCCTGCGCGCCCCGCCGCAGCCCGGCGGGCGCGAGCTTGTCCGCGAACGCCGTGAGCGTCGCCGGACGGATCGGCTCGGCGCCGTTCAGGCAGGTCACGAGGCCGGACAGGTCCAGCCCCTCCAGCTTCTGCGGGGTCGCGTGCGCGACGACGTACTCGTAGGCGAAGTTCGGCGCGGCCGTGTAGACGTTCTTGTTCGGACGCTCGGCGATCAGCCGCATCCAGCGCATCGGGTTCATGATGAACGCCATCGGGTCGGTGTAGATCACGTGGTCGCCGAACACCAGCGGCATCGCCATCGTCGCGATCAGGCCCATGTCGTGGAACAGCGGCAGCCAGCTGACCAGCTCCGGATCGGGCCGCTCGGGCGCCCAGCCCGCCCACATCTGGCTGGCGTTCGCGGTGACGTTCCCGTGCGTGATCTCCACCCCGGCCGGACGGCGCGTCGAGCCGGAGGTGTACTGCAGGTAGGCGAGGTCGTCGAAGCCGATCGGCTCGTCCGCCCACGCGCCGGACAGGGACGCGTCGACGTCCTCGGCGATCACGATCTCCCTCGGCCGCGGCACGTCGTGGTCGGCGAGGAACCGCTCCACCTGCGGCAGCGAGCCGCGCGAGGTGACGATCACGGCCGGCTCGGCGTCGGCGTACGCGCCGATGAGCCGGTCGGCGTATCCGGGCAGGTCGGGCGAGAACAGCGGGACGGCGACGACGCGCGCGTACATCGCGCCGAGCATCGTCATCATGTAGTCGAGCGTCTGCGGGAGCAGCAGCGCGACCCGGTCCCCCGGCTCCGCCGCCCGCCGCAGGCGGGTCGCCACGGCCCGCGCGCGCCGGTCGGTCTCCGCCCAGGTCAGCGTGGTCCTGTTCCCGGACGGGTCGGACGAGTACTCCACGAACGTCCAGGACGGGGCGTCCGGCTTCTCCCTCGCCCAGCGCGCCACCCGCTCGATCAGCGGGACCCGGCCGGAGCCTCCGGGCGCGAGTTCGGGAAGCAGCGAGCCCAGTGCCATGGATCCAACTCCTGGGGGGATGGGCCGGACGGCGGCCGCGGGGCCGGAACGCCGTCGGCGGACGTGCGCGCCGCCGGGCGGTTCGCCGGTGTCCCGGCGGTCGCGTTGTCGTGGCGGCGAAGGAGCGTGCAGCGTGAAGCTACCGGATGGTAGCCCCACGGGCATCACCCTCGACGCACATACCGCCGACCGGCTTTGTCACTCCGGTGACAAGCAGGCCTAATCAAAAAGTGCGCAACGCCGATGTCACCCGCGGACGAACCGGCCGGTCACCTTGACGCGGTTTCCGCAGTTCAGGACCGGCGAAGGCGGGGCCGAACACCCCGCTCGCCCGTGTCGTCCGAAGGCGCGCCGGGACGGCTGAGAGTCATCCGGCGCCGCAGGAGCGACAGGCACGCCACTCCCCACAGCAGCACGATCTCGGCGACCAGGACGATCCCGAGCACGACGGCCCAGTCCCGGGCGTCCTTGATGTCGCTGATCGGCGAGACGAGCGTCATCTGCGAGTCCCCGGCCCCCGGCAGCACGTCGTTCTGCGCCGCGGGCCCTCCGAGGCCGTTCCCGGGCCTGATCGTCGACAGGAGCCCACCGCCCTGCGGCGGGACGCCGGCCCCGATCGTCGGCATGTCCATCGGGCCCTGCTGGGACGGCGGCGTCGGCATCGGAATCCCGGACGGCGCAGTCGATGGCGTGGGCACCCCCAGAGCGGGCGGCCCGGCCGGACCGAACGGCGCCTGCGGAACGAGCGGCTTCACGTTCTCATGCGGCATCGGAGCCTGCGGCCCCAGCGCGGGCGGCGTCCCCGGCCCCGGGATCTGGACCTGCGGCCCCTGGGGCATGGCGGCCCCCGGCCCCTGCAGCATGGCGGCCCCCGGCCCCTGGGGCATCACAGTGTGCGGCCCGTACAGAGCCGGGACACGCCCCTTGCGCACCCACCGGCTATGCCGCCCGTGATGCCCCCTAAGACGCGGACCCGCGAACGGCGGCCTCACGGCCCCCATCCCACCGACCTGCGGAACGCCCCCGCGCAACGCACGCGGCCGAACCTCACCGGCGTCCGGGACGACGGCGCGCGGCCGACCATTGTGGCCACCACCGGCATGCGAACCACCGACATGCGGGCGCGATCCGCGCGGCCTCACGCTCTGCGCGCCGACGAGGGGCGGAGCGACGGCACCGGGCCCGCCCGCCTGCGGAACACCGCCCCCGTTCGGGGCTGTGACCTGCGGAGACGTACCGCTCGGCTGGCCGGCGGAGTTGGGTGCCTGCGAGGCCGGAGAACTCTCCGGCCGATCGGGCACGGCCGGGACGACGGTCGTCGTCGCGCCACCGGCCGGCGCCTCGGTGGCGCTCGGCCCGGGCGCGGAGTCGTCCGCGCTCCCAGGGGCCGGCGCGTTCGGCACCCGCTGGCTCTCCCCCTTTATGGTCGGGCCGGAATTGGTTCCGTCCAGACGCGGCGTCAAGGACAGGACGGTCTGCGCGGACGCGTTGCCCGCGCGCGCCACGATCACCACGCGCGGCACGATGGCACGGCGCTCGCTCCGGGCGGCCAGGCCGCCGGGGACGCGGACCGCGATCGGGATCACGCGGCGGTCGCTGAGATCGCCCAGGGCGCAGCTCAGCTCGGCGCGGTCCTGGCCGGGAGAGCAGCCGGAGGCTCGTCCGGCCCACCTCAGCGGGCGCTCCGCGGCCAGCGCGACCGAGGTGTCGCGCGCCACGCCGCCCACCGGACGGATCTTCACGAGGTACAGGAGGACGCGTCCCGCACCGCGACGGCGCTCCCCCATCGGCGACGCCGTGGCGTCCAGCCGGACGCCCGCAGGCAGCACGTTCTCCTCACCCGATGGCGAGGACGAATCGGAATCCGCGGACGAGGTTCCGGGCGTCTCCGAGTCCAGGGGACCCGGCGTGGACTCGTCGGCGCCCTGCGGGTCCATCGGGGACGAAGTGGCGGACTCCACCGGATCGGGCGGGCCGCTCACCGCCGAGGCGGACGGGACGACCAGGGTCGCAGGAGCCGCGAGGACGCCTCCGAGCACTGCCAGGCCGAGGCGGCGGAACCTCCGTGCACGCCGTGTCCTCGGTCCGCGGCGTCGCATCGCCTGGTGCCCCATCGCCGTTTCCTCTCCGCTACGCGTTCCGGTCAGGTCACGCCGGGGGGCACCTCGCTGTTATAACCACTCAGGCACGGACCGTAACCACCCGATCGTCTTTCGCACAGTGAAATCGGTTCTCCGTAAGATGGGCCGGATCACGTGTGGAGAGGAGATGGCGGTGGCGGAGGCCGTACGGTCCCTGGAACGCGCCTTCGAGCTGCTGGAGCATCTGGCGGACGCGGGCGGCGAGATGGCCCTGTCGGAACTGACCGAGGTGTCCGGGCTGCCGATGCCGACGATCTACCGGCTGATGCGGACGCTGGTGAACCAGGGCTACGTCCGCCAGGAGGCGAACAAGCGGTACGCGCTCGGCCCCCGGCTGATCCGGCTCGGCGACGGCGCGGGACGGCTGCTCGGAACGTGGGCGCGCCCCGCGCTCGCGCGCCTGGTGGACGAGGTCGGCGAGACCGCGAACATGGCCGTCCTGGAGGGCGACTCGGTCGTCTACGTCGCCCAGGTGCCGTCCCGCCACTCGATGCGGATGTTCACCGAGGTCGGACGGCGTGTCCTGCCGCACTGCACGGGCGTCGGGAAGGCGCTGCTCGCCCAGCTGCCCGAGGCGCGCGTGCGGGAGATCCTCAGCCGCACCGGCATGCCCGCCCGCACCCCGAACACCTTCACCGACCCGAACGCCCTGGTGGACGAACTCGCGCGCGTGCGCCAGCGCGGCTACGCCGTGGACGACGAGGAGCAGGAGATCGGCGTCCGCTGCGTGGCCGTCCCCCTGCCGGGCGCGCCGACGCTCACCGCGTTCTCCGTGTCCGGGCCGTCCGCGCGGGTGACCCACGAGGCCGTCCTCGAGGTCGTCCCGGTCATGCACGCCGTGGCCGCGGGCTTCGCCGCCGACCTGGACGGCTCCCAGCGCCCCTGATCCCGCCGAAAACGAAGAGCCGACGGCCTGGGCCGTCGGCTCTCCCACTCCGCGCGGATCACCCCGTCCGGGCCGCGCGGAATCGATCGTTGTCGCAGGTCAGTCGACGATGTCGCCGACGACGACGTGGGGTCGTCCGCCGCGCTCCCAGGAGACGAAGTCACCCGCCGCGCGGATCAGGACGGTCGCCATCCACAGCGCCACGCCCGTGTCGTCCACGACGCCGACGATGGGCAGCATGTCCGGGATCGCGTCGATCGGCGAGATGATGTAGACGAGCCCGAGCGTCAGCAGGCCGATCGACCCGAACGACATGCCCTTGTACTCGCCGCGCATGACCGACTTGAGCATTCTCGGGACCGCGCGGACGCGCTCGCCGAAGCGGGGCGCACCGTCCTCGAGGGTCTCGCTGTAGATCTGCCACGCCTGGCCCGCGGCCGCCGTTCCTCGCTTCCCCTTCACTCGTCCTCCCGGATGCTCTGCGGGCGATCCGACACCACCCGTCTCCAACTAGGACGCAAACGCGACCTATCTTGTTCCCCCGGCCACCCGTCCCACCCTTCCTGGTGAGCAGCGTCTCAATCTCGCCGGGAAGCACCGGGCCGGTGATGCGAGGTGACAATTTGCTGTCCTCCGGGAACAGACTGTGCCGATTGGGGGGCATTATTCGCCGTCCGCTGGAAACATGAGCTTCGGGAACTCCGGACTCGCGGGAGGGGCGCCGCCTCCCGTCCGCACAGGCGACCGCCGCGACCGCGAGGAGCTGAGCAGGACGATGACCGCCCACCCCGCCGGCCACGATCCTCATCCACCCTCCCCCGAACCCCCGCGAACCCCGACAAGGCCGTCCGCCGAGCCCGCGGCGGACACGTCCACATCACCGATCGTGGACGCCCGGACGGAGCCGATGTGGCCGGTTCGGGGGACGGCCGCAGGGCTCACGTACGTCGCGCTGCCGCCCACGGCCGTGGACGCGCGGGCGAACGGGCCGACGCGGCTGATCCTGAGCTGGCCCGGGTTCGACCCGCCCCGGACGGCCGCCGCGATGGCGACGGCCTTGCCGATGACCGGGGTCCCGACCTGGCGCGTGTTCCTGGATCTGCCGCATCAGGACGATCCGGCCGCCGCCCTCCCGACCGGGCTCGACTCCCAGGGATTCCTCACGCACGCGGGCGTCACGGCGTTCGGCACGTCCGTCGAGAAGGCCGCGGCCCTGCTGCCCGCCGTCCTCGACGACCTGGGGCGCGACCTGGGCGTGCCGCCGGGTCCGGTGGCGCTGGCCGGGTTCTCGGTGGGCGCGGCGGTCGTGCTGCTCACCCTCGCGCAACAGAACGTGCAGGTCAGCACGGCCGCGCTCGTCGCGCCGGTCGTGTCGCCCGCGCGGGTGGCCGTGTCGGTGGAGAAGCGCGCCGGGCGGGAACGCACCTGGGGCCCCGCCGCGGACGAACTGGCCGAACGCCTCGACCTCTCCGCCCACGCCGGACTGATCGCCCGGTCGGGCGCCGCGCTGCTGCTGATCGGCGGCGGCCGGGACCGGATCGTCCCGCCCGTCGAGGTGACCGCGCTCCGCGACCTCCTGACCAGGTGCGGCGCCCCGGCCGTGGAGGCCGCCACCTTCCGGATGGGCCACACGCTCGCCGCCGCGCCCGGCACGGACGCACGCGCGCCGATCACCGAGGCCGTCCGGGTGGACGGCGTGCTCACCGACTGGTTCCGCGAACGGCTCGCCGAGCCGACCCCGGCGGCCGCCCCGCCCGTCTCACTGCACCTGACCAGCAGCAACTCCGCCTGACGATCGCCGTTCCGGGCCTCTCGACCGATCCGCCCGGTGGACGCTACGCTCATTCACGACACCAGCTAAACGGTTTAGGTGGTGACGGGAGGCGTGGGATGAGTCGTCGCGTGTGGTTGCTGGACGCCCCGTCCAACCTCGGGCTGCGGCCGCTGCGGGAGGGGCATGTGCCGGGCGCGCGCCACCTGCCCGAGGCGCTGCGCGCCCATGGACTGGCCGCCCGGCTCGCGGCCGAGGAGGCCGGACGCGTCGAACCGCCGCCGTACGCGTCCGTCCCGGATCCGGTCACGGGATACCGGAACGGTCCGGCTCACACCGCGTACACGAGGCTGCTGGCCGGACGCGTCGGAGAGCTGCTCGACGACGGCCGGTTCCCGCTCGTCCTCGGCGGGGACTGCGGCATCCTGCTCGGCCCGCTGCTGGCGCTCAGGCGGCGCGGCGGGCACGGGCTCGCCTACCTCGACGGGCACGCCGACTACGCGCCCCCGCGCGACCGCGCCAAGGCGCACGGGACGCGCAACGTCGCGGGCTACGCGCTCCGCCTGGCCACCGGCCACGGCCCCGCCGAGCTCGCCGACCTGGACGGCCTGCGCCCCTACGTCGCCGAGGAGCGGGCCGTCGCGCTCGGCTACCAGTGGGAGCCGGAGGACCACGAGGACGTCGCGTCCGAGCTCTTCGAGACCTCGGCGCTCCCGAAGCACTCCAGCGCGGACATCCGGGCACGCGGCGCGGAGGCCACGGGCCGGGCCGCGCTGGACGTCCTGGAGTCCGCGTCCGGCGGCTTCTGGATCCACCTGGACGCCGACGTCCTCGACCGGAGCGTCATGCCTGCCGTGGACTCGCCGAACCCGGACGGCCTGTCCCTGGACGCGCTCACCGGGCTGCTGGCCGTCCTGCTGTCGAGCCCGCGCGCGATCGGGATGAACGTGGCGATCTACGACCCGGACGTGGATCCGGACGGCGCCGCGGGGGCGGCGCTGACCGGCGTCCTCGCGGACGCCTTCACCAGGGCGCGCCAGACCGCCGTGTAGCGCCCGCTCCGCCGCGGGAGAGGGCTCGGCCGCGGGAGAGAGGGCTCAGCCGCGGGAGAGGACCTCGAAGCGGACCGGGATGACGCCCGCGCCCATGCCGTCCACCTGCCGCATCGCGCCGGTCGAGAGGTCCAGGCAGCGGCCGGAGACGAAGGGCCCGCGGTCGTTGATGCGGACGACGACCGACTGGCCGTTGTTCTTGTTGGTCACGCGGACCTTGCTGCCGAACGGGAGCGTCCTGTGCGCGGCGGTCAGCGCGCTCGGGTCGAACGGCTCGCCGCTCGCCGTCGACTGCCCCTCGCCGTACGAGGACGCCTCGCAGGTTCCGGTCGACAGGACGGTGTACTTCGGCTTCTTGGCCTTCGGCTTGACCTTGGGCGCCTGGGTCATCTCCACCGGCTGCGGCTCGGGGTCCCGCTTCGCGCCGCGGGCGGCCTTGCTCGGCTTGGCGCGGGGCTTGTCGGCCACCGGGGCCCGGGAGGACGTCTGTGACGGCGTCTGCGAGGGCTGGGCGGCCATCTGGCGCGTCTGCGCCGCGTCGGCGGAGCCGCCGGAGCCGCCACCCATCAGGAGCGCCGCCGCGCCCGCCGCCAGAACGGCGACCGCGACGCCCGACGCGACCAGGATGTTCCGGAGCCGGAACCTGGGACGATGCTTACCCACGGAGAAGTCCTTTGATCGGGGACAGGACCCCGGACGTCCGTGCCGTGTTCGTTCCGGCGCGCGCTGACAACGGTTTCGTTCCTGGTCGCGTACGCCGTGCGGGATCTACTCCGGCGAGGGGTTCTCCGCCTCGCGGCCCGCTTTCGGCACCGGTGGTTCGACGTGTCCGCCGCTCAGCGGATCGGACGTCCGGCAGTGCGGCTCCCGGCCATCTTCAGTTGGACGAACCAGAGCTCTCTCACATGGGGCCGCACACAAGTTCTTGACCGTACGTTGGGATCCGCTTGGCGCAAGCCAAAGCATCGACTTTGTGGGGTTTGTCACCCCGATTTCATCGCTGCGAAGTGGATCTAGTGCGCTCCGTCAAGATTCCGCCGTGCCTATCTCGGGGGAATAACAACGATGTCATTCACCCCGGACAGGCGAACGGGACGCCCGCGCCGTCGTGGCGCGGACGTCCCGTCGTGGGATGGATCAAGGGACCGCCTAGCGGGTCCCCCTCATGCCGGGAAGGCCGCCGAGCCTCGCCGGGTCAGCGCCGCCGTTCAGGCTCTTCAGCACGTCGGAGACGACGGGCACCGGAGGCAGCTCCGAAGGCGCGTTCGTGGCCCGCGCGTCGGTCGCAACACGCTGGTTCGACGCGGCACGGCGCAGCGCGCTGCCGCTCTGGCCGCCCTGGCCACCGAGGCCGCCCAGCAGCTTGCTCAGCGGGCTGAGGAGCTTCCCGCCGAGCGGCTGGCTGTTGTTGACGTCCGGCCCCTCGGACATGCCCGGCTCCCCGCCCTGCCTCGGGTCGGAGTGCGGGTTGGGGTTCGGGCTCCGGTCGTAGGACGACGCCTGCCCGGCCCAGGGCCGGTCCTGGCCGAACGACCGGTCCTGACCGAAGGCCTGGTCCTGGCCGAACGGACGGCCCTCGGCCGAAGGACGGTCCTGGCCGAACGCCTGGTCCTGGGAGTCGGGCTGCCGCTGGGACGTGGACCGGAAGGGGTAGTTGTCGCCCGCCTCCAGGGCCTGGTCCAGCGCGTCCTCGTCATAGGGAGGCGAGACCGCGGCCCGCCGGCCGGTCACGCGCTCGTTCGACCCGTACGGACCACCCTGGCCCTCCGGGCCGCCCTGGCCCTCGGGACCGCGCTGGTCCTGCATGCCGGGCCGGCCGTGCTGCACGCTGTCCGAGTGCTGCTCCTTGGACTTCGGCACCAGCTTGCCCAGGACGGGGCCCAGCAGCGGGATCGAGTCGAACGGGGACGCCTCCGCGCCGCCCTCCGGGCCGCCCTCCGCGCCCTCCGGCGGGGGCCCCGCCAGGACGTTCTCGGCGGCGGCGCGGCCCCTCGGGTGCGACATCAGCCCGTGCCTGACCGAACCGTTCGGGACCGCGTGCCCCGGGACCACGTGACCCGGGACGCGCGGAACCACGTGCCCCGGCTGAGCGGGAACGTGCGGGACGGCGTGCGGCACGACGTGCCCGGGGTGCGCGGGAACGTGCGGAACCACATGCCCCGGCTGCGCGGGGACGCGCGGAACCACGTGCCCGGGGTGGCCGGCCGGAACGTGCGGCACGGCCGGACGGCCCTGTCCCGGACGCTGGCCGTGGCCGGGCGCCGGGACCGGGCCACGCGGGCCCATCGGGCCGGAAGAGCCCGCGTGGATCGAGTGGTGGATCGAGTGGACCGCCGGCAGCGCGAGCGGGCCGCGCGCGGCGCCGTTCCACTGGCCGGACGGACGGCCGGGCATGCCACCGGGCCTACCGCCGGGCATGCCGGGCATGCCTCCGGGCCTGCCGCCGGGCGCACCGGGCCTGCCTCCGGGCATGCCGCCGGGAGCGTTCGGGCCGGGCGGCGGCCCCGGGTGGGGCATGTGCGAGCCCGACCCGGGCGCGTACACGCCGGGCATGTTCACGCCGGGCATCGGCGCGTTCGGCTGGGGCGTGCCGGGACGGGCGGCGCCGGGCGCGCCCGGGACGGGCACGGGCGTGGCGGCCGTGCGGCCGCCGTCGGCGAACGCCGGTCCGGACAGGGCGGCCACGGCGACGCAGAGCGGCGTGAATGCGGCGGCCCTGATCAGGCTCCGCGCGGAACGGTTCATGCTTTCCCCCCGGTTGTCGGATTGATCCTGCACGGCCGGGGCGCATCCGCTCCCGTGGGCCGTCCGGTGGTGTGCACCGGCTTTCCGGTCGGGGACGTTAGTACAGCCGATGGCCGAACACAGCTCTTTCCCGAAGGAAGTCAAGTGGCCGGAGAACGATCAAGAGAATGGACTGGACCGTTTCAGGTGCGTCCGTTATGAAATGACATCTTCGGCATTTCAGCACGCTCCACCAAGACGGCTTTAATCTTTCTTGGCGGAGAAAACAGAACGGGGACGCCAACCCGGCGTCCCCGCTTTTTACTGTCCTTACCCCGGCGGTGGTCTTCCCTGCCGTCCGGGACCGCCCTAGGAGCCCTCGCCGAGGGCGATCGCCTCGTCCACCTCGGCGTGGCGGGCGGCGAGCTCCGTCTCGTAGCGCTCGCGGTCCACGGCCTCGGCGATGTCCTCGTCCTGCTTCATGAGCGCCTCGAGGTCGGCCTTGGCGTTGTCCAGGACACCCATGTCGAGATAGGCCGCCTGCACCTTGTCACCCCAAAGGCCGACGTCCTTCACGCACGGGACGATCCGGGAGAACAGCAGCGACTGGTAGAGCGTGTACATGTCGGAGTTGTCGACGTACTCCATGCACTTGTCGACGGGCATGCCGAGCGTTTCGAAGACCTCCCGGCCCTTGAACCGGTCGCGCATCAGGTAGCAGCCCTCGACGACGAACTCCTCGCGCTCGGCGCGCTCCTTCTCGGTGAGCTCGGCGTAGTAGTCGCGGAGTGCGAGCCGTCCGAACGCGACGTGCCGCGCCTCGTCCTGCATGACGTACGCGAGCAGCTGCTTGACCAGCGGATTGGTCGACATGTCCCGGTACAGCCCGAACGCGGCGAGCGCGAGGCCCTCGATCAGCACCTGCATGCCGAGGTAGGGCAGGTCCCAGCGGGAGTCCTCCAGCGACTCGGCCAGCAGCTTCGCCAGGTCCTGGTTGATCGGGTAGTACGTGCCGATCTTCTCGCGCAGGAACCGCGAGTACAGCTCCACGTGCCGCGCCTCGTCCATGGTCTGCGTGGCCGCGTAGAACTTGGAGTCCAGGTCCGGGACGGACTGGACGATCCGCGCCGACACGTTCAGCGCGCCCTGCTCACCGTGCAGGAACTGGCTGAACAGCCACGCGCCCTGGTGCCGTCCGAACTCGTCCCGGTTCTCCTGCGACATCTTGTCCCAGATGTCCGAGCCGACGAGCGGGTTGAAGGCCTCGGGCAGCCCGGCGACGTTGTTCGGGTCGACCTCGAGGTCCCAGTCGATGCGCTTCTGCGCGTCCCACTGCTTGTCCTTGCCCTTCTGGTACAGGTTCAGCAGCCGGTCGCGGCCGTCGTCGTACTCCCAGGTGAACCGGGCGTCGCCGGACATCGGGACGTCCCAGGTCTCCTTCGGGACGGGCGAGACGTAGAAGTCGTACGAGGTCATGCCGGCCTCCCGGGACGTGGCCTCCCGCGGACCTCGGCGACCGCGGGTCGGCGCGGAGTGGTGCCGCCCACCGCTTTACATCACTTCGTAACATGTAAAGGAGCCCGCGAACAGACCCATTTCCCTCCGTCCGGAATCGGACCGGGACCCATGACAAAAGTCACCACGGGCTCACGACAACCTTCACTAACCCGCTGACCTGCGCGTTCCTAACGTTGACCCCATGGACGCCATCACGGTCACCAATGTCGCGAAAAGCTACGGAACGGTCCGCGCGGTCGAGTCGCTTGACCTGACCATTCCCGTCGGGCAGTCGCTCGCGCTGCTCGGCCCGAACGGCGCGGGCAAGAGCACCACGGTCTCGATGCTGCTCGGGCTGGCCCGTCCGGACGCGGGCGCCATCGAGGTCTTCGGCGACGCCCCGTCCACCGCGGTCGCGCGCGGACGCGTCGGCGCGATGCTCCAGGACGGCGCGCTCGTCGAGGGCCTCACCGTGAAGGAGGTCGTCGGGTTCGTCCGGGGGCTGTACCCCGAGCCGCTGCCGCTCGACGAGATCCTCGCGACCGCCGACCTCACCGACCTGGCCAAGCGCCGCGCCGACAAGCTGTCCGGCGGGCAGCGGCAGCGGGTCCGGTTCGCGCTGGCCATCGCGGGCGCGCCGAAGCTGCTCGTCCTGGACGAGCCGACCGCCGCGATGGACGTCGAGTCGCGCCGCACCTTCTGGGCGAGCATGCGCGCCTACGCGGCGGGCGGCCGGACGATCCTGTTCGCCACCCACTACCTGGAGGAGGCGGACGAGAACGCCGACCGGATCGTCGTCATGGCGTCCGGGCGGATCGTCGCCGACGGCTCCGCCGCCGAGATCAAGTCGCGCGCGGGGAGCCGGACCGTCCGGTTCACCCTCGGCGACCAGTCCGCCGCCGGGCTGGACCGCCTCACGGGCGTCACCGGCGTCGAGATCCGCGGCACCACGGCCATCCTGACCAGCACCGACGCGGACGCCACGACCGCCGGGCTCTACCAGAGCGGGCTGACCGTCCAGAACCTCGAGGTCCGCGGCGCGGACCTCGAGGAGGCGTTCCTCGACCTGACCACCGACCGCGGCTGACCTCTCCGGCCATCGAAGGGATCCTGTGATGCTCACCTATACGCGCCTCGAGATCGTGCGGCTGTTCCGCGACCGGCGCTTCACGTTCTTCACCCTCGCCGTCCCGGTCGGCTTCTACCTGCTGTGGGCGAGCGTCTTCAAGGGCGACGGCCCGGAGCCGAAGAGCGGCCTTCCGCTCGCGACCTACCTGATGGTGTCGATGGCGTCGTTCGGCGCGATCGGCGCCTCGCTGTCGGCGACCGGGCAGCGGTTCGCGGCCGAGCGCGCGTCCGGCTGGCTGCGCCAGCTGCAGACCACGCCGCTGCGCCCGTGGGCCGTGGTGGCCGGCCGGACGGTCGCCTCGATGTTCCTGGCGCTGCCCGCGATCCTGCTGGTCAGCCTGATCGCCTTCGCCGCCGAGGGCGTGCGGGTGAACGCGCTGCACTGGGCGCTGATGGTCCTGCTGATGTGGGTCGCCTCGCTGCCGTTCGCCGCGCTCGGCATCCTGATCGGCTCCCTGGTGGGGCCGGAGGCGGCGCAGCCGGTAACGCTTGGCTGCTACTTCGCGCTGTCCATTCTGGGGGGGTTGTGGATTCCGGTGAGCAAACTGCCGTCCACGCTGCGCTCGATCGCGGGCTGGACGCCGTCCAACCGGTTCGGGAACCTCGGCTGGACGCTGGTGTCCGGGCACGCGCCGTCGGTCACCACGGCGCTCGTGCTCGTGGCCTGGACGGTCGGCCTGGCCGCCCTGGCGGTCCCCGCCTACGGCCGCACCCTGCGGGCGCGCTGACCAGAAAGGGACGTAGCAGGAAATACTGGACCGGAAGGACTGGACCTGACTGAGCGGCCGCATCGAACCGGCCGGGGAAAGCGAGCCATGAGCGGGCTGATCAAGGAGACGATCGCGGGCGAGGACCCGGGGAGATCCCGGGCGCGCCGCGCCTTCTGGGCCTCGTTCGGGCTGATCTACCTGATCCCGGTCGCCAAGATCGTCAGCGGGTACCACGGGCCCCGGCTGGTGCTGGCCTCGCTCGCCCTGGTCCTGTACGTCGCGGTGTACGTGGCGACGCCGCTGAGCATGACGAGCTGGATGGAACCGGCCGGCCGGCGCACCTACGCGCTGGTCGGCCTGTTCGCGGTGCTCTGCACCGGGCTGCCGTTCGCGTTCGGCCGCGAGTGGGCCGGGATGCCGATCTACCTGGCGATCATCGTGGCGATGGCGCTGCCGCTGCGGATCGTCCCGTACGGGGTCGTCGCGGCGGCCGTGCTCGCCGTCGTCCAGTGCTGGCGGCTGGGCATCGACCGGGGCGGGCTGCTGACGGTCACGATGTCGACGCTGTCGCTCGGCCTGTTCATGTTCGCCTTCCGGCACGCCCGGACTCTCGTCGCGCAGCTCCGCGAGGCGCGCGCCGAGGCCAGCCGGCTCGCCGCGGCCAACGAGCGGCTGCGCATCGCCCGCGACCTGCACGACCTGCTCGGGCACAGCCTGTCCCTGATCGTCCTGAAGAGCGAGCTGGCCCGGCGGATGGCCGCCCGCGACGTGGACCGTGCCATCGCCGAGGTCAACGACATCGAGTCGGTGGCGCGGGAGGCCCTGAGCGACGTCCGCGCCACGCTCTCCGGGTACCGGCGCCGCGACCTGAGCGGCGAGCTGGACGGCGCGCGCGCCGTGCTCTCCGCCGCCGGGATCGAGCCGGTCGTCCGCACCTCCGGCACCCCGCTCCCGGAGGAGGCCGACGGGCTGTTCGGCTGGGCCGTCCGCGAGGCCGTCACCAACGTCGTCCGGCACTCCCGCGCGAACCGCTGCGAGATCGTCGTCCGCCGGGAGCCGGGCGGACGGCGCGAGCCGGGGTCGGCCGTCCTGTCGGTCACCGACGACGGGACGGCGTCCGAGGCCGCCTTCGTCCCGGGCAACGGCCTCACCGGGCTCGCCGAGCGCATCGACGCCGCGGGCGGCACGGTGACCGCCCGGCCGCGCCCGTCCGGGGGTTTCGCGGTGACCGCGCGCCTGCCGCTCACGCCGTCCGGTGGCTCCAGGTCGTCGTCCGGACGCGGTGCGGAGCGTCCGCAGCCGGACGGGACCGATCCCCCGGCGGACGGCGGGGACTCCAGACCGGCAGTAGGGTCGGCGTCGTGATCCGGGTGATGCTGGCCGAAGACCAGGGCATGGTGCGCGGCGCTCTGGCCACGCTGCTCGGGCTCGAGGACGACCTCGAGGTGGTCGCCGAGGCCGCGAGCGGGGCGGAGGCGGTGCGGCTCGCCGAGCGGGAACGGCCCGACGTCGCCCTCCTGGACATCGAGATGCCCGGCAAGGACGGCCTGACCGCCGCGGCCGAGATCCGCGCCGCCGTCCCGTCTTGCCGGGTGATGATCCTGACCACATTCGGCCGCCCCGGATACCTGCGTCGCGCCATGGAGGCCGGCGCCTCGGCCTTCCTGGTGAAGGACA
This sequence comes from Spirillospora sp. NPDC052269, assembly GCF_040679435.1. NCBI lineage: Bacteria > Bacillati > Actinomycetota > Actinomycetes > Streptosporangiales > Thermomonosporaceae > Spirillospora > Spirillospora sp. NPDC052269. Next base: position 293,498 of record NZ_JBFAUU010000004.1, read on the forward strand.
GCCCGGCGCGGGAGCTCGCCGACGCGATCCGCCGCGTGGTCGCGGGCCAGCGCGTGATCGACCCGAACCTCGCGGCCGCCGCGCTCAGCGCGGGCCCGAACCCGCTCTCCCCGCGCGAGCGGGACGTCCTGACGGCGGGCGCGGACGGCTCGACCATCGCCGACATCGCCGTGCGGCTGTCCCTGTCGGAGGGCACGGTCCGCAACTACCTCTCGTCCGCGATCAACAAGGTGGGAGCGCGCAACCGCATCGAGGCCGTCCACACCGCGCGGGCGCAGGGATGGCTCTGAGCCCCCGCGACCCCCGGGCCCGCGCGCGCGGGCCCCGCCGAGCGGCGGCCGCACCCGGCCGCCGCTCCCTCCTCGGCCGCTCGCTCCTCCGCTACCGCTCGCTGCTCCGGCGCTCGCTCCTCCGCCGTCCCGGACGGCGGGTCGGCGCGCTGCTGCTCGCCGGAACGCTGGCGGCGGCCTGCCAGAGCGGCGACCCGGGGACGATCAAGGCGACGCCGGTCGGGCCCGCCCCGGCCGTGCCGCGCTGGGCCAGCATCGGCTGCGCCGGCGGGACGATCGCGACCGGGCAGCACGTGTTCCAGGGACGCGGCCTCATCGTGCGGGTCCCGGACAGGCAGCGGGACGACCCGCAGGACAGCGGGCCCATGCCGCTCATCCTCGACCTGCACGGGCTGGACTCGTCCGGGTTCGAGCAGGCGGTCTACGGACGGCTCGCCGACGAGGGCGCCGCGCGCGGGTTCGTCGTCGTCGAACCCGACAGCGCGCCCGGCCGCACCGGCTGGAAGCTCCCCGGCATGCCGGACGGCCGCGCCGACATCGGCTACGTGAGCGCGCTCCTCGACCACCTGGAGAAGGGCCTCTGCCTGGACCGCCGGCGCGAGTTCGCGGCGGGCTTCTCCAACGGCGCGGGCCTCGCGGCCGCGCTGGTCTGCGGCCTCGGCGGACGGCTCGCCGGGATCGCCGCCGTCTCCGGGCTGAACCTGACGCGGCCCTGCCCGCAGCCCGCGCCCACCACGATCGTCGCCTTCCACGGCACGTCCGACCCGGTCGTCCCGTACGGGGGCGGCGAGCCGTTCGGCGGGAACCGCTCACGGATCCCGTCCTGGATGGTCCCGTCGGACGGCTCGTTCGACCTCCCGTCCGTGTCGGCCTCGGCGGCGGCCTGGGGACGCGCGTTCGGCTGCGGGAAGACGGCCTCGGCGGAACCCGCGTCCGGCGTCCGGCACCGCGCCTGGACGGCCTGCCGCCGCGACGCCCGCGTGGACCTCTACACCGTCAGCGGCACGGGCCACGCCTGGCCGGGGTCGATGGCCGTGGGAGCGGGCGCGTCCACGAAGAAGATCGACGCGACCGCCGTGACCCTGGACGCCTTCACCAGCGGCACTCCGCGCTGGCGGGCCCGGCACGACCACCCGTCCACCGGGACGGCCGGCGCGGGCGAACACGACAGGAATGGCGAACACGACAGGGACGGCGTCCGCGGCGCGGGCGGGGAGCACGACTGGCGCGCGCCGGGCCCGGACGTGCCGCCGGAGATGACCTTCACCCCCAGCGCCGACGTCTCCCCCTGAGCGCCCCGCCCGGGGAGATCAGGCGGTGGTGATGTGGTCGGCGAGGTAGCCGTGGATGAGGCGCTCGGCCTCGGCGAGGATGTCCGGATCGCCCGCCGGGTCGCGGCGGAAGGCCAGCTTGAGGACGGCGTCGGCGGCCTCGACGGCGATCGCGAGGGCGCGCGCCAGGCCGGGCGTCTCGGTGATGCCGAAGGTGTCGACGATCAGCTCGCGGAGCCGGTCGGCGACGACCGAGTTGTTCTCCGCCCCCTCGTCCAGCAGCCGGACGTCGGCGACGTCGCCGAACCGCAGCACCCGGAACCCGGGGACGGAGCGGTGCATGTCCACGAAGATCTCGATGATCGCGCCGACCGTGTCCGACCAGTCGTCGAAGCCGCCGCCGCCGAGCCGCTCGGACACCCGCTGCTCGAACTGCTCCAGGTTGCGCAGCGCGAGCGCCTGCGCGACGGCGCGCTTGTCCGGGAAGAACTGGTAGACCGACCCGATCGCCACCTCGGCGCGCTGCGCGATGCGGGTCGTGGTGAGGCCGTCGTAGCCGTCCTCGTCCAGGATCTCCGCGCAGGCGTCCAGCATCCGCTGCACGCGTTCGGCGCTGCGGCGCTGGGCGGGACGGCGGCGGAGCGGGGTTCGGATGTCGGTCACACCCCCCATTGTCGCCCCTCCTCGCCGTGCCCGGACATGACGAAGCCGAGATCACACCCCGGCGGACACGCCGGACGTCCGTCCCGGGACCATCCGGCGGGAACGGAATCATCGGGGGCGGGGCCGGGTTCTCCGGGCAGGCACTTGTGATCAAGGAGAAGCGATGACGACCGAACAGACGATGCGGGCCGCGCTCGCGCACACCCCCGAGAAGCCGGCGGACGGCATCACCGTCGAGACCGTCCCGATGCCGGGTCCCGCCACGGGCGACGTGCTGGTCGAGGTCCGCGCCGTCGGGATCGTCCCGGACGAGCTGTCCTGGCCCGGCACCTGGGCCGACCGCGCCGGACGCGACCGCGCGCCGAGCGTCCCCGGGCACGAGGTCGCGGGCGTCGTCGCGGCCGTCCGGTACGGGACGACGGGCTTCGAGGTGGGCGACCGGGTGGTCGGGCTCGCCGACTGGCACCGCGACGGCGGCGCGGCCGAGTTCATCGCGATCGAGGCGCGCAACCTGACCCGGCTGCCGGACGAGGTGTCCTTCACCGAGGCCGCCGCGCTCCCGATCTCGGCGCTGACCGCGTGGCAGGGCCTGTTCACGCACGCCGGGCTGAAGCCCGGGCAGTCCGTGCTGGTGCACGGGGCGGGCGGCGGAACCGGCTCCCTCATCGTGCAGCTCGCCCGCGAGGCCGGGGCGCGCGTGATCGGCACCGGACGCGCCCGCGACGCCGACCTGGCCCGCGAGCTGGGCGTGGACGAGTTCGTCGACCTGGAGGCCGCCCGTTTCGAGGACGCCGGCCAGGTGGACGTCGTGTTCGACACGATCGGCGGTGACGTGCTCGCGCGGTCGGCCTCGGTCGTCCGTCCGGGCGGCGTCCTGGTGTCGATCACGGCCCCGCCGCCCGAGCTTCCCGAGGGGACGCGCGGCGTGGTCTTCATCGTCGAGCCGAACAGCGACCAGCTCGCCGAGATCGTCGCGCGCGCCGCCGACGGCCGGATCCGTCCGCGCGTGGGCGCGACCTACCCCCTCGCCGACACCCGCGCCGCCTTCCACGCCAAGGAGTCCGGAGTACCCGGAAAGGTCATCATCACCCTCTGAACCCGGCCGGGGGCGGTCGGCGTGGTCAGGCGGGGACGGAGTCGCGGTGGGCTCGGCGGTACTCGCTCGGGGAGACGCTCATCTCGCGGGAGAAGTGGGCGCGGAGGTTGGGCGCGCTGCCGAGGCCGCAGCGGGCGGCGACCGCGTCGACCGGCAGGTCGGTGCGTTCAAGCAGTTCGCGGGCGCGCAGGACGCGCTGGGTGAGCAGCCAGCGGAGCGGCGTCATGCCGAGCTCGGCCTGGAAGCGCCGGTGCAGGGTGCGGACGGTCAGCCCGGCGCGGGACGCGAGGCCCGCGACCGTCAGCGGCTCGTGCAGGTGCTCGACGGCCCAGTCCAGGACGGGCCCGAGGCCGTCCACGTCCCGGGCGCGCGGCATCGGCGACTCGACGTACTGCGCCTGGCCGCCGGACCGGTGCGGCGGGACGACCATGTGCCGCGCGACGGCCGTGGCCGTCTCCGCGCCGATGTCGTGCCTGATCAGGTGCAGGCAGAGGTCGACCCCGGCGGTGGCGCCCGCGCCGGTGAGCAGGTCGCCGTGGTCGTGGTAGAGGACGGCCGGGTCGACCGGGACACGCGGGAAGCGGCGGGCGAAGGTCTCGGCGTGCTTCCAGTGGACGGCGCAGGCTCGGCCGTCCAGGAGCCCGGCGGCGGCGAGGACGAAGGCGCCCGAGCAGAGGGACACGATCCGGGCGCCGCGCGCGTGCGCCTCGCGCAGCGCGTCGAGCAGCGGCTCGGACGGGTCGCGGCTCACGTCGGGGGTCGCCGGGACGACGACCGTGTCGGCGTCGCGGAGCCCGTCCAGCCCGTGCCCGGCGTGGACGCCGAACAGGCCGGGCAGGTCGTGGTGCCCGGTCGAGCCGCGCATCGGCACGTTCCGGGGCCCGCCTTCGGTGCATATGCGCAGGTCATACCAGGGGCCGGTGTGTCCGGGCGGCGGCGTGCCGAACAGCTGGCACGGGATGGTGACCTCGAAGACCGGCATCTCGTCCATCACGAGGACCGCGAGAAGGGACATGGCAGGAATCTAGCGCATCGCGTCATTTCTGCCACTCGTCCGGGATGGGCGGTCACGCCGACGCTGTGTCCATGAACATCAAGATCCCCGCTCCGGCGCCCCCGGCGTCCACGGCGTCCACGGCGTCCACGGCGGCCCCTCCTGCCCTCGCCACGCCCGCGGACCGCCGGAGGTGGTGGGTCCTCGGGGTGGCCTCGGCCGCGCAGTTCCTGGCGATCCTCGACCTGTTCGCGGTCAACATCGCCTTCCCCTCGCTGCGGGAGAGCTTCGGCGGGGCCTCGCTGGCGGACGTGTCGTGGGTGCTGAACGCCTACACGATCGTGCTGGCCGCGCTGCTGGTGCCCGCCGGACGGATCGCGGACGACGTCGGACGGCGGCGCGTCTTCCTGATCGGGATGGCCCTGTTCGGGATCGCGTCGGTCGCGTGCGCGGCGGCCCCGACGCTCGGGATCCTGGTGGCGGCCCGGGTCGTCCAGGCGATGGCCGGAGCGCTGCTGATCCCGACGTCGCTGGGGCTGGCGCTGCCCGCGTTCCCGCGCCGCGAGCACCCCACGGTCATGGGGATCTGGACGGCCGTCGCGGCGGCCGGGGCCGGGTGCGGACCGGTCCTCGGCGGGCTGCTGCTGCTCGCCGGATGGCGCTGGATCTTCCTCATCAACCTGCCGATCACGATCGGCGCGGTGATCGCGGGACGCCGCCTCCTCCCCCGCGACGAGCCCGCCCGCAAGGAAGCGGCCCAGGCAACGACCGCGCCGCACGCGGCCGCTCGAGGAACGAGCGAGGCCCGCGCGACCGGCCGGGAAGCGAATGAGGCGCGCGCGGGTGGTCGGGAGGCGGGGGAGCTGGTCGCGGAGGGGCGGAGGGCGGGGCGGGGGCTTGATCTTCAGGGGGCGGCGCTGCTGCTCGCGACCGCCGGGACGATGACCGCGCTGCTCACGCAGGGGCCGGGGTGGGGCTTCCCGTCCGTCCCGACGATCTTCAGCGCGGCGCTGCTCATGGTGCTGGCGCCGCTGCTGGTCGCGCGGCTGATGCGGGCGCGCGACCCGATCATCGACCCGGCGCTGTTCCGGAACCGGACGTTCGCGGTCGCGGTCGCCGGGGTCGGGCTCTACTACCTGGCGTTCGCGGCCGGGCTCCTGGCGACGACGCTGTACTTCACGCAGGTCAGGCACTGGTCGGCGGTCACGGCGGCGCTGGCGCTGGCGCCCGTCCCGGTGGCGTGCATGATCCTGTCCCCGCTGTCCGGACGGGTCGTCGGGCGGATCGGCGGACGCGCCTCGGCCGTCCTCGGCGGGCTCGCCCTCGCGGCCGGCGCGGCGTGGTGGGCGGTCGGCATCGGGCAGGGCTACGCGCTCGGCTACCTGCCCGGCGGGATCCTGTTCGGCGCGAGCACCGCGCTCCTCCAGCCGCCGCTGTTCGGGGCGTCCACCGCCCTGCCCGGCGACCGGATCTCGCTCGGCTCGGCGGTGCTGATGACCACGCGGCAGATCGCGTCCGCGCTGGGTGTGGCCGTGCTGACGTTCGTCCTGGGCGGCCGTCCGGTGATCGCGGACTACCGGCTCGGGTGGTGCCTGATGGCCGGGGCGGGCGTCGCCGCGGCCCTCGCCTGCCTCCGCTTCCGGCGCGCCTGAACGCCGTCAGCGAAGGGACTGGAAGAGCCGGTCGGCCGCGGGCTGCGTCCACTGGAGGCGGTTCGGGTCGCCCGGGTACGGGCCGACCGGGACCGTCCCGAGCTTGATCTTGCCGGTGTCCCCGACGCTCGACGACAGGTCGAACATCTGCTTCAGGCCGAGGTCCTTGTCGGTGACGACCGACTTGGACGCGGCGCGCAGGAAGGAGTAGAGGCGGGCCGGGTTGGTGAACTGGCCGCGCGCCTTGTCCGCCATCGCCGTCATGAGCTGCTGCTGCCGCTTGATCCGGCCCAGGTCGGAGCCGTCGCCGATGCTGTACCGGACGCGCGCGTACCCGAGGGCCTGCTCGCCGTTCAGCTTCTGCCGCCCGGCGGCCAGGTGCAGCCCGGCCTTGGCGTCGTCGATCTTCTCCGGGACGTTCAGCTCGACCCCGCCCAGCGCGTCCACCATGGACTTGAACCCCGCGAAGTCAATCTGGACGGCGTGGTCGACGCGGATCCCGGTGGCGGACTCGACGGTCTTCCACGCGCAGGCCAGCCCGGCCTCGTTGAACGCCGAGTTGATCATCCCGGTGCGGGCCGGGACGGTCGTGCCGGCGCCGCCGGGCGTCCGGCAGGCGGGGATCCGCACCATCGAGTCGCGCGGCAGGCTGATCCCGCGCACGTTCCTCCCGTCCGCGGGGACGTGGAAGAGGATCATCGTGTCGGTGCGGGCGCCCTCCTCCTTGCCGTACGCGGAGTTCGCGCCCTGCCTGCTGTCCGAGCCGACGACCAGGAGGTTCTCCGCCTGCGTCCGCTTGGCCGGACGAGGCCCGAGATCCTCGGCGCTGACGTGGCGGATGTTGCCCTCGACCTGCGAATACAGCCCGTATCCGGCGATCGGGAGGGCCATCACGGCCACCACGCCGAGCGGCACCAGCCGCCGGATCCGCCGACGCCGCCGCAACCGCCGCGTCCGATATCCACTCGAACGGCGCGGGGTGTCACGGTCGCCGCTGTCGCCCCCGCCGTCCGCGTTCCAGAACGCGTTCTCGCCGGACGCGTCGTCTTCCGTAGAAGATCCGATACCGGCGTCCGCATCGTTCGGGCTGGCCGGGTGGATGGTCCAGGCGCCGGTTTCGGCGCGGGCATGGTCGTCCGGGAAGGACGGTCCGTTCCGCTCGTGGCGTTCCCGCCCGTCCCCGTTGCCGACCATCGACGCCCCTCTTGTCCTCTGCTGGCCGAACGCGCTGGTCAGAGGGCATTCGGCGTGATCTTGTCCTCTCCTACGGCCGGGTTCGCGGTGGGACCGCGGGCGGCCCGGTCGACGCCCGCCCCCGCTGGGCGCCGTTCCAGGACGGCGGTGACGTCACCGCTCGCACAAGTAACGAACCGGACATCTCTCCTGTTCCTTCAGGGGCGCGCGGGATCCAGGACACGGCACGGCGGATTGACCGAAGAACGCCCTTGGTGCGCCGGGCATCGACCTTGGTCGCTGGTGACCGTCCTGGCCCGCCGGAAGGCTGGGGGCATGGACGATCCGAAGACATATGACGGGTTGATGTCGATCGTGTTCTTCGCCGGCTTCTACGAGGGGCTGCTGCCGTTCCCCGCCAAGTACTTCGGCTGGAAGCCGCTGCTCTCCCTGCCGTCCCGAATGCCCTCGCCGTCCTGGTGGATCGTGGCGGCGGCGGCCCTGGTGACCGCCACCGTCCTGCTGGTGATCCTCGACGGAGCCAAGAAGCGGCGCTTCCCAGACGCGTAACCCAAGATCACCCGGACCGACGCCCCAGCGCGGCCCGACGCGGCCCGGCGCGTGTCTCGGGGTCAGCCCGACAGGCGCCCGGGCCAGTCCAACACGCACCCTGGGGGCAGCCCGTTGCGCGATCTGGGGTCAGTCCGACGCGAGGCCGCCTCGGAGCCGTTCGCCCGTTCTGAGGATCATGCGGCCCACGGCCCGGTTGAGCCGCGGCGCGTACCGGTCGAGGGCGAGCGCGAGGTGCGCCTCGGGCGCCACCGGCACGAGCGGACGGTTGTTCCGGACGGCCCGGAGGATCGCCTGGGCAACGCGTTCGGGCGGGTAGCCCCGGCGCTCGAACGCCTTCGCCACGCCCTCGCGCAACCCGTCGGCCTGGGCACTCGACATCCCGACGTACCGGGTGCGGTGCGCGATACCGGTGTCGATCACTCCCGGGCAGATCGCGGAGACGCCGATGCCCTCGTCCGCCAGCTCCAGGCGCAGGCACTCGCTGAACTGGAGCACGGCCGCCTTGGTCGCGGAGTACGCGGCGACCTGCGCGCCCGGCGCGTACGCGGCCATGGACGCGACGTTGACGAGGTGCCCGCCCTCGCCGCGCGCGACCATCCGCGTGCCGAACAGGCGGCAGCCCCGGTACACGCCGTCCAGGTTGACGGCCCGGATCCGCGCCCAGTCGGCCTCGCCGGTCTCCAGCAGGGGCCCGGCCACCCCGATGCCCGCGTTGTTCACGACCACGTCCGGGACACCGAGGTTCTCCGTGACGTGCTCGGCGAACCGCTCCATGGCCTCGGCGTCCGCGACGTCCACCCCGTAGGGATGCGCTCCGCCGGGCGAGGGCGAGGCGGCGGAGATCTCGTCGGCGACGCGCTTGGCGGCGGCCTCGTCGATGTCGGCGACCACGACCATCGCGCCCTCGGCGGCGAACGCGCGGGCGGTCGCGCGGCCGATGCCGCTGCCCGCGCCGGTCACCACGACGAGCCGTCCGGTGTATTCGCCGCCGGGACGTCCGGCGGCCCGCGCGCGCACGAGGTCGGGCGTGTCCGGGCCGCCGGCGAGATGGTCGATGAACTCGGTGATCCAGTGCGCGAGCCGATCCGGATGGGTGCGGGCGACCCAGTGCCCGGCCGGGACGCGCCGGACGTACAGCGGGTCCGCGTGCCCGCGCGCCGAGAGCAGCACGTCCGGCAGCGCGTACCGGTCGCGGGTGGGGACGACCACCTGCACCGGAACCTGCGCGGTCGCGCCCCCGGCGGGCAGTCTCCGCAGGTTGGCGCGGTACAGCCCGAGTCCGTTCCGGGCGTCGCGGGCGAGCGTCGGCGCGGGATGCCCCGGCCTCGGCTCGCCGCCCTCGGCATGGGTCAGGTTGCGCGCGAACGTGACCGCCACGACCTTCGCGAGCGCCTCGCCCGCCTTGGGCGCGGCGAAGACCGGCATGTACACGCTGCGCCGCGCCTGTCCGAGCACCCGCGCCGTCCGCCGGGCCCGCGCCCGAGCCCGCTCTGCGCCCGCGACCATCGACCACCCATGCCCGCCCGCCGCCCCTCCGCCCCGACCACCGCGCCCTCCGTCGCGGACGCCGGGGCCTTGGTCGCGGGTGCCGAGGGTCTCGCGGCGGGCCCAGGCGGCGACGTGCCGCCAGTCGGGGCCGGAGATGGAGGTGAAGGACGCGATCCGGCCGCGGAAGGGCTCACCGTCCGGGCCGTCCGTCACGGCGGGCCAGCACTGGACGGATCCCCAGTCGTGCCCGACGAGGTGGACGGGCGCCTCGCCGCCGACCGCGTCCAGGACGGCGACGAGATCGCCCAGCAGCGTCTCCACGCGGTAGTCGTTCGGATCCTCGGGAGCGGTGGACGCCCCGGCCCCGCGCACGTCGTACGTGACGACGCGGAACCGCTCCGACAACGCCTCGGCGACCTCGTCCCACACCGCGCCGGTGTCGGGGTAGCCGTGCACGAGCACGACGGTGGGCCGATGGCCCTCACCCCGTTCGCGCACGGCCAGTTCGACGTCGCCCGACCTCACCCTGTGATCCCGCACCGCGAATCACCTTCTCCGTCGGAGGGTGTCCTTCCCGCCTGCCTCTTGCGAACCTACGCCTCGTTCGCTCCGGGATCGACCCTCAGGACCGGTTGGCGCAGGATGGTCAGTTCGCCGAGACTGAGGTAGATCTCGTGGTGCAATCCGCGCGGGACGATGTTCCGCTCGCCCATGAAGGCGTACATGCGGCCCAGCGTGGCGGGCTCGTCCGCGTAGGCGCCATGGTGCAGGACCTGCACGGACGGGCCCTCCGCGAACTCGACGAGCTGCACGCGCCCCGCCGCCGGAAGCTTCGGCCGGACGGCGTCCCGGGCGCGTTCCACCTGCTCGGCCGTGATCTCCCCGCTCGCCTTGAGGAACATGTGCCAGCGCCATTCGGAGCGCGGGACCTCCAGCGGCGGACGCTCGTCCTCCACCCACCAGCGCGCCTCGAGCGGCATGCCGGGCGTCCCCATCGCCGCGGCGACCGCGTACATCGCCTCGATCGCGGCGCCGTACTCGGGGCCCTCGGGGTCGCCGAGCCCGCTCACGGACAGGCCGCGGACGGCGTCCAGCTCGACGAGCGTCGGCTCGTCCGTCGCCGCGTACCAGGCGTCGGGCGCCGCGTTCCGCGCCCCGGGCATGGTCGTCGTCGTGTCGGGCATGGCCGTCGGGCCCCCGGGCGTGGTCGTTGGGGCGTCGGTCATCGTTCGTCCTCCAGTCGGATCTGCACCCGCGTCACCAGCGCTTCCGGTGGGGTGCGTTCAGGGTCGGCGAGGTAGGTCTCCCGGGTCGTCCCGCCGGGGGTGTGGCCGTGGTCGGCGCACCAGGCCAGCAGCCCGTGCACCACCAGCCCCACCTGGTCGAACGGCCCGACGTGCACGGCCGTCGCGAACGGCCCGCCCGGCAGGAGCTCGCACCGCGTCCCCGGCGGCGCCTCCGCCCCGTCCGGCAGGACGGCGGCGAGCGCGACGGGGAGCTCGTCGGTGGGCTCCAGCGGGAAGACGCCGATCATGGGCTCCGCGGACGCGACGCCCGCCAGCCGCGCCGCGCACCGCCCCATCGCCGGACCGACCTCGTCCAGCGGCGCGATGTCACGGGCGATCGCGACCGTGCGGCCGGGCTCGTCCACGACCGTGACCGACGGCGCGGGAAGCCCCTCGGTGAGGAGGCGTTCCAGCACGTCCAGGGCACGGCGGCGGCGCGCCAGCTCGGCGGCCTGCCGGTCCCGGACCTCGGTCAGCGGACCGGTCGGGTCGTCCTCGGCCAGGGTCCGGGCGATCATCGGCAGCGGGACGTCCAGCGTCCGCAGCAGCCCGATCGCGAGGGCGTCCCGCGCCTGCTCCGGCCGGTAGTACCGGTAGCCGGACACCGGGTCGACGCGCGCGGGGGCCAGCAGCCCGAGGTCGTCGTAGTGCCGCAGCCGCTTCACGCTCAACCGGCACAGCCGCGCGAACCGCCCGATCGGAAGGAGATCTTCGCTCACGTCCCCCACTGTGTCCTCTCCCACCATGGGAGAGTCCACTCAGACGTCGCCGACCTCAGGACGCGACGATCGCCGGGATTCGGCGGCTCAGGACGCGACGGCGCCGGGATTCAGCAGCCTCAGGACGTGACGACCTCAGGGATTCGACGGCTCAGGGCTCGGCGGCGTCGGGGTTCGGCGGCTCAGGGCTTGGCGGTGAGGCCCGTGCAGGCGCGCAGCCCGTTCCAGCGCTTGAGCTCGGCGGCCCCCGACGCTCCGGTCATCGGGATGGGGAGCCCGCCGGAGAGGTGCGCGGGCTTCCAGGCGGCGTTGGTGACCTTGCCGTCCGCGAGGCGCAGCTCCAGGACGCCCGACAGGCGGGTCTGCCCGGTCGTGTCGGGCTGCCCGGACACTCCGTTGAACACGAAGTTGCCCATCCCGTAGTGGACGTACTTGCCGTTCATGAAGCCGCCGCCCAGCGGGACGTGCGCGTGCCCGCCGATCACCATGTCCGCGCCCGCCGCGATCAGGGTCTTCGCGAGCGCCTGCTGCCGGGGCAGCGGGCAGTTGTGCATCTCCTGACCCCAGTGCAGGTGGACGATCACGTAGTCGGAGCCCTTCCTGGCCTCCTTCACCGCCTGGACGAGCCGCGGCACGTTCTTCGCGGACGCCAGGCCGCCCTTGGTCGGAGTCGCCGTCCACGCCTTGGCGAGGTGGTCGTCGAGCACCTGCGTCGCGCCGACGACCGCGAGCCTGTTGCCCTTCACGGTGAAGCGGCGCGGACGGAACGCCTCGTCCTCGTCCTTGCCGATCCCGACGACCGGGAAGCCGCTCTTCTTGATCGCGCGGAGGGAGTCGCGGAGGCCGGACTCCATGTAGTCCATGCCGTGGTTGTTGGCCATGGACACCACGTCCACCCCCGACGCCTTGAGCGCGGTGAACGCCGACGGCGGCGAGCGGAAGTGGTACTCCTTCTTCGGCGCGGGCGTCCCGCCGGTGGTGATCGCCGTCTCCAGGTTGAGCATGGTGAAGTCGGCGGACTTCAGCGTGGCGGTGATCGGGCCGAGCGCGGTGTCGGGCGAGGCGAGCCGTTTGCGCAGTGCCGAGCCCTGGAAGTGGGTGTCGCCGCCGAACGCGATCGTGATCGGCTCGCGCCCGTGCCCCTTCCCTGACTTGGGGGCGCCGCCGGGGCGCGAGTACGTCCCGTCCTTCGAGCCGTCCTTGCCGCCCTTGCCGTCGCTCCCGCAGGCGGAGGCGGCGAGCGCCACCGCGCATCCCACGGCCACCAGCGCGAAGCCCCGCGTCCGCCGCATCCGCCCGCACCTCCATGATCGTCTGGCCCAAGAATGACAGACGAGCCGGGCAATTCAGGTGATTTCCCCAGATGGGAGGCGTCTGGCACGGCCCTCTCTTTACCTGGTTTCACAAGAAACATCAGGGGTGCCGACCCGTACGAACCACACCTTGCGGGCATACAACCAGGGAAAAGAGCCAGAAACCTGGATGACTCGCTTCATTGAATCGATCGTGCCAGCACCTTGAAGCCCGGCATTTCGGACATCGCGGCGGCCGACCGGGTGGCACCGCCCACGCGGATCCGATGCAGCGACGAGCAAGGAGGAACGCGCCCATGTCCGACAAGCGCATCGCGACCACCGACACCGGCAACCCGGCGCCGAGCCTCGAGCACTCGCAGTCCGTCGGCCCGAACGGCCCGCTGCTGTTCCAGGACCAGTTCCTCATCCAGAAGATGGCCCGCTTCAACCGCGAACGGGTGCCGGAACGCGTCGTCCACGCCAAGGGCGGCGGCGCCTACGGCGTCCTGGAGATCACCGAGGACGTCAGCCAGTTCACCAAGGCCAAGCTGTTCCAGAAGGGCGCGCGCACCGAGTCCTTCGTCCGGTTCTCCACGGTCGCGGGCGAGATGGGCTCGGCCGACTCCGCACGCGACCCGCGCGGCTTCGCGATGAAGTTCTACACCGAGGACGGCAACTACGACCTGGTCGGCAACAACACGCCGATCTTCTTCATCCGCGACCCGCAGAAGTTCAGCGACTTCATCCACAGCCAGAAGCGCCGCGCCGACAGCCACCTGCGCGACCACAACATGCAGTGGGACTTCTGGACGCTGTCACCGGAGTCCGCGCACCAGGTCACCTTCCTGATGTCCGACCGCGGCACCCCCGCCTCCTGGCGGAACATGCACGGCTTCGGCTCGCACACCTTCCTCTGGTACAACGCGTCCGGCGAGAAATTCTGGGTGAAGTACCACTTCAAGACCGACCAGGGCATTCGGAACTTCACCGACGCCGAGGCCGCCCAGGTCCAGGCCACCGACCCCGACTCCCACATCCGCGACCTGCACGACGCGATCAACCGCGGCGAGTACCCGTCCTGGACGGTGAACGTGCAGATCATGGCGTTCGAGGACGCCGCCGACTACCGGTTCAACCCGTTCGACCTCACCAAGGTCTGGCCGCACGAGGACCACCCGGAGATCACCATCGGCCGCTGGACCCTCGACCGGAACCCGGAGAACTACTTCGCCGAGGTCGAACAGGCGTCGTTCGAGCCGTCCAGCTTCGTGCCGGGCATCGGCCCGTCCCCGGACAAGATGCTCCAGGGACGCCTGTTCTCCTACCCCGACACCCACCGCTACCGCATCGGGCCGAACTACCTGCAGCTCCCGGTCAACCGTCCGAAGAGCCCGGTCCACAGCTACAACTTCGACGGCCCGATGACCTACCGGAACCCCACCGACCCGGTCTACGCGCCGAACTCGGCCGGCGGCCCGGTCGCCGCCGACCCGGACACCTGGGCGGGCGAGTCCTACGAGGTCGCGGGCGAGATCATCCGGCACGCCTACGAGCTGCACCGCGACGACGACGACTTCTCCCAGCCGCGCGCCCTCTGGGAGAGGGTCCTCTCCGAGACCGACCGCGACCACCTCGTCTCCAACATCGTCGGCCACGCCTCCACCCCGGAGGTCACCGCCGACATGAAGAAGCGGGTCGTCGAGTACTGGCGCAACGTCCACAAGGACCTGGGCGACCGGGTCTCCAAGGGCCTCGGCGCCTGACACGCGAGGCGCCCCCCGACGACACCCGCACCACACCCGAAAGACCGACACCCGCGCCACGACCGAAAGACCGTCGCCCGTCCGCCACCGGCACCCCGGCGGCGGACGGGCGCTGTCCAAGAAACGCTCGCACCGCCTTGCGCCGCGCAATCGCTGGCACGCTCTCGTCCGGATCCACCGCCACCAGCCGCGCCCGCGACTCGGTCCGGCCCACCCGAAACAGTGTCGCTGTCGCGCCGCTCGCGACCGCGCACTGCTGTCGGCGGCCACCAAGGAAGTGGGACGCCGGGCCGACGGCCGCGAAGTCAGTGGCGCGTGAACCTGCGCGTCCCCTCAACGTCCTCCCTGGACCCGGTGTCCTCACCGAGTCCGGCGGAATCGGCGGATGACTCCAACGCACGCCCCCGCCCTTCCTCGGACGACTCCAAGGCGCGGGCCCGTCCTCCGCCGTCATCGGACGCCTCGACCTCGCGGTCGCCGCGCTCCTCGGACGCCTCGGGACGACCGCCGTCGCCCGAGCGTCGGTGAACAGCGGACCCGATATCGCCGCCGAAGGCCTGCGTGATGGCCTCCAGCGCGGACGTGACCTCGCTCGGAATGACCCAGAACGTGCTGTTCGGCCCTTCGGCCAGCTTCGGAAGCGTCTGCAGGTACTGGTAGGCGAGCAGCTTCGGATCGGGATCAGCGCGATGGACGGCCGTGAACACCTTCTGGATGGCGGTGGCCTGGCCCTCGGCCTCCAGGATCGCCGCCTGCTTGCCGCCCTCGGCGCGCAGGATCGCCGCCTGCTTCTCACCCTGCGCAGTGAGGATCTTGGACTGCCGCGCGCCCTCCGCCGTCAGGATCGCCGCGCGCTTCTCCCGCTCCGCGCGCATCTGCTTCTCCATCGCGTCCTTGATGGACGTCGGCGGCTCGATCGCCTTGATCTCCACGCGGGTGACGCGAATGCCCCATTTGCCGGACGCGTCGTCCAGCACGCCGCGCAGCGCGGTGTTGATCCTGTCCCGGGAGGTCAGCGTGGCCTCCAGATCCAGGGTCCCGATCACGTTGCGCAACGTGGTCGCGGTGAGCTGCTCGATCGCCTTGATGTAGTTGACGATCTCGTAGTCCGCCGCCCGCGGGTCGGTGACCTGGAAGAACAGCACGGTGTCGATGTGCACCACCACGTTGTCCTCGGTGATCACCGGTTGCGCCTTGAACGACACGACCTGCTCACGCAGGTCGATCAGGGCCTTCACCCGGTCCACGAACGGCACGACGAAGGTGATGCCCGGTTCCAGCGTCCGGTGGTACCGGCCGAGCCGCTCCACGTTCCGCGCCCGCGCCTGGGGGATGATCCAGACCGTCCGGATGGTCGCGGTGACCAGCACCGCGACCCCCGCGAGCAACACCACCAAGGCGATGACGACGTCCGTCATGGCTCCACCTCCGGGATCCGGGCCGGTCCCACCGGATACAGCAGTGCCGTCGCGCCCTCGATCGCGAGCACGTCGACGGTCGCCCCGGCGGGGATGACCAGGTCGGGGTCGTAGGGACGGGCCGTCCACTCCTCGCCGCCGATGCGCACGCGCCCACCCGTCCGGCTGACCTCCGTCAGCGTCACGGCCTCGCGTCCGACCAGGGCCGCCGTGCCCGACCGCATCTTCGGCGGCTGCCGGACGTGCCGCCGCGCGAGCGGCCGCACCACCCCGATCCCGCCGACCGCGACCACAGCGAACACCACCGCCTGAAGCACGACGGGAAGCCCCGCCGCGGCCGTCAACCCGGCCGCGAACGCCGCCACCGCGAGCAACCCGAGCGCCAGCGTCAACGTCAACAGCTCAGCCACACCGAGCAACGCCGCAGCCAGCAACCAGGCGACCCACGCCCCCATTCGCGTCATCTCCCAGAGGCGGTCGATGTCCTCCCTTTCACGTTAACTCCGCCCCACCCCCTCTCAAAGGCCCCGCCCCAGCCCCCGCCACCTAAAACAACCTGCAAAAGCCCCCAAAACCACCCGCCAGGCCAAGGCGCAGCCAGCCCGGCGTAGCGCGCCCGCTAACCAAAACGAACACCAAGGCCCCAACGGCCGCCGAGCACGCGCAGACAGGGCACCAGCGCGAACCACAGGGGGCACGACAGACGGCGTGACAGCGCCGCAGGCCCCACGAATGCAGGCATGCGCCTCGCACAGCCAGCACGTCCCGGCCTCCCGAGGGCCTCGATCACCCAGGACCGGGCGTCCCGCGAACCTTGGGACCTGCCGCGAAATCAAGGCCCGGGTCGCCGGGGCAAGGCGGCCCGCGATCATGAAACCTGGCGCGGGGGCGAGACGAGGGCTCGCAAGAGCGTGAGACACCGGAGCCCGGCGTCCTGCGGACATTGAGGACTGCCGCGGGGGCGAGGCGGACGCTCGAGAGGAATGTGAGTCACCGGACCGACATCCCGCGGGGAAAGGGACTCGCGTGGAGGCGAGGCGAAGGCTCGCAGAGCACGGGTAGCCCGGGCCAGGCCCCCCCGGACCTGGAGGCTGGCGCGAGGGCGAGGCGAAGGCTCGCGGAAGCGCGGGACACCAGGGCCAGCGTCCTGCGCGCTTGGGGCTGACGTGTACGGGGGCGGAGGGCGGGGGCACTGGGCTGGACGGCCTGCGGGCTTGGGTTGGCGCGGCGCGGTGGGGGCTCGCGAGGGGGGCACTGGGCTCCGGTGTCCTGCGGGCATGGGGGGTGGGGTGGAGGGGCGGCGAGGGCTGGGCGGGGGATTTGGGGTGGTGGGCTTGGAGGACTCGGGGATGGGGGCGGGAGTCGGTGGCGTGGGGGGTGGGGGCGGAGCATCATGGGGGCGGGGTCGGTGACAAGGAGTACGGGCATGGGCAGCCGCGCGGTGTATCGGACTTGTCCGCTTTGTGAGGCGCTCTGCGGGTTGGAGCTGACCGTGGACGAGGCGGGTTCGATCACGTCCGTGCGGGGGGATCGGGAGGATCCGCTGAGCGCGGGGTTCCTGTGTCCCAAGGGGGCGACGTTCGGGCGGCTCGACGGGGATCCGGACCGGCTGGACGGGCCGCTGGTGCGCGGAGTGCCGGCCGGATGGGACGAGGCGTTCTCGGTCGTCCGGGACGAGCTGGCCGGGGTGATCGCGCGGTACGGGCGGGACGCGGTCGCGATCTACGTCGGGAACCCGACCGCGCACTCGGTGGCCGGGCCGCTGTACGGATCGGCGCTGATCAAGGCGCTGGGCACGCGGAACGTGTACACCGCCAGCACCGCCGACCAGATGCCCAAGCATGTGAGCTGCGGGCACCTGTTCGGGGATCCGCTCGCGATCCCGGTGCCGGACCTCGACCGGACCGACCATCTGCTGATGCTCGGCGCGAACCCGCTGGAGTCGAACGGGTCGCTGTGCTCGGCGCCCGACTTCGGCGGACGGCTGAAGGCGATCCGGGCGCGCGGCGGACGGGTCGTCGTCGTGGATCCGCGCCGCACGCGGACGGCCACGCTCGCCGATGAGCACCTGTTCGTCCGGCCCGGCACGGACGCGCACCTGCTGATGGCCCTCGTCCACACGCTGTTCGCCGAGGAGCTGACGGCGGTGCCCGGAGGGCTGCCGCTGAACGGGCTGGACGAGCTGCGCGCGCTGGTCGTCGGGTTCTCGCCCGAGCGGGTCGCGCCGATCACGGGCGTCCCGGCGGAGGTGATCCGGCGGACGGCGCGCGAGCTGGCCGCCGCCGAGCGCGCCGCCGTATACGGCCGCATCGGGACGTGCACGCAGGAGTTCGGGACGCTCGCGAGCTGGCTCGTGGACGTGCTGAACGTCCTCACCGGCAACCTCGACCGGCCGGGCGGCGCGATGTTCCCCCGGCCCGCGCACATGCCGGTGTACCGGCGGCGGCGTCCGTTCACCACGGGCCGCTGGCGCAGCCGGGTGCGCGGGCTGCCCGAGGCCATGGGCGAGCTGCCCGTCGCGACGCTCGCGGACGAGATCGAGACGCCCGGCGAGGGCCAGATCCGCGCGCTGATCACGGTGGGCGGCAACCCCGTGCTGTCCGCTCCCGACGGTGCCCGTCTCGACCGCCTCCTTCCCTCTCTCGACCTGGTGGTCAGCGTCGACCCGTACCTGAACGAGACGACCCGGCACGCGCACGTCGTGCTGCCGCCCCCGCGCCCCGCGCAGACCCCGCACTACGACCTGGCGCTGCTGGCGTTCACCGTGCGCGACTACGCCCGCTACTCGCCGCCCGCCGTGCCGCTCCCGGACGGCCGCCCGGCGGAGACGGAGATCCTCGCGCGGCTGGCGACGATGGCCGCCGGGGCGGGCGCCCCTTCGGCCGGGATCGACGCCTCCCCCGCCGACCTCGACGAACTGGTGATCATGTCCACGCTCGGACGGGCGGTGGCGGCGCCCGGCTCGCCCGTCCACGGCCGGGACCCCGGCGAGCTGCGCAAGATGCTCGCGGACGGGTCGTCCTCCACCGAGCAGCGGCTGGACATGATGCTGCGGCTCGGCCCCTACGGCGAGGGCTTCGGCGCGGACCCGGACGGTCTCACCCTCGCCCGGCTCCGCGACGAGCACCCGCACGGCGTCGACCTCGGCCCCCTCAAGCCACGGCTGGACGAGGTGCTGTGCACCGCGTCCGGACGTGTCGAGCTGTGCCCGCCCGCGTTCGCCGCCGACATCGACCGGCTCGCCGCCGCCCTGGACGCCCCGCGCCCCGACCTCGTCCTGATCGGGCGCAGGCAGCTGCGCTCGAACAACAGCTGGCTGCACAACGTCCCGGAGCTGCTCGGCGGCTCCAACACCTGCACCCTGCACCTGAACCCGGCCGACGCCGAGCGCCTCGGAATCGCCGAGGGCGCCCGCGTCCGCGTGACGTCCCGCACCGGGGCCGTCGAGGCGGTCGCCTCCCCCACCGACACCGTCATGCCCGGTGTCGTCAGCCTCCCCCACGGCTGGGGGCACGACCTCCCCGGCACCCGCACGCGGGTCGCCGCCGCCCGCCCAGGCGTGAACGTCAACGCCATCACCGATGATCGGCTCATCGACCCCCTCTCTGGAAACGCCGCCTTCAACGGCGTCCCCGTCACCCTCACCCCGCTGCCCTCACCCCTGTAAAACGTCCGGGCCCCGCGGAACGTTGGGGCCGTCCATCAAGATCTTTCAGTCGGCCCGGCCACCGCGCCCGATGCCGTTCAGCGGAGCCCGGCCGGC
Organism: Spirillospora sp. NPDC052269; assembly: GCF_040679435.1. NCBI lineage: Bacteria > Bacillati > Actinomycetota > Actinomycetes > Streptosporangiales > Thermomonosporaceae > Spirillospora > Spirillospora sp. NPDC052269. The sequence goes on from NZ_JBFAUU010000004.1 coordinate 312,942, forward strand.
CCGCTGCGGAACGGCCACCCGGCGTCCAACCTGCGGTGATTGATTGGTTTTGTCCTGGTACTGGACGGTCGATACCGGGTTTAGGCCCCCTTACCCACAGGTAGGAATCCCCTCGGCATGGACGGTCCGTCTAGGCGAAGGGCAACGACGGCGGGTCGGCCCGTCCGGCCGGCCACCTCATGTGGTCGCGGACGGGACGGCGACGGGCGACACCAGCGGCATACGGGGTCGCCCAAGACGGGCCGATCGCCGGGGACGGACGGTCCGGCCACCGAAACCGGAGCCGAACCGAAATCCGGAGCCAATCGGAACCGGAGCCAATCGGAACCGGGCCGGGACCGGACCGGGCCGGGCCGGGACCAGACCGGGCCGGGCCGGGACCAGACCGGGCCGGGCCGGGACCAGACCGGGATCAGACACCAAGAAGACCGGTACCACCGGAGCCGAGACCCATCGGAGCCCTCCGGCGCCGGATCCGTCCGGAGCCGGAACGCGAGGCACGCACCCGAGGAGGGGACGACCTTGAACCGACGGACGAGCAGCATCTTCCGGCGCGGCCCCCGACCGCAGGTCAGGACGCATCCGGTGGACGTGGCCGAGAACCTGGAGCACGCGGGCTTCCTGGACCGCGCCATCCGAACGATCTCCATGGGCGTCGCACGGGTGCTCCCCGTGGGACCGGTCAAGGACGCGCTGCACGGCGTCCCGGTCGGGCATCCGGCGCATCCGCCGCTCACCGACCTGCCGATGGGGTGCTGGGTCTCCTCGGCCGTCCTCGACCTGGTCCCCGGCACGCGGCGCGCGTCGTCCGCGCTGGTCGCGGTCGGACTCGCCGGGGCCGTGCCGACCGCGCTGACGGGCATCGCCGACTGGTCCGCCCTGCATCGCGAACAGCAGCGGGTCGGACTCGTCCACGCGATGGGCACCGCCGCCGCGAGCGCCCTGTACGGCGCGTCGCTGGTCGCCCGCCTGCGCGGCCGGGACGCCGCGGGCCGCACCCTGGGCCTCGCGGGCCTCGGCGCGCTGTTCGCGGGCGGCTACCTCGGCGGACACCTCGCCTTCCGGCAGGCCGCCGGCGCCAACCACGCCGACCAGGTCTCCCACCTGGTCTCGCTCGGCTGGCACGACCTGTGCCCCGCCGACGACCTCCCGGACGGCTGGCCGGTGCGCCGCGCCCTCGGCTACATCGCCCTGTTCGTCCTGCGTGAGGGGGACGACATCCACGTCCTGACCGACCGCTGCAGCCACCTCGCCGGCCCCCTCCACCAGGGCCGGATCACCAACGACGACGACGGCGACACCTGCGTGGTCTGCCCCTGGCACGGCAGCACGTTCCGCGTCGCGGACGGTTCGGTCGTCCACGGCCCCGCGACCAGCCGCCAACCCGCCTTCGAGAGCCGTGTCAGCGAAGACGGCATGGTCCAGGTCCGTCCCCTTTCCTGACCCGCCCGCGACGCCTCAGCCACCATGGCCGGCACTGACGGCCTCGCAAGCGAAGGCGCAGAGCCAAGGAGCACTTCCGGGCACTCAGGACGCGTTCACGACCGCGTAGGCAGGAGATACCACTCGTCCACGCGAGCCAACGCGGTTCCCAACGGCGTAGGCAGGAAACGCCCACGCGGACATGCCCACGACCGACGCCTGCGCCTCTCCGGCGTGACCGCATGCTTTCCGTGCGGAGCAGGCGGTCATTCCTTGGTGCGCGTGCGCGTGCGGGGAAGAAGGGCGGCTGCCGCGATGAGCCAGAGGGTGCCGCCGAAGCGGACGACCGGGACCAGGTAGACGAAGCCGTAGACGGCGAAGCTCACCGACGACAGGACGCCGACGACGGCGATCACCAGCCCGAGGACGGCGAGCGGGCGCGGCAGGAGGCGGGCGACGAGGCCGGGCACGGAGACACCCGCGATGAGCAGGGCGAACGTGACGGCGAAGCCCGGCCCTCCGGCGGCGAAGGAGAGGTCGGCGAGGACGCGGGCGAGCGCCGGGCTCGCGTCGTGGCCGAGGCGCGCGCCGGTCCAGGCGAACATCCCCGACAGGGACAGCGCGGACGCGGCGAGGACGCCGCCGGCCAGGGCGATCGCGCCGCCCGGCGCGTTGACGGCGAGGGCGCGCAGGCGCCGGTGGAGGAAGCCGGCGGTCACCGTCAGCGGCATCGCCGAGGCGATCAGCAGGAACGCGCCCACCTTGATCTGCGTGGCGTGGCCCAGGTCGTGCCGCAGGACCTCCGCGGCGGAGGCCGTCGGCTGCGGCGTGGACGCGTTGACCGCGACATACGCGATGGTCAGCGCCACATAGGCCAGGACGGGGACGAGCAACGGCGGCCCATGCGGAGGGCGGCGACGCGTGGCGGCCGGGGTGGCCTGTTGGGACGCGGTGGTCATGTCAGCTCCTAGAATCGTTCCGTCTCGATAATGATTACAAACCGGAACGATTGTCAACCGGGTACGATTCGGAGCATGACCACGGACCAGTCCCGTCCCACGCAGGCCACCCCACCCGCGCCCGCGGACAGGGCCACGAAGTCCGTGCCGGGGCCGCCGGTGGGGGTGGCGTTCCTGTTGGCACAGCTGGGATCGCATGCGGCGGCGTTGTTCGCGGAGCGGATCAAGGCGTTGGATCTGACGCCGCCGCAGGCGGGGCTGCTGCGGATACTGAAGGGGAGTCCCGGGTCCAGCCAGCGGGAACTCGCCGACCGGCTCGGGATGCCGCCGAGCCGGTTCGTCCCGTTCGTGGACACGATGGAGGAGCGCGGGCTGGTCGAACGCCGCCGCAATCCCGACGATCGCCGCCTGCACGCGCTCCACCTCACCGAGGCGGGCGAGGCCCTCCTGAACGAGCTGCGCCCCATCGCGATGGCGCACGAGGCGGACCTGGCCTCCGCACTGTCACCCGAGGAGCATCAGCAGCTCATGGGCCTCCTCCAGCGCATCGCCGTCGACCGGGACCTGACGCCGGGCGTCCACCCCGGCTACCGCTCGGTCCGCCCCCACTGACCCCCGAACCAGCCCTACTGAACCCCCGCGTCAGCTCCCGGACGGACCGGACGCCTCGGATGTGTCGGGCCCTTCGTCCGAGATCGGGTACTCGACCAGGGCGAGGACGCGGCTGGCCATGAAGCGGGCGGTCCGGACGGGGGTTCCGGTGCGGGTGACCTCGCTGACCTCGACGACGCCGCGCCGCGTGTCGACCTCCACGCGGCGTCCGGCGCGGGTGGCGATGACCTCGTAGGTGCGGACACCCTCGCCGCCCGCGTCGATGACGATCTCGACCCTGTCGCCCTTCATGAGCACCCCTCGCAGTCGAACGTATATTCGACTCATACCCAGATCAAGGGGTTGGCAACCGTCGAAAACGCAGGTCAGAACAGGAATCTGTAGAGCGCGACGAGCCCCACGACCACGATCACGGCGCGCAGCACGTTCGACGGGATGCGCTGCCCGACCTTCGCCCCGATCAGCCCGCCGAGCGTCGATCCCGCCGCGATGAGCAGGACGGCGAGCCAGTCGATCGCGGTCCGGCCCATCGCCCACGAACCGATGAACACGACCGCCGCCGTGCCGTTGACCAGCGCGGACAGCACGTTCTTGGCGGCGTTGACGCGCTGCAGGTCCTCGTTCAGGCCCGTCCCGAGCAGCCCGATCAGGACGATGCCCTGCGCCGCCCCGAAGTACCCGCCGTACACGCCCGCCCCGAACACGCCGGACCACAGCCCCGGCCCGCCGTGCTCCCGCTGCTTCGCGCGCCCCTTCAGGTACGCCTGCAGCCGCGGCTGGACGATCACCAGCACCAGCGCGAGGATGATCAGTGCCGGGACGATCACGTCGAACGCCGACGCGGGCAGCTCCAGCAGCAGCAGCGACCCGAGCGCCGCGCCCAGAAGGGACGCGCTGCCGAGCCGCAGCAGCCGTCCCCGCTGCCCCTTGAGCTTGTCCCGGTAGCCGTACGCGCCGGTCACCGATCCCGGGACGAGGCCGATGTTGTTCGAGACGTTCGCGGTCACGGGCGGAAAACCGAGGGCCACCATCGTCGGGAACGTGATGAGCGAGCCGGAGCCCACGACGGTGTTGATCCCGCCCGCGGCGACCCCCGCGGCGAACACCGCGCCCGCGTCGAACAAGTTCACGATCGTCCCGTCCAGTGATCCGAGCGTCCTGCAGTCACCCGATGTTAGGGAAGGGAGAGTTCACCGGATTGGTCGGGGCCGTCCGCCCACATACCGAGACGGGCGTCATGGATCATCGGACGCCCGCCGCTCCCGCCCCACGCCCCGCTCCCGCCCCGCACGCCCCTCCCGCCCGGCATCGCGCTCCCGCCTGGTGCCACGCTCCCGCTCCGCGCCACGATCCTGCTCCGCGCCACGATCCTGCTCCGCGAGCCGTTCACGTTCGGCGCGCCGCCTGTTCCACGCCGCGGGCGAATCGGGCAGCTCCAGCTCGACCCGGTCGACCTGGACGCCCCACCTGCCGGTCGCGTCGGCCAGCACTCCGCGCAGTCCGGAGCCGATCTCCTCGGCGGACGTCAGCGCCCGCACGAGGTCCATACCGCCGACGATGTCGCGCAGGGCCGTGGCCGTGAGCTGCTCGATCGCGCTCGGGACGTCGGCCACCCCGTACGTGGCGGCCTCGGCGTCGACGACCCGGTAGCGGAGCACCATGTCGATCATCACCCGCAGGTCATCCGAGGTGTTCACCCACAGGTTGGACGGGACGACCCGTTCACGCAGGTCGACGCGGCCGCGGGCCCGGTCCAGGAACGGCACGATCAGATGGGGCCCGGCGGACAGCGTCCGGTCGTACCGGCCCTGCCGCTCGACGATGTCCACCATGTCCCGCGGGACGATGCGCACCGACCGGTACAGCAGCGGCCCGCCCACCACGATGAGGACGACGACCAGGGTCAGAGCAGCGCTCACTCCCGGATCGTAGATCGGTCCACCACACCGGAACAGGGCCCCTGGGCCCTCTGATCAGCTGCTTCCCAGCCCTCGGCCTGATCAGCCGCTTCCAGCCCTCGGAAGGCCCGTCGACGTTCAGAAAGCCGTCAGTAGTCGGCCCGCGCGTACCAGCGCCCGTTCTGCCGGTCCACGGTGAGGGGGATGCCGAAGCAGTCGGTCAGGTGCGCGGGAGTGAACACCTCGTCCACCTTCCCGGCGGCCACGATCTGGCCCTTGCGCAGCAGCAGGGCGTGCGTGAAGCCCTCCGGGACCTCCTCGACGTGATGGGTGACCATCACGCTCGTCGGCGCGGCGGGGTCGTTCGCCAGGACGCCGAGACGACGCACCAGGTCCTCGCGCCCGCCGAGGTCGAGCCCAGCGGCGGGCTCGTCCAGCAGGAGCAGCTCGGGGTCCGGCATCAGCGCACGCGCGATCTGCACCCGCTTGCGCTCGCCCTCCGACAGCGTCACGAACCGCCGCTTGACCAGCTCGGAGCAGCCGAGCGCCTCCAGCAGCCCGAGCGCGCGCGCCAGGTCGGTGGACTCGTACTCCTCCTGCCACCGGCCCAGGATCGCGTACGAGCCGGTCAGGACGACGTCGAGGACGGTCTCCCCCGCCGGCACCTTCTGCGCGATCGCCGAACTCGCGATCCCGATCCGGGGCCGGAGTTCGAACACGTCGGTGTGGCCGAGCTCCTCCTCGAGGATCTCCACCGTCCCCTCGCTCGGATGGAGCATCGCGGCGGCGATCTGGAGCAGCGTCGTCTTGCCCGCCCCGTTCGGCCCCACGACCACCCATCGGTCGCCCTCGTCCACCGTCCACGTGACGTCGCGCAGCAGGGAGGCTCCCTCGCGCTTGACGCCGACTCCCTGGAGTCGCAGTACCTCGCCGGCCATCGCGCGCCTTTGTCCCCAATCCGACTTCTCAGGTGATCCGATCCGCAGAAGAGAACCTATGCGATTCGCAGCGCTTATGGTGGTCGGCATGGACGCAGGCGCTGACCGAACGGGCTCGACGGGCGAGGCTGCGACCGCGCTGTGCGCGTGGGGGAACGCCTGGCTGGCCGGACACGTGGGCCTGGACGAGGCCGTGGACGCGGTCGAGCGCGCCGCCGGCCCGCAGATCGTCGGCGCCTCCCCGAACCACCCGGACGCGCCGTCCGGCCCGGGTTTCGTGCTGCCCGGAGCAGGCGGCGACGTGCCGCTGCGGCGGGCGCTCGGCGAGCTCCGGGTGGAGGGGATGACCGCCCTGCGGCTGGCGTTGCCGGTGCCGGGTGATCCGCTCGGGCTGACCGGCCCCGCCGCGTTCAACCGGGCGGCGATCGACGCGGAGTGCGCCGTCGTGGCCGTCCTCGCCGACCGGGCGGTCGGGTTCGTCCCGCGGGAGGATCTGCGCGGCTCGTCCTACGCGGGCGTGCGCTGGGAGGTCTCGGCGGCGACGGGCGGACGGCCCGACATACCGTCCCTGCCCGAGGCCGACCGGGATCTCACGATGGCGATGCGTGAGGCCACCGAGGCGCTGATCACGGTGAACGACGTCGCGGCCGTCCCGCGGGAGATCGCCGACGAGCTGATGAACCTGCGCTCGGCCGGCGCCGACGAGCCGCCGCTCGCGCCCGGGTACCCGCCGCGCGCGCAGCGGACCGCGGCCCGCGCCGTCCAGCTCACGACCGTCGTCCGGCTGGCCCGGCGGATGGACGCGCGCGGCCTGGACGCCCCGCAGATGCGCCGCCGCGACGAGGCCCTGCGGCTGCTCGACCGGGCCGTCCGGCGGGCCGTCGTGTCCGCCTGCGACAGCGTCTTCGACCCCGTCCCCGACTCCGACCGGCGGCGCTAGAGGCGTGTCTCGAAGTCGGTGCCCGTCGCGAGCGGCGGCCAGGTGACTCGAGACACACCCCGGGCCGGTCCGGGAACGCGAAACGGGGCGTCTCCCTGGGAGGACGCCCCGTCGCTGAAGGTGGTCTTCGTCAGGCGCGGACCACGATGGTGTTCACGATCTTGTCGGCGAACGTCTGCTTGCGCTCGTCCCACAGCGGCCAGAGCCAGCCGAGGTAGCAGGCGAAGCTGTCGGCGGCGTGGCAGATCTTGCGCAGGAAGGCCATGCCGAAGCCGATCGGCTGACCGGTGTCGGCGCTCACGAGCTTGATGCCCATCTGGCGCTTGCCGACCGTCTGGCCGGTGGTGCCCTCCTGGTAGACCAGCCAGAGGAACATGCCGAAGCCGAGCACCGCGCCGACGAGCATCAGCAGGACGCCGAACAGGGCCGCGCCGCTGCCGCCCGACGCGAGGGCGGAGCCGAGGAAGTACAGCACCCCGGCCGGGGCGCCGGCGATCAGGCCGTCGATGAAGTAGCCACCGACACGGGACCCCCACTCGGCGAGGTGGCCACCGTGCCCGCCGCCGTAGTACCCCGGCTGCTGGCCGTAGGCCGGCTGCGCCGGAGGCTGCTGACCGTAGGCCGGCTGCGCCGGAGGCTGCTGGCCGTAACCCGGCTGCTGCTGACCGTAGCCAGGCTGCTGGCCGTAACCGGGCTGCTGGCCATAGCCCGGCTGCTGCGCCGGAGGCTGCTGTCCGTAACCGGGCTGCTGGCCGTAGCCCGGCTGCGCCGGGGGCTGCTGGCCGTAACCGGGCTGCTGCTGACCGTACCCCGGCTGCTGCTGGCCGTACGGGTCGTAGGGGTTGCCCACACTCGCTCCTTGATTGATTGACCCTGTGGTGTTGTGACGTCCGCCGGACCTGGAGGGCTCCATGGATCTGGCCGACGACGGACGCCTGCTCAGACCCGCAGGACGCCGAGCCTGACGAGTTGCCAGAGCTCCGAGATGACGAGTGCGGCCACGAGGACCCCGCGTCGGGTCTTCGGGGCCAGCCCCCACCACCGGGCTCCCAGCCCGAGCGGAGCCAGGGCGATCACCACGGCTCCGGTGAGCGCCACCGGGTTCGCGAGCAGGGCCTGGCCTGGACGGCCCGAACCGAACTCCATGAAGACGGTGGTGCCCCCGCACAGGGGACAGGGGATCCCGGTGACCGTCCGGAGGGGACAGATCACGCCGGGGTCGTGGGCGCGGTGCATCCAGGCCGCGGCGACCGCCGCCGTGGCCATGGCGGCGATCCGCAGGGCGACGCCCAGGGGGCCGCGCCGTGCGGCGACGAGGCTCCGGTCGACGATGCCGCCGAGCGAGCCCTGCGGCCCGTCGGCGACCGTCGGGCCGGTCGTTCCCCCCACCGATTCCTCCGCCCCGATGACACTTTGTCCAACTGACCCATATAGCGGGCCCACCCCGCGATGGGTCAAGTCGGCACAGGTATCCGCGATGCGACCGTTACCTGGCACATGACCCGTCTCACCCTGGCAGCAGGGTAGGACATTCCATCTCAATGGAGTGCGTGATTAACGGGATAGGACGTAGCAGGTCACTCCACAACCGGTCGGACAGCGTAACAGAACGTGCGCATACGCAACACCTGGCGTCCAACCCCTGAAACGACCAGCGAGACCGCACACGAAACACGCGGCACGCGCACCGCGCTGGGTGAGGCCAGAGCACGGCGTGAAACAACGCGCGCCAGAGCGTGAGGACGACACGAAAGGGCGCTGGACGGCAGCAGGCGCGTACTGCGGTCACGAAGAGCGCAGATCACGGCACGAAGAGCGCAGGGCACGGCGCGGAAGTGGCGCGACGGGGCGTGTCAGGACCCGATGGGCGCGGAAGGGCGCGTTGCGGCACGAAGGGTGCGGAGAGCGCGCGAGGTAGGCGCGGGGAGAACACGCGGGTGCGCGGCCGTGGGAGCGGGCGGCGCGGCGCGGGCGTGGTGGTGCGGCCCGTGGGGGGGTCGGCGGGCGCGCGGCGTCAGGCGTTGGCCGCGGCGCCCACCGTCACGGGGGCGGCCGGCGGGACGGCGGCGAGGTGGTCGGCCTCGACGACGTCGGCGACGACGGCGGTGATGTTGTCGGGGCCGCCACCGTCCCTGGCCAGGCCGATGAGCCGGTGGACGGCGCGGGCCGGGTCGGGTTCGGCGGCGAGGACCTCGTAGGTGGTCTGCGGGTCCACGACGTTGGACAGGCCGTCCGAGCACAGCAGGTACCGGTCGCCGGCGCGGGCCTCGCGCAGGCGCAGGTCGGGCTCGCGGTCCTCGCGTCCGTCCAGCACGCGGTAGAGGACGTGCGAGAGCCGGGACGTCTCGGCCGGGTCCGGGGTCTGGCCGGCCTGCTCGGCCTCGGCCTTGAGCAGCTCGTCCATGGTGTGGTCCTGCGTGATCTGGAACAGCTCGTTGTCACGGAGGAGGTAGCCGCGCGAGTCGCCGATGTGGGCGAGGGCGACGCGCGCCCCGTCCCACAGCATGGCGGTGAGCGTGGTGCCCATCCGGGACAGGTCGGGGCGTTCCTCGCGGACGATGCGGAGCTTCTCGTTGGCCTCGGCGACGGCGCGGCCGAGGACCCCGACGAGGTCCTCGACGGGGGCGTCGGCGTCCAGTGAGCGCAGCGATCCGATGACGGTCGAGGACGCCACCTCGCCGCCGGCGTAGCCGCCCATCCCGTCCGCCACCGCGATGAGCCGGGCCCCGGCGTAGCCGGAGTCCTCGTTGTTCTCCCGGCTGCATCCGATGTCGCTGCCTGCTGCGTACCTGATTGCTACGTTCATACCGATTTCGATGACGATCCTGTCAGTGGAAGTTGTTCTATCAGTCCGCGACGAGTCCATGCCGGACGGCATGGAGAGCCGCCTGCGTCCGATCCTGTACTCCCAGTTTCATGAGCAGATTACTGACGTGCGTCTTGACCGTCTTCTCGGAGACCGCGAGGGCGCGCGCGATCTCCCGGTTGGACCTGCCCCGCGCGATCTGCACGAGCACCTCACGCTCCCTGTCGGTCAGCGCGGCCAGGCCGCGGTCGTCATGCCGTCCGTCGCCGGCCGCGTCGGCGCCGAGCACCGCCTCGGCCGCGTCCGGCGCGAACAGCACGTGTCCGTCGTGGACCGCGCGGATCGCCTGGACGAGCGCCCGCGGATCGACGTCCTTGTACAGATACCCAGCCGCGCCCGCCTGAACTGCCGGCAGCACGTGGCCCCGCTCGGTGACGCTGGTGAGCACCAGCACCCTCGCCGCGACCCCGCGAGCACGCAGTTCGGTGAGCGCGGCCAGGCCGCCCGCACCCGGCATCTTCAGGTCCATGAGCACGATATCGGGCTCCAGCCGCTCGGCCATGGACACCGCCTCGACACCGTCCGCGGCCTCACCCACCACCTCGATGTCGTCCTGGATGCCGAGGTAGGTGCGCAGCCCCTGCCGGACGACCGGATGGTCGTCGGCGATGAGCACCCGGATCGCGGCCGCGGTGCGCGCCGGACCTCCGTCGGTGCCCGTCACAGAGCCGCTCACAGGGCCACCTCCACGCGGACCACCGTGCCCCGGCCGGGCGCGGTGTCGATCGACAGTGTGCCCCCGATCGAGTGCGCCCGGTCCCGCATCGAGACGAGTCCGAGGCCGTTCGGGTCTCCGCTCCCGGGCGTGTCGCCTTTTCCGGAGCCGTTTCCCGCGCCGTCCCCCACGCCGCCGTCCGCGTGGTCCACGGGCGTGTCGGACGGCGTGAAGCCCCTGCCGTCGTCGGCGATCTCCAGGGTGACGGCGTCCGCGCCGGAGGCGAGCCGGACGCGCACGGTGCGCGCCCCGGCGTGTCGCAGCGCGTTGTGCAGGGCCTCCTGCGCGATCCGGAACAGGACGAGCTCGTGCTCCTCCGGCAGGTCGACCGCGCCGTCCGCGTCGCACACCACGCGCGCGTCGAAGGCGCGGTCGAGGACCTCCGCGTGCTTGCGCAGGGACGCGGCGAGCCCGTCGGCGAGGTCGGCCGGACGCAGCTCGAAGATGACCGCGCGCAGCTCGGCGAGCGCGTCCGCGGCGAGCTTCTCGACCTGGTCGAGCTCCTGGACGGCCCGCGCCGGATCCCGCTCGGCCAGCGCGGACGCGGCGCGTGCCGTGAGCCTCAGCGAGAACAGCTTCTGGGCGACGGCGTCGTGCAGGTCACGCGCGAGCCGGGTGCGCTCGGCGACGACGGTCAGCTCGCGGTTCGCCTCGTAGAGCCGCGCGTTGGTGATCGCGATCGCGGCGTGCGCGGCGAACAGGGTCAGCAGCTCCTCGTCCCGCTCGCAGAACCCGGGCCCGTCCGCGCATCCGGACGCGCCGTCGCCGTCCTGGACCACGTCGCTCGCGGCGGCGTTCGACCCGCAGGCGCCGCTCGCGCAGGTGCAGTGGGCGGGACGGGACGGTGAGCGGCGGCGGTTGGCGAGGAAGATGATGCCGAGCACCTGGTCGCCGTCCCGGATCGGGACGCCGAGGAAGTCCTTCAGGACGGGGTGCGCGGCGGGCCAGCCCTCGAACTCGGGGGCGGTGCGGATGTCGGCGAGCCGCTTGGGCTCGTTGTCGCGGAGCATCGCGGCGAGCATGCCGTGCTGCCGGGGCATGGGGCCGATCCGGTCCCACTGGGCGGAGCTGATGCCCTCGACGACGAACTCGGCGAACGAGCCCTGGTCGTCCGGGACGCCGAGGGCGGCGTAGCGGGCGTCCAGCAGCCGCGCGGCGGCCCGGACGATCACCTGGAGCACCTCGCGGACCGACAGGTGCCGGGTGACCGCGAGCACGGCGGAACTCACGGCGTGGAGTGTGGCCTCTTCGCCCGTCCTCGCGCCCTCTTCGCCCACGTGGGTGGGCGGTTCCTCAGTACGCGCGAGCGCGCGCACGCGGGTGTCCACGCCCGCGCGTGCGTTTCCGCAGCCCACCTCGGATGCGCTCATACCGGCTCCGTCCGGCCCTTCACCGTCGTCGGTGAGCGCCGGTGCGCCCACCTGTGAAGACCGTACTCTCTGGACGCCATACGGCGAATCAGCCCTTGGGCCGGGCTCTGCCGTCCGCCCGTCATCCGCCCGGACGAGCCCCGTGTACGCCCCCTCCCCCTTCAGCGCTATGACCACCTTTCGGTAAGATTCGCCGATTTTCATGCTCTCCGAGATCGGGGTTCCGTTGAGCCTTCCCCTCCGGTCGGTGACCGTGTTCACCGCCGCTGCCGCGACCGCCCTGGCGATCGTCCCTTCCCCTGCGAACGCGTCTGAACCCAAGGCCGCCGCCAAGGGCACCTGGCGCGTCTCCCTCCGCACGTCCGCCGGGTCGGAGGCGTCGCCGGTCGTCGCCACTGGCAAGAAGACCGCCTGGACGTTCGTCACGAACAACGCGGGAACCAAGGTCCGCGCCTTCCACCTGTCCGGCGGGAAGTGGCGCGCGTCCGCAATGCCGCGCACGGTGAACGGCGATGTCATCGAGGCGGCCGCCTCGTCCGACCGCAACGTCTGGGCCGCGGCACTGGCGAAGCCCATGACCATGTCCACGGCGTCCACGCCCCGGCTCCCTGCCGAACGTCCCGGCCTCCGCTCCGCGACGGCTGGCTCCAAGCTGTCCCCGGCTCGGATCGTGCGCTGGAACGGACGCTCATGGACGGTCATGAAGTCGCTCCGGAACACGTTCGTGTCGGCGATCGCCGTAGCGGGCCCGCGCGACGTCCGGGTCTTCGGTGCTCAGCCGAACGAGAGGGCCCTGACGCCCGTCATGTGGCGTTTCAACGGCAAGACCTGGAAGCGAACGTACTCCAAGACCGCGGTCATCAGCGTGGCCGTCCGATCCCCCAGGGACATCTGGGCGGCGGGCTTCGACACCTCCGGCAACGGCCAAGAACGCGTCCTGCACTTCGACGGACGCTCCTGGAAGCGCGAACGCCTGCCGCTTCCGGCCGGGGGCGTGTTCTTCTCCGGCGTCGCCGCCGACCGCGACCGAGTCTGGGTGACCGGCGACGACGCCGATGGCCCGAACAGCCGGGCCTACGCCTTCGTCCGGGACCGGCGCGGCTGGCACCGGGAGCGGATCCCCTTCGCCCTGCACCTCGGGCCGATGTCCCGCCCGTTCCTGACCGACCGGGGCGAGCCCATGTTCATGACCATGCCGGTCGGCGACGACACCCTGCCCGCTTGGCGCGAGCGCGAGATCATGTTCCACCGCAAGGGCCCCGGCAAGTGGCACGTGGACGTCGTCCCGGAGAAACTGGCCGGACGCGGCTTCGAAGCCTGGGAGGCGGCCACTCCGTTGCGTGGCATGGGCACGATCCTGCTCCCGGGCACCCTGAACACCGCTCACACCTCGGACGCGGCCGTGGTCGTGTACAGGCCGAACCACTGACCTGAGCCGCCCCCCTCGTCTCCACGGGACGCAGCCCGTAATGCCGGGCCCGGCGTGGCCGGATGCCTGGGCTGGAGGTGGGGCGGTGGGGCGGAAGCCCTAGGTCCAAGGGCTGAGGCTCGTGCGCCCGCGCGGCCGATGTGCCGCGCGGGCGCGCGAAATAGCGTCGTCGGCATGACGAAGACCGCATTGATCACCGGAGCGTCCAGGGGGCTGGGGCGCGCCCTCGCCGCAGAACTCGCCCGCGACGGCTGGACGGTCGTCGTCAACGCCCGGTCGGGGGGGGGGGGGGCCCCCCCCCCCCCCGCCCCCCGGGAGGGCGGAAAACAACACCGCCGCCGCGCGCCCACCCACCCCCCCCCCCCCAGCCGCGTCCGAGGCGGGGCGGGCGG
>NZ_JBFAUU010000004.1:326492-525304 GCF_040679435.1 Spirillospora sp. NPDC052269
CCCCGCGCGCGCGGGGGGGGGGGGCCGTGGGCCCCCGCGCGGGGGGGGCCCGCGCCCGCCGCCCCCCCCGACGGGATCGGGCTGGACGTCGTGACCGTCCCCGGCGACGTGACCGACCCGGCGCACCGGGACGACCTGGTCCGGGCCGTGGAGGCGGCGGGCGGGATCGACCTGCTGGTGAACAACGCGGGCACGCTCGGCACGACGCCGCTGCCGCGCCTCGCCGACCAGCCCCTGGACGATCTCGAGGCCGCGTTCCGCACCAATGTCACCGCGCCGCTGGCGCTCATCCAGGCGTTCCTGCCGGGGCTGCGCGAACGGGGCGGGGCGATCCTCAACGTCAGCTCAGACGCGGCGGTGAAGGGCTACCAGACGTGGGGCGGCTACGGCTCCACGAAGGCCGCCCTCGAGCAGCTCTCGCACGTGCTGGCGGCCGAGGAGCCGGGCCTCGCGGTCTGGTGGGTCGAACCCGGCGACATGCGCACCGACATGCTGCGCGCCTCGGGTGAGGACGCGGACGCCGCGCCGCCGCCCGAGGAGGCCGCCGCCGCCCTGCGCACCCTGATCATCGGGCGCCTCCCGAGCGGCCGTCACCGCGTCGCCGACCTCGCGGAAAAAACCATTTCGGAAGGGACTGCACAATGACGACTGTGCTGGAACCCGAAACCCCCTCCGAGCCGTCCAACGCGACCCTCATCGCAGACGCCACCCGTACGGAAGCCGCCGCCCGTACGGAAGCCGCCGCCCGTACCGAAGCCGTGATCGACCCGTCGCCGGAGGGCGTCGCCGAGGAGGGCACGGGCGGTGTCTGGAGCGGCAGGATGCTGATGCCGACGCTCGGCGTCGTGCTCGTCGTGACGCTGCTGGCGTTCGAGGCGATGGCCGTCGGGACGGTCATGCCGGTGGTGGCGCGCGACCTGGACGGCCTCTCGCTGTACGGCTGGGGGTTCAGCGCGACGCTGATCGCGAGCCTGCTGACCACGGTGCTCGCGGGCGGCTGGGTGGACCGTTCCGGGCCGTCCCGGCCGCTGATGACCGGGCTGGCGCTGTTCGTCGCGGGACTCGCGGCCGCCGGGGCCGCGCCCACCATGTGGATCTTCATCGGGGCGCGGACGCTGCAGGGGCTCGGCACCGGCATCGCGATGGTCGCGGTGTACGTGCTGATCGCCCGCGTCTACGTCGAGGAGCTGCGGCCGCGCGTGTTCGCGGCGCTGGCGGCCGCGTGGGTGCTGCCGGGGCTCATCGGCCCGGCGGTCGGCGGGCTGGTCGCCCAGCACGCCGGATGGCGCTGGGTGTTCCTGGGACTGATCCCGCTGGTCATCCCGGCCGCGGCGATGCTGGTCCCGGCACTGCGGGACGTCCTTCCGAGCGAGCGGGCGGCGGGCCGGACCCCGGCCGCCCGGTACGTGGCGGCGGTCGCCGTCGCGGGCGGCGCGGGCGTGCTCCTGTACGGCTTCGAGCACCCCGGGATCATCATGGCGCTCGGCGTGGCGGCCGGACTGGCGGGGCTGGTTTTCGGTCTGCCGAAAATGCTCCCGGCCGGGACGCTCCTGTTCCGGCGCGGGCTGCCGAGCGTGGTCCTGGTGCGCGGCCTGCTGTCGGGCGCGTTCTTCGGGATGGAGGTGTTCATCCCGCTCGCGCTGACGAGCCTGCACAAGTTCAGCCCGGCCGAGGCGGGCGTCGTGATGACCCTCGGCGCGCTCGGCTGGTCGGGGGCGTCGCAGTTCCAGGGCCGGTCCAAGCGGCCCCGGCAGTTCTTCGTCCGGCTGGGCGCGGTGCTGGTCACGATCGGGATCGCGACGGCAGCCGTGGCCGTCCAGTTCAGCGGATGGGCCGCCGCGCCCGCCTGGACCATCGGCGGCGCGGGCATGGGCTTCGCGCTCAGCAGCCTCAGCGTCCTGATCCTGAACAACTCGCCCGAGGAGGAGCAGGGCGTCAACTCGTCCGCGCTCCAGATCGCCGACAACCTCGGATCCTCGCTGTTCGTCGGCGCGGCGAGCGCCCTGGTCGCGGCCATCGGCACCGACCGCCTCGGCACCGGCCTCGCGGTCGCGGGCGTCATGATGACCGCCCTCGCCTCCGTCGCCGTCATCGCCGCGACCCGCCTCACCCCGCGTCCGACGTCCTAGCCGGACTCGACGCGCCACATCGCGTCAGGAAGCGCCTCCTTCCTTCTCCCGGTCCCCGTCTATCAGCGAGGGCCGACCCTGGAGTTCGTCATGTCCGAAACCCTGGATTTCGCTCTTCCGGCCGACCTGGAGGCCCACGAGCCGCCCGAGGAGCGCGGACGGACCCGCGACGGCGTCCGGCTGCTGGTCGGGCGGAACGCGACCGGCGCGGTGACCCACCACGCCTTCCGCGACCTGCCCGCCCTCCTGCGGCCCGGGGACCTGCTGGTGGTCAACACGTCCGCGACGCTGCCCGCGGCCGTCCGGCTGGACCGGCTCGCCGTGCACTTCTCCACGCCCGTCCCCGACCTGGACGGCCCCGACTCCGGCCGGGACTGGCTCGTCGAGCTGCGGCGGCGCTCCGGCAAGGGGAGCCTGCCGTACTACGGCGGCAGCCCCGGAGAGTGGATCCCGATGCCGGACGGCGTGACGCTGACGCTCGTCCGGCGGCACAGCGACCGGCTGTGGCACGCCCGGCTCAGCACCCACGTCGTCCCCTACCTGCGGCGGAACGGGGTTCCGATCAGGTACGGCTACGTCCGGCGGGACTGGCCCCCAGCCGCCTACCAGACCGCGTTCGCGCTCGACCGGGACGACGGCGGGGCCGAGATGCCGAGCGCGGCCCGCCCGTTCACGCCCGAGCTGGTGACCGGGCTGGTCGCGCGCGGCGTCCTCGTCGCGCCGCTCGCCCTGCACACCGGCGTCGCGTCCCCGGAGGCGCACGAGCCGCCGTACGCCGAGCGCTACCGCGTCCCCGAGCCGACCTGGGACCTCGTCGGGCACGTCCGTGATCACGGCGGACGGGTGATCGCCGTCGGCACCACGGTCGTCCGCGCCCTGGAGACCGTCGCCGCGGGCGGTCCCCTCACCGGCTGGACGGAGCACGTCGTCACTCCCGAGCGCGGTGTCCGGGTCGTGAACGGCCTGCTCACAGGCCTGCACGAGCCCAAATCGTCCCATCTGATGATGTTGACCGCGATCGCCGGACGCCCGCTTCTGGCCGACCTGTATGCCGCCGCCCTCGACGAGCGTTACCTTTGGCACGAATTCGGTGACCTCAATCTCGTCCTGCCTGACTAA
Source organism: Spirillospora sp. NPDC052269 (assembly GCF_040679435.1). Taxonomy (NCBI): domain Bacteria; kingdom Bacillati; phylum Actinomycetota; class Actinomycetes; order Streptosporangiales; family Thermomonosporaceae; genus Spirillospora; species Spirillospora sp. NPDC052269. Next base: position 329,741 of record NZ_JBFAUU010000004.1, read on the forward strand.
CGCGTGAACCCCGGGCAGGACCGGCTGAACGCTCGGCGTCCGCATGGTGGACGTCACAGACGGGCGCACGGAACGGCCGGTACCGTGGTGAACAGCATGGACGGCACAGCACAGCGCACGCTCCTCATCACGCTCACCGGCCGCGACCGCCCCGGGGTCACGTCGCGTCTCTTCGCCACCCTCGCCGGGTTCCCGGTGACGGTCGCCGACGTGGAACAGGTCGTGATCCGCGGCCGGCTCGTCCTCGGCGTCCTGGTCTCCTACGCCGACGGGGCCGACATCGGACGGGTCTGGACGGCCGCCGAACGCGTCGCGACGGACCTCGACATGGAGGTCGAGCTGTCCACCGGGCGCGACCGGGCGGTGCCCCGGCGCCGCGGGCGGCTGCACGTGACCGTGCTCGGCGCACCCCTGCTACCCGCCGCGATGGCCGGGATCGCCGGGCGGATCGCCGCGAACGGCGCCAACATCGACCGCATCGAGCGGCTCGCCGGATACCCCGTGACCTGCATCGAGATGGACGTGTCCGGTGCGGACGCCGGCGCCCTGCGCGCCGCGCTCGCCCAGGAGGCCGCCGAGCGGCAGGTCGACGTGGCCGTCCAGCCGGGCGGGCTGCAGCGCCGGGCCAAGCGGCTGATCGTCATGGACGTGGACTCCACCCTCATCCTGGGCGAGGTCATCGAGCTGCTCGCCGAGGAGGCGGGCTGCCTGGACGAGGTCGCCAAGGTCACCGAGGCCGCGATGCGCGGCGAACTGGACTTCGAGGGCTCCCTGCGGGAGCGGGTCGCGCTCCTGGCCGGGCTGGACGCGGCGGCGCTGGAGATCGTCCGGAAGAAGATCGAGCTGGCCGCCGGCGCGCGCACGATGGTCCGCACGCTGAAGCGGCTGGACTACAAGTTCGCGATCGTCTCCGGCGGGTTCACGCAGGTCACCGACGCTCTCGTGGAGGACCTCGGGATCGACTACTCGGCCGCCAACACCCTGGAGGTCGAGAACGGGCGGCTCACCGGACGCGTCGTCGGACCGGTGATCGACCGGGCGGGCAAGGCCGCCGCGCTGCGGCGGTTCGCGCGGGAGGCCGGGATCCCGGTCAGCCAGACGGTCGCGATCGGCGACGGCGCGAACGACCTGGACATGCTCCAGGCCGCGGGCCTCGGCATCGCCTACAACGCCAAGCCGGTCGTCCGGCAGGCCGCCGACACCGCCGTGAACGTCCCGTACCTGGACACGATCCTGTTCCTGCTGGGCATCAGCCGCGAGGACGTCGAGGCGGCCGACGCCGCCGACCCGTCCATCGACTGACACCTGGACGGCGGGGCCACCGCGACTCCGCGACGGTCATGAAAGCCTCCTGAAGGTTTCCTGGACGCGCGAAACGGCCCGGACCCGCCCGATCGCGCCCACCCCGTTCCGGGACGGAAGGTGACCAGATAGACACCGTGCGTCGGTGATGAGCCGGGCGAGACGGTGATCACCCAGGTGAGACGGGGTATACCTCCCTCGGTCCGTCGCGGGTTTCGGGGGGAGCGGTGCCGCGGTGCTGAAGCGCGTCCGGCAGGCGTACGCCTCGATCGGCTCGTTCGGGAGCGAGGCGACGCCCTTCTACGGGCTCTCGGCCGCGCTCGCGGTGACCGCGCCGCTGGTCATCGGGGTGCTGTCCGAACGCGCCGCGACGGGCGCGATGATCGCCCTGGGCGCGTTCCTGGTGGCGCAGCGCGCGCCTGAGGGGCCGTACGGCGCGCAGGCCCGCAACCTCGGCGGCGCGGTCGTGCTGGTGGCGGTCGGCTCGGCCCTCGGCGGGCTGCTCAGCGGGCACGTCTGGCTGTCGGTGTGGGCCGTCCCGCCGGTGGTGGCGCTCGGGTCGGCGGTGAGCTGGATCGGCTCGACCGCGGGCCTGGCGGTGCTGCTGGCGGCCGTCCGCCCGCCCGCCGACGACGTCGTGTACGTCGGATTCCTGGAGCTGCTCGGCGGGCTGCTGTTCTGCGTGATCGTGCTGGCGCCCTGGCCCGCGCGGCGGCTGCGTCCGCTGCGGGACGCCATCGCGGACGCGGCGGACGAGGTCGCCGGGGCGCTCGACGCGGTCTCCCAGGAGATCGGCACCACGGACGCCGCCGCCCTGGACGCCATGGAGATCACCAACCCGGACCTCGCGGCCGTCGTCCACACCGTCGACTGGGACGAGCAGCGGCGCTCCGCCGCCGAGGCCCTGACCGACGCCCGCGCCACCTACGCCCTGTACCGGACGGGCCACGGCCGGAACGAGCCGACGCGTCCGGAGCGCCTGCTGGACGCGCTGTCCCGCATCCTGCACGAGACCGTCGCGCTGCGCGCCCTCGTCGAGGCCGAGCGGGGCCGTCCGCCGGACCGCAACCGCGAGTGGGAGCTGGAGGCGCACGTCGCGATCTCCGCGCTGGCCGCCCGCCTGCGGTTGCTGTCGGGCGCGATCCGCACCGCCGGGGCGTCCCCGCTGGGCGCGCCGCTCGGCGACCTGGACTCGGCCGCGATCCGGCGGCTGGCCCGGCAGAGCGACCGGATCCGCCGCGCCGGGATGACCGGGGAGGAGGACCTGGTCGCGGTCGCGCTGATCGACCAGATCCTGCGGGCCATCGACCGGATCGCGGGCGCCGAGGACTCCGCGCGGCGGCTGGTGAAGGCCGGGCTGCGGCTCGGGTTCGGGCCGCCGCAGCTCCCGACGCCGGACCCGGTGTCGCTCTGGGACCGGATCATCCGGGCCGTCCGGACCCGGTCGCCGACCTTCCGGCAGGTCTCGCGGATCTTCGTCACCGCGTTCGCCGCCATGTCGATCTCGGCCGCGCTGAGGCTGGAGCACGGGCAGTGGATGGTGATCACCGCGATGCTCAGCCTGCGCGGCACCTACGGCGAGACCATCGACCGGGTCATCGAGCGCGTGATCGGCACCGGCGTCGGGTCGGCGATCGCGGCGGTGCTGCTCACGCTCGCCCCGGACCAGCTCTCCACAGCGGCGATCGTGTTCGTGTTCGCGCTGGTCGCGTTCACGGTGCGGCAGATCACCATCACCTACTGGTTCCTGTTCGGCACACCGCTCGGCCTGATGCTGCTCGACTTCTCCACGCCGTCCAACTGGGTGGCCGCCGGGGAGCGGATCGCGCTCACCCTGGCGGGCGGCGTCCTGACCGTCCTCGCCGTCCGGCTGCTGTGGCCGATGGGGCACGCCGAGCGGCTGCCGCGCCAGCTGCGCGATCTGCTCCGCATGCACGCCGACCTGGTCCGGGCGACCGCCGAGGTGGTCGTCGGCGAGCGCGAGCAGCTGCCGCACGACAAGATCGTCACCGCGGAGGAGAGCGCCGGGGAGGTCGCCGAGACACGCACCCTGCTCGGCCGCGAGCGGGTCCCGGACGACCGGCGGATCCGCGAGCTGCGCGGCGCGATCGCCGCCGCGCACCGGATCCGCGACCACCTCATCGCGGTCGGCCGGATGACCCGCGAGCGGGAGGTCGACGCCGGTCCCGTCCCGGAGATCCTGGACCGGATCGCCGACCTGCTGGAGGAGTCGGCCGCGGCGATGGCCGACCCGGCGCCCGACCCCGCGGCGGCCGAGGGCCCGTCCACCGAGGAGCGGCTGGACGAGGAGTTCGCCGACCTCGACGACCACCTGGCCGCGATCGCCCGGCGCCGCCGCGAGGAGGTCAAAGGGGGTGTCGGGCCGGACGACTTCACGCCGCTGCGGCACACCCTGCTGGAGGTCTCCGGCACCCGGTACGCGCTGCGCTCCCTGCGCCGCGACACCGACACCCTGGTCGGCAGCGCGCTGCACGCCGCCCTGCCCACCGAGAGCGAGCCGAAGCCGGCCCCGGGCGCCGAGCCGAAGCCGGACGAGCGGCTCCAGGAATCCCGCTAGGGCGTGTCTCAGAGTCGGCGCCCGTGACCCAGTAGGGCAGGTGGCTTTGAGACACGCCTAGGAGCGGTTCAGCTCTTGGGGTCGCGGTAGGTCGTCAGGTCGCCGGTGCCGGCGCGGACGGCGCTCCAGGCGTCCGGCAGCTCGATGACGGCGAGCGAGCAGGTCGGGAATCCGTCCGGCGCCTCGTCCGGGGCCAGGTCGTGGATGAGCTGGTGCACCGACGGGTTGTGCCCGACGAGCAGCAGCGTGCCGGTCTCGTCACCCGCCTCCCGGACGAGCTGGAGCAGTTCGTCGGCGTCGTTGGCGTAGATCAGCGGCTCGTACCGGACGTCCGCGTCGATCTTCAGCTCGTCGAGGGTCTGGCGGGTGCGGACGGCGGGCGAGCAGAGCACCAGGCCGGGCGCGTGGCCGCCGGCGCGGAGCCACTCTCCGGCGGCGGACGCGTCGCGCCGTCCCCGTCCGGTGAGCTCCCGGGCGGCGTCGGCCTTCCCGAAACCGTCCTCGGCCTTGGCGTGCCGCAGCACGATCAACGTGGGCATGTCCCGGAGCCTACGGCGCGACCATGTAGGCGAGCAGGAAGAGCGCGCCGATGATCGCCAGCATCCCGACGAAGACGAAGGTGAACCCCTTCGGGCCGGACAGGGTGGACTTCTCGCCGCTCAAGGCCGCGCCTCCCGCAGATCGGTGTGGTGTCGTACAAGCGTACGGCCGCCCCTCCGTGCCCCGGCTCCAGGGCCGGGCCACGGCCCGTCCACCCGGCCGGACCACGCCCCGTCCGGAAGGCCGACGCCTCCGCCCGGCCAGGCCACGGCCCGTCCGGCGCCCGGACGCGAAGCACCCCCGCCCGGGCGAGCCGGACGGGGGCGCCAGACGGTCTCAGCCGGTCACTCCTTCGCCGAGGGGTCGGCGGCGCGGGACGCGCCGTTGGACTCGGCCGCGGCAGGCTCTCCGCCGCGTCCGACCGACGCCTCGGTGGCGGGCCCGGGCACGGAGGGCGTCCCGGCGGACGCCCGGACGCTCCCGGACGCGCCGTCCTCTACGGCCCCATCGGCCTCATCGGCCTCGGCCATCTCGCCGATCGGGTCGGCGCGGCGCTTGGACACGACGATCGCGGCGACGACCACGGCGATCGCGACCAGCGCGACCACGACGCGCAGCAGGGTGTTCCCGGCGTAGCGCACCACGGCGTCCGCGACCAGCAGCGCGACCAGGTTCATCACCTTGATCAGCGGGTTGATCGCGGGGCCCGCGGTGTCCTTGAACGGGTCGCCGACGGTGTCGCCGATCACGGTCGCGGCGTGCGCCTCGGAGCCCTTGCCGCCGAGCTTGCCCTCCTCGACGAGCTTCTTGGCGTTGTCCCAGGCGCCACCGGAGTTGGACAGGAACACCGCCATCAGCACACCGGCCGCGATCGCGCCGCCCAGGTAAGCGCCGAGCGGCGCGTAGCCGAGCGCGAACCCGACCGCGATCGGGGTCATGATCGCGAGCAGTCCCGGAGTGGCCAGCTCGCGCTGCGCGTCCTGGGTGCAGATCGACACGACCCGGTCGTAGTCGGGCACCTCCGTGCCGTCCATGATCCCCGGACGGGTCCGGAACTGGTTGCGGACCTCGACCACGACCCGTCCGGCCGCCCGGCCGACCGCCATGATCGCCAGTCCGGCGAACAGGAACACCACGGCCGCGCCGATCACGAGACCGATCAGCACGTTCGGGTTGTCGATCGACAGCGAGAACACCCTGAAGTCGCCGAGCGCGGACCTCGCCGAGGGCGAGGCGTGCCCGAGCGCGTTCACCACGGTCGTCCGGAACGAGCCGAACAGCGCGGTCGCGGCGAGCACGGCGGTCGCGATCGCGATGCCCTTGGTGATCGCCTTGGTGGTGTTGCCGACCGCGTCCAGCCGCTCGAGCACGGCGGCGGCCTCGCCCTGGACGTCGCCGGACATCTCGGCGATGCCCTGCGCGTTGTCGGAGACCGGGCCGAAGGTGTCCATGGACACGATCACGCCGACCGTGGTGAGCAGGCCCGTTCCGGCCATCGCCACGGCGAACAGCGCGACCGTGGTGTTGCCGAAGCCGAGCAGGAACGCCCCGTACACGGCGGCGGCGATCACCAGGGCGGTGTAGACGGCCGACTCGAGGCCGAGCGAGATCCCGGAGAGGATCACGGTCGCGGGGCCGGTGCGAGCACTTCCGGTCACCTCCTTGACCGGCTTGCGGTTGGTCTCGGTGAAGTAGCCCGTGAGCAGCTGGATCGCGCTGGCCAGCACGATCCCGATCACGACGGCCCCGAGGGCGACCCAGCGCGGGTCGGCGTCCAGGCCCCGGATCCTCGGGTCGGTCACGCCGTGCAGGTCGGCGAACGAGGACGGCAGGTAGGCGAAGGTCGCGATCGCGACCAGCACGGCGGAGAAGATCGCGGAGATGAAGAAGCCGCGGTTGATCGCCGACATCCCGGACCGGTCGCCCGCGCGCGGCGCGACCGCGAAGATCCCGACGACCGCGGTGATCACGCCGATCATCGGGACGATCAGCGGGAACACCAGGCCCTCGTTGCCGAACGCGTTGGTGCCGAGGATGAGCGCGGCGACCAGCATGACCGCGTACGACTCGAACAGGTCGGCGGCCATCCCGGCGCAGTCGCCGACGTTGTCGCCCACGTTGTCGGCGATCGTGGCGGCGTTGCGCGGGTCGTCCTCGGGGATGCCCTGCTCGACCTTGCCGACCAGGTCGGCGCCGACGTCGGCGGCCTTGGTGAAGATGCCGCCGCCGACCCGCATGAACATGGCGAGCAGCGCGGCGCCGAAGCCGAAGCCCTCGAGCACCTTCGGCGCCTCGCCCTTGTAGGCGAGGACGACCACGGCGGCGCCGAACAGGCCGAGCCCGACGGTGAACATGCCCGCGACGCCGCCGGTGCGGAAGGCGATGCGCATGGCCTTGCGCTCTCCGCCGTCGGCGTCCCGGGCGGCGGCGGCGACGCGCACATTGCCGCGCACCGCCAGCCACATGCCGGTGAAGCCGGTGACCGCTGAGAACAGCGCCCCGACGACGAAGAAGACCGACCGGCCGATCCGCTCGCCCGTGCTGTCGGCGGGCAGCAGGAGCAGCAGGAACGGGATCACGACAACGAAGATGGCGACCGTGCGGAACTGGCGTTTCAGGTAGGCGAGCGCGCCGACCTGGACGGCCCTCGCGATGGACTGCATCTTCTCGGTGCCCTGGCCCGCGGCCAGGACCTCCCGTACCAGTCCTGCGGCGACGGCCAGTGCCAGCAGCGCGACCACGGCGACGACGACCACCAAAGTGAGGTCACCGCCGCCGAGACTGACGTCCGCGGCTTTCGCAACGGCCGGGCTTGACAGGGAAAGCCCAGACATCCGTCCTCCTCGACAGGGGCGTGGCGATCCGGATCGTCCATTCGGACGATCTTTACCGCGTACCCCGCGAGCGGCCGGTTCAATGTCTCCGAGGAGGGACGGGCCCCCTGCACCCCTCGGCGGCAACGCCGAATCAGTCACTGCGCACGGCTACGCGGGTGCCGGGAGTGTACGCAGGTGGCGACGGGTTTGAGAAGACCGTCCGAGACCTCCCGGAGGCGGACTGGAATGGCAATACCCGAGGGCCCGGGATTTGCTCGCGTCCGCCCCGGTCCGTCCGTCAGGGCTGGTCAGACGGGTAAGCTTTCTCTTACCTCATAGCCATAATTGCGTCACGTACTCCCCGGGAACCCCACGCTTCCCAGTTATAGGCATCCGAAATCGACAATTGACCTCCGGCCGTTATTCGAACGCCGCGAAGATCGACAAGGGAACGATCTCATAACCGTTCCTCCCATGCGCAACATGAGCCTCCGAGTTCACGCGTGTCACGAATTCGGCAGGCGCACCGTGACCCGGAGACCACCGCCCGGATTCGGTGAGGCGACCGCCGTTCCGCCGTGCGCGCCCGCCACCGCGCGGACGATCGACAGCCCGAGGCCGCTGCCCCGGTCCGACCGCACCCGCTCCGCGCCCAGCCGCCGGAACGGCTCGAAGATCGTCTCCATCTCGTAGGCCGGGACGACCGGACCGGTGTTGGTCACCGCCAGCTCCGTCCAGCCGTCGTGCACGCCGGTCATCACCCGGCACGTCCCGCCCTGGTGGTTGTGCCGGACGGCGTTCTCCACCAGGTTCTGGACGAGCCGTTCGAGCAGCACCGGATCGCCGTCCGTCGGCGCGGGGGCGAGCTCGCCGCGCACCGTGACGTCCCGATCGGCCGCCTCGCCGTTCGCGGCCGCCGCGAGGTCCACCACATGCTCGGCGACGTCGGCGAGGTCCAAGGGCGTTCGCTCGGTCACCTCGTTCTCGCCGCCCGCGAGGGTGAGCAGGCCGTCGATCAGCCGCTCGTGCCGCTCGTTCACCACCAGCAGCGACTCGCCCAGCCGCCGGACGTCCTCGGACGCGCCGCGCCGCCGCACCGCCACGTCCACGAGCGTCCGGTTGATCGCGAGCGGGGTGCGCAGCTCGTGCGAGGCGTTCGCGACGAACCGGCGCTGCCCGTCGAACGACCGGGACAGCCGGCCGAGCATCGTGTCGAAGGTGTCGGCCAGCTCGCGCACCTCGTCGCGCGGACCGTCGTAGCCGATCCGCTCGGTCAGGTCGTGGCTGCGCGCGACCCGCCGGGCGGTCTCGGTGATCCGCTGGACGGGCCGCAGCGCCCGGTCCGCCATCAGCCAGCCGAGCCCGAGCGCGACCAGCGCCACCAGGCCGAGCGCGATCGCCCCCTGCGTCAGCACCGACTCGAGCGTCGCCTTCTGGAAGTCGTTCGCCGCGCCGCCGACCCGCTTCTGCTGAACCAGGTAGGCGGTCTTCATCCCGAGGTTGCCGCTGCCGACGACGCCGCTGCCCTTGCCGCCGACGCTTTTGCCGTCCACTCCGAGCACACCGCCATCGATCTTGAACACCGACTTCTGCGGCTTCTTGGCGGCCACGTCTCGCTGCATGAGCACCAGCGGATCCGGCGTCCCGCCCACAACGGACTGCGAGAGCCGCAGCGGATCCGGGCCCGGCACCGGCGCGCGCCCGTCCATCGCCTGCGCGGACGTGTAGACCTGGTTCATCAGCTGCCCGCGCGGCCCCTGCAGGCTGTTCTGGACGAGCACGTAGGTCACCGCCAGCAGGACGATCCCCGCCGCGACGAACATGCCGCCGTACAGCAGGGCCAGCCGTGCGCGGATCGTCGGCCTCATGCGGATGGTCGCGTTCATGGAATCCGGTACCCCACTCCCGGGACGGTCTCGATCACGCCAGGTTCCCCGAGCTTGCGCCGCAGCTTCATCAGGGTCACCCGGACGGTGTTGGTGAACGGGTCGGTGTGCTCGTCCCACACCTTCTCCAACAGGCGCTCGGCGGACACGACCGTGCCGTTCGCGCGCAGCAGTTCGGCGAGGACCCCGAACTCCTTGCGCGCCAGGTGGACGTACCGTCCGTCCCGGAACACCTCGTGGTGGGACGGGTCGAGCCGGATCCCCGCGCGTTCGAACGTCGGCGGATCGGCGGGCCTGGCACGGCGGCCCAACGCGTGCACGCGCGCGAGCAGCTCCTCGAACGCGAACGGTTTCGGCAGATAGTCGTCGGCGCCGAGGCTCAGCCCCTCGACCCGCGAGCGCACGGACGAAGCGGCGGTCAGCATCAGCACCCGCACGTGCGCCTCGGAGCCCGCGACCGCTCGGCACACCTCGTCGCCGTGCACGACCGGCAGGTCCCGGTCGAGCAGCAGCACGTCGTAGTCGTTCACGCCGAGCCGCTCGAGCGCCGCGTCCCCGTCGTACACCACGTCCACCGCGATCGCCTCGGCGCGCAACCCCTCCGCGATCGAGTCGGCGAGCATCCGCTCGTCCTCGGCCACCAACACCCGCACAGCCCCGCCCTCCCCGCCCGGCGCATCGCCGCGTCCTCGGACGAGCCTGTTGGATCACGCGTAATGTCCGCATAACGCGAAGGGGTTACGACCGGGTTACCGGCCACCCGCTGGACTTCTCGTCGATCGCCGGGAACGACCCGGCGCGGACGAGGAGACGACGATGCGGACCCCACGGATCGCCGGCCTGCTGCTGGTACCCGTTCTGGCCCTCGGCCTCGCGGCCTGCGGAGGCGGCGGCTCCGACAACAAGCTCGCCAACGAGGCGGCGAAGAAGGCCGACAACACCACCAAGATGCGCGACTTCGCCAAGTGCATGCGCGAGCACGGCGTCAACATGAAGGACCCGGACGGCGACGGGAGGATCACCGTCATGCAGACGGCCGGCCCGAAGGGCGCGGACGTCAAGCAGCAGATGGACTCCGCGCAGAAGGAGTGCCAGCACTTCATGCCGAACGGCGGCAAGCCGCGCAAGGCAAGCCCCGAGGACCTCGACAAGATGCGCAAGTTCGCCCAGTGCATGCGCCAGCACGGCATCGACATGCAGGACCCGGACCCGAACGGCGGTCTCATGCTCCGGGCGAGCAGGCCGCCCGGCCAGGGCGGCGAGAAGGGCAACAGCAGCCCCGAGGACGACCCGAAGATGAAGGCCGCGAACCAGGCGTGCCAGCAGTTCCAGCCCGGAGTCAAGAAGTGAGACGGTCCCGCTCGATCATGCTGGGCGTCCTGGCCGTGGCGGCGGTCGGCGGCGCCGGCCTCGCCACGGCCGGGCTCGGCGGCGGGGGCGGGCACGGACCGGCCGGAGGTCCGAGGGTGCCCGCGACCGCCGCCGTCGAGCGGACGACGCTCACCGAGACGCAGAAGGTCGACGGCACCCTCGGCTACGGCGACACGACCACGCTGTCGGCCCCGTCGAACGGCTCGGGGGGCGGCGGGTCCCACGGCGGAGGCGGATCGTCCGGCGGGACGGTCACCTGGCTGCCGTCGCCGGGCACGAAGATCTCGCGCGGCGAGCCCGCCTACCGCGTCGACAACCGTCCGGTGCCGCTGCTGTACGGGAGGATGCCGCTCTACCGCACCCTCAAGGACGGGGTCTCGGGCGCCGACGTCCTCCAGTTCGAACGGAACCTCGCCGCGCTCGGCTACGGCGGATTCACCGTCGACAAGGAGTACACCTCGTCCACCGCCACCGCCGTCAAGCAGTGGCAGGAGGACATGGGCATGGACGAGACCGGCCAGATCACCCCCGGAAGCGTCGTCGTCGCGCGGGACGAGCTCCGCGTCGCCGAACGCCGCGCGCAGACCGGCGGCCCCGCGTCCGGCCAGCTGCTCACCTACACCGGCACCACCCGCGTCGTCACCATCGACCTGGACGTCAAGTACCAGAAGCTCGCCAAGGTCGACGCGGGCGTCACCATCGACCTGCCCGACGGCGGCTCCACCAAGGGGACGATCAGCTCGGTCGGCAAGGTCGCCACCCAGGCCCGCGCCGACGCGGCCACCACGGTCAAGGTGACCGTCGAGGTCGGCCGCCAGCGCGCCCTCGGCTCCTACGACAAGGCCCCCGTGGACGTCTACCTGACCGCGTCGAAGCACGCGTCCGTGCTGGCCGTCCCGGTCGGCGCGCTCGTCGCCCTACCGGGCGGCGGCTACGGCGTGCAGGTCGTGTCCGGCGCGTCCACCCCCGTCCGGACGGTCAAGGTGGACACCGGCGTGTTCGCCCAGGGCCAGGTCGAGGTCAGCGGCTCCGGAATCACCCCGGGCATGAAGGTGGTGGTGCCCACATGAGCCTCCCCAACGAAACCCTCCCCTCCATGACGACCCGCCCCGAACGGGTGATCCCGCCGGGAACCGAACCGGGCATGACGGCGGACGCGCCCCACTCGCCGGACACATCCCCTCCACCGGAGGCATCCCCTCCACCGGACGTGTCCACTTCGCCGGACGGACCGGCTCACACCCGTGACGGGCGGCCGGGGTTCGCGGTGGTCGAGCTGCGCGAGGTCACCAAGTCCTATCCCGGCGGCGTGACCGCGCTGGACGCCGTCTCGCTGACGATCTCGCCGGGCGAGTTCGTCGCCGTGGTCGGACCGTCCGGATCGGGCAAGTCCACGATGCTGAACCTGCTCGGCACGCTCGACGGTCCCGCGTCCGGGACGGTCCTGTTCGAGGGCCAGGACGTGTCCCGCCTCTCGGACCGGCGGCTGTCGGCGCTCCGCGCCCGCCGCATCGGGTTCGTGTTCCAGCAGTTCCACCTGGCGGCCGGCGTCCCGGCCGTGGACAACGTCGCGGACGGCCTGCTCTACTCGGGCGTCCCGATCTCCCGCCGACGCGCCCGCGCGCGCGAGGCGCTGGAACGCGTCGGCCTCGGACACCGCCTCGGACATCGCCCGCACCAGCTCTCCGGCGGTGAGAAGCAACGCGTCGCGATCGCCCGCGCCGTCGTCGGCGACCCCGGGCTACTGCTCGCGGACGAGCCGACCGGCGCCCTCGACACCGCGTCCGGCGCGGTCGTCCTGGACCTGCTGCGCGAGCTGTCCGGCGGCGGCACCACCGTGGTCCTCATCACCCACGACCGCGACATCGCCGCCCAGGTCCCCCGCAACATCACCATGCGGGACGGACGCGTCGTCCAGGACACCGCGGAGTCCCCCGCATGACCGCCGCCGACGCACCCCCGCGCCGCGCCCTGCGCCGCCTGGAACGTGGCGGCAAGCGGCCGAAACGCGAGCGGCGGTCGAGACACGGCCTGCGGCCGAAGCGCGGAAGGCGCCTGGAACGGGCCGGACGCCTCGGCGCACGGGACGTCCTGCGCGTGGGAGCGGCCGGACTGCGGACACGCCCCCTCCGGGTCGTGCTCTCCGCGCTGGGCATCGCCATCGGCATCGCCGCCATGATCGGCGTCGTCGGGATCTCCACGTCCAGCCGGGCGCAGCTCCAGGCCACGCTCGACCAGCTCGGCACCAACCTGCTGACGGTCAGTCCCGGACACGACTTCTTCGGCGGGAACGCGGAGCTCCCGTTCACCGCGCCGGGCATGATCGCGAGGATGCCGGACGTGGAGTCCGCCGCCGCCACCGGCAAGGTCCCCGACACGCACGTCTACCGCAACGACCACATCGACCCCGAGGAGACCGGCGGGATCGCCGTCATGGCGGCCGACCTGCGGCTTCCGAGCACGGTCGGCCTCGAACTGCGCTCCGGGACCTGGCTGAACGCCGCGACCGGCCGCTACCCGGCCGTCGTGCTCGGCTCCGCCGCGGCCGACCGGCTCGGCGTCACCGGCGCGGGCGGCCAGGTGTGGCTGGCCGGACGCTGGTTCACCGTCGTCGGCGTCCTGTCCCCGAACGCGCTCGCGCCCGAACTGGACTCGTCCGCACTGGTCGGCTGGGACGCGGCCGTCTCCCGGCTCGGCTTCGACGGCCACGCCACCACGGTCTACACGCGGACCGCCAAGGACGCCGTCGAGCGCGTCCAGAACCTGCTCGCCCAGACCGCCAACCCCGAGTCGCCGAACGAGATCGAGGTGTCCCGGCCGTCGGACGCGCTGGCCGCCGAGCACGCCGCGAACCAGACCTTCACGGCGCTGCTGCTCGGCCTCGGCGGCGTCGCCCTGCTGGTCGGCGGCGTCGGCGTCGCGAACACGATGGTGATCTCCGTCCTGGAACGCCGCGCCGAGATCGGCCTGCGCCGCGCCCTCGGCGCCACCCGGGGCCAGATCCGGCTCCAGTTCCTCACCGAGTCCCAGCTGCTCGCCGCCCTCGGCGGGATCGGCGGCGTGGCCCTCGGCGCGCTCGTCACCTTCGGCTTCGCGGTCGCGCAGCACTGGCCGACGGTCGTCCCGCCCTGGGCCATGGCGGGCGGGCTCGCCGCCACGCTCGTCATCGGCGCCATCGCCGGCCTCTATCCCGCGATCCGGGCCGCCCGCCTCCCCCCGACGGAGGCCCTGACCAGCCCCTGAGGGCCCCTCGCGCACGATCAGCTGTCCGCGACGAGCACGATCAGTCGCGCACGCCGAGCAGGATCTGTCGCGCAACAAGCTCGATCTGTCGCGCACGACGAGAAGGATCTGTCGCGTACGACGAGAAGGCCCCGTCCTCACCTGAGGACGGGGCCTTGTCGCATGACGTCGTGCGTCCGGCTCCGGGGGAAGCCGGTCAGATCGTCGGAGCCGCCGGCCGCTCGGCCGGCCAGCTCATCCTGATCTGGACGCCCTTGGGGGTGTTCGAGATCTCCACGTCATCGGCCAGCCCGGCGATGACGGCGAGACCCAGGTCGGCGTCTCCGGCCAGAGCCAGGGCCGGGATGTCGTCCGGCCGCGGGGCCGAGGGAGGTCCGCCCTCCGCCTCGTCCGCCGGGACCGAATCACTGACGATCACCTGGAAGCGGTGTCCGGTGTCACTCAGCTCGAGCCGCACCGGTTCGTCGGGACAGTGCAGGCGGTGTGCCTCCACCGCCCGCGAGCACGCCTCCCCGACCGCCAGCCGGACCTCGTCCATGATCGCCTCGTCGACGCCACTGCGTCTGGCCACGGCGGTCACGATCAGACGGGCCGTCCTGACGTGGACGGGGAGCGCGCTGAAAGAGAGTTCAACGGTCGCCATCTCTCTGTCAGGCCGCCTACTTGGCGCCCTTGCGCTTCTCCTCGGCCTCGGCGATCGTCTTGTGGATGCCGAAGACCTTGGTCAGCCCGGTGATGCGGAAGATCTTGAGGATGCGCTCCTGGGTGCAGACCAGCTCCAGCGAGCCGTCGTGCGCGCGCACCCGCTTCAGGCCGCCGACCAGGACCCCGAGACCGGTCGAGTCGAGGAACTCCACCTTCTCCATGTCCACCAGCAGGTGGAACTTGCCCTTGTTCACCAGGTCGATCAGCTTCTCGCGAAGCTTGGGGGCCGTGTAGACGTCGATCTCGCCTTCCACGGTGATGACGGTCAGGCCGTCATCGGTGGTGTAGTCGTTCACCTTCAGGTCCACAGGTCCTCCAGCGCCGTGCAGCAAAACTTGCACTCCGCGCGCCCCGATCCCCCGGATACGGCCGGTTTCGGAACGACGGAACTCCGTCGAGATTCAACCACGCTCCGCCGCCCTGGAGGCAGGTTATCGCCTACTGGGGCGAAACTTCGCGCCATCACGTCTGACCTGGTGATCTGCCGGTCATGGCATGGGGAGGCCAGCCTCCGGCGGCGGGGCGTTCTCATCGTTGTCCCCCGGCTGGCAAACTGAAAACCTCATGCCCGGCCAAAGATCTCCCGCGCCCCTGGACCGCCTCCTCGCCGACCCCACCCGCCGTGGGCGGATCACGCATGTCCAGAACGTCCCCGCACGTCAGGGTCGTCGCGCGCCCTGGCCGTCCTGGACGCCGCCGGAGCTGCTCGAGCGTCTCACCGCCGCCGGCATCGAGGCCCCCTGGCACCACCAGGCCGCCGCCGCCGAACTCGCCCACGCAGGCCGGTCTGTGATCATCGCCACCGGCACCGCCTCGGGCAAGTCCCTCGCCTACCTCCTCCCGTCCCTGGCCGCCATCCACACCGACCACACCGTTCCGGCCCCCCGCACCGCCGAGCCGTCCCCCGCCGCCGCCCACGTCCCCGCAACAGCGCAGGACGCGCGCGCCGACGGCGAAACGCCCCAGAGCCGGGCCGCACGCGATGCCGTTCCTATGAACGACAACGAGCCCGCCCCCACCGACGTTCCTTCAACCGGGGACAACGCCTCAGCACGTCTCACAGCGACGCATCCCACCCCCGAAGAGACCGCACCACCGCACGAGCAGCCGACGAACACGCTCCCCCCACCCGCAGGCGAACCCACCGGAGCCGCAGGCGAACCCACCGGGGCCGCAAGCGAACCCACCGGGGCCGCAAGCGAGCCTGCCGGGGCCGCACTCGGACGGGCCACGGGCGAACGCCCCGGCGGCGCACCCGAGCAGACCGCGGCTCAACGTGCCGGGGGTGCGCTCGGACAGACCGCGGGCGGGCGTCCTCGCGGCGCGCGCAAGCAGGCCGCGGGCGAACGAGCCGGCGGCGCGCTCGGACGGGTCGTGGGCGAGGGCACCGTGCTCTACCTCTCCCCGACGAAGGCGCTCGCGGCGGACCAGCTCAGGGCGGTGCGGGCGCTCCGGCTGCCGCGGGTGCGCGCGGCCACCTACGACGGGGACACGCCCCGCGACGAGCGCGGCTGGGTCCGGCAGCACGCCAACTACGTGCTGACCAACCCGGACATGCTGCACCGCTCGATCCTGCCCGGCCACGCCCGCTGGTCGGGGTACCTGCGCCGCCTCCGCTACGTGATCATCGACGAGGCGCACGGCTACCGGGGCGTGTTCGGCTCGCACGTCGCGCAGATCATCCGCCGCCTCCGCCGCGTCTGCGCTCGGTACGGCGCGTTCCCCACGTTCGTCCTGGCGTCCGCGACGACCTCGGAGCCCGCGACCGCCGCGTCCCGCCTCACCGGCCTGGACGTGATCGCCGTGGACGACGACACGTCCCCGCGCGGTCCCGCGACCTTCGCGCTGTGGGAGCCGCCGCTGACCGACCTGCGCGGCGAGCAGGGCGCGCCCGTCCGCCGCACCGCCACCGCCGAGGCCGCCGACCTGCTCGCCGACCTCGTCGTCGAGGACGTCCAGACGCTGGCGTTCGTCCGCTCCCGGCGCGGCGCGGAGTCCGTCGCGCTGGGCGCCAAGCGCGCGCTGGAGGAGGCCGCCCCCGAGCTGTCCGGCCAGGTCGCCGCCTACCGCGCCGGATACCTCCCCGAAGAGCGCCGCGCGCTCGAGAAGTCGCTGCGCTCCCGCGAGCTGGTCGGCCTGGCCAGCACGAACGCCCTCGAACTCGGCGTGGACGTCTCGGGCCTGGACGCCGTCCTGGTCTGCGGCTGGCCCGGCACCCGCGCCTCCCTCTGGCAGCAGGCCGGACGCGCCGGACGGTCCGGGCAGTCCGCCCTGGCCGTCCTCGTCGCCCGCGACGACCCGCTCGACACCTACCTCGTCCACCACCCCGAGGCGATCTTCGGCACCCCGGTCGAGGCCACCGTCCTGGACCCGGACAACCCCTACGTCCTCGGCCCGCACCTGTGCGCCGCCGCCGCCGAGGTCCCGCTGACCGACGCCGACCTCGACCTGTTCGGCCCGACCACCGGCGACCTGCTCCCCGACCTCGTCCACCGCGGCATGCTCCGCCGCCGTCCCGCCGGCTGGTTCTGGACGCGCCGCGAGAACCCGGCCGACCTCGCCGACATCCGCGGCGCGGGCGGCGCCCCCGTCCAGGTCGTCGAGCTCGCCACCGGCCGCCTCCTCGGCACCGTGGACGAGTCGTCCGCGCACACCACCGTCCACGACGGCGCCGTCTACCTCCACCAGGGCGAGTCCTTCGTCGTCCAGACCCTCGACCTGGACGACTCGGTCGCCCTCGTCGAGGCCGCCGACCCCGACTACTCGACCACCGCCCGGGACGTCACCGACATCCGGATCGTCGACGAGCTCCGCTCCACCCCCTGGGGCGAGGCCCGCCTGCACTACGGCACCGTCGAGGTCACCCACCAGGTCGTCGCCTACCAGATGCGCCGCCTCCAGACCGGCGAGATGCTCGGCGAGAAACCCCTCGACCTCCCCCCGCGCACCCTCCGCACCCGCGCCGTCTGGTGGACCCTCTCCGCGGGCCAGGTCGACGCCCTGGGCGACCTCGACCTCGCCGGCGCCGCCCACGCCGCCGAGCACGCCTCCATCGGCCTGCTCCCCCTCTTCGCCACCTGCGACCGCTGGGACATCGGCGGCGTCTCCACCGCCGTCCACCCCGACACCGGCCTCCTCACCGTCTTCGTCTACGACGGCCACGAAGGCGGCGCCGGCTTCGCCGAACGCGGCTACCGCGACGCCCGCTCCTGGCTCACCGCCACCCGCGACGCCATCGCCTCCTGCGAATGCGACACCGGCTGCCCCTCCTGCATCCAGTCCCCCAAGTGCGGCAACGGCAACGACCCCCTGGACAAACAAGGCGCCCTGACCCTCCTGGCCCAACTCCTCCCCCAATCCCCCTAACCCCACCACCCCTACCGCCGAGCACATCCCCAAGCCCCACCAACCACCCCGACAAGAACACAAGCCGCCAATGCGAGTTCCAGCGCCCACGTGAGCCCGAGCGCCAGCAGGCGAGGGTGCCGGTGCAAGCACCGAGGCGGATATGGGCACGGGCGGACACCTGCCGACACGGGTGCCGGTACCGACGAGGGCCTGCCAACACGAGCGCCGACATCGGAACCGACGCGGCTGCCGGCGCGAGTACAAAGGCAGTGTGCGAGTGCGGGCGGAGCCTGCCGGTGCGAAACCGAGCCGGGTCCGGGTGTCGAGAGACTGACGCGGGTGCCGGTGCAGGTGCTGGTATGTAACTCGGCGGCGCGAAACTAGTGGGACGGCAGGCGGACGGCGGCGCGTCCGCCTGCCGGGTCCTTCCCGAGGACGCGACCCGCCGCTGGCGACTGTGCCGCCCGCAAGACGGAGCCCTGCTGATGCGGGTGCCGGAGTGCGCGGATGTGAGCGTGGGTGGCGATCGGGCCTCGCGAGGGTCTGCACACCTGCGGCCAGACCTGAGCCACTGCCTGCAGCAGTCGAAGAAACACTGCACTGGCGCGTGTAGGCCTAGGGCGTGTCTCAAAGCCACCTGCCCTACTGCGCGACGCCCAGGCACGGGCGCCGACTTTGAGACACGCCCTAGGCCAAAGGAGGAGCTTCCTGGCCGGGCACAGCCTTCAGCGCCGACAAGGGCACCTTCGACCGAAGGCTCCCGGCGACCGGGCTACTTGTGACGTCGGCCGCGTCCGGAGCGGCGTCCCTTGGGCTTGTTCTCCGAGGACGGGGCATCCGTCGTGGACGCGTCGGGCTCTTCGGAAACGCCTTCGACGGCCGAAGCCACGCTGAAGATGTCCCGCTGCTTCAGCGGACGCGTTCCGGACTCCGCAGCGCCCTCAACAGAAGCACCCGCGTCTGGCGTCCCCTGGTCCTGCGCGTCCTGGGGCGAAACACCTGCGGCCGAGGTGCGTGGCGCCGGAACACCCGCGGCCGGGACGTCCGCGGCCGGGGTGCGCGGTGCCGCCGCGTCACCGAATCGGCCACTGGTCGAGCCGGTCGGTGCGTCGACCGCCGCAGCCCCGAAGGTCCCGGCTTCGGCGCCGATCGGCAGACCAGCGGATGAGTCGTCAGCCTGCTTTGCAGCGGAGTCGCCGGACATCGGGTCGACGGCCGGGGCACCTGCGCGCTTGTCCGCGATGCGAACGTCGACACCGCCACGACGCTTGCCGAGCCGAGCCGGACGGCGAGACGACCGACGCGGACCGGAGTTCGCAGCAGCCCCCTGAACAACACTCGGCGTCCCGGTCGTCCCCTTCGACGCACTCGAAGCGCCGTCAGCGGAACTTGCACCCGGGAGCGCCTTGAGGGCAGCGGTGCTTCCAGGCTGCGCAACACCCGTGTCAGCCGCACCCGCATCGGCCCCACCTGCGACGCCGCCGACGCCGCCGACGCCCATCGTGCCCTCGCCCGACGACGCGGCGGACGCGCCAGGCCCAGGCGGAGTGAGGACGGTGGTCTTCGCCATCGCTTCCGCCTGCGCGATGTGCTGCTTGGCGTTGCGGACACGACTACGCGCCGAGCCACTGCGCGCCAGGCGGGCGGCCATGCCCTTCTCGCTCACTCCCGCCTGGACGGTGCGCAGGCGGCGCGTCCAAGTGCCGAGGTGGGCGGCGGCGACGAGCAGCACGAGCGCGATGCCGATGCTGCGGCCCCACTGGAGCTGAGTGGAGGCGGCGGCGTTCTCCGCCTTCGGAGATTGGCTGGACGCGACCTGCGGCGTCGGGTAGGTGAACCCCGAGGTCGCGTCGGACGGCTGGACGGACGGCAGCGTGACCGGCGACTGGTTGTTGAACGGCGTGAGCGGCGTGTTCCTGTTGGTTCCGTTGTCTCCCGACGGAGGCACGGTGGTACCAGGCGGGACGCTCGTGTTCGGCCCGTTCCCACCGCCACCGACGGACACGGTCGCCAGCGAGGCCGGGGACGCGACCGATCCCCCCAGCCCGGTCGACCGACGCGCTTGGACCTGAACCGACACCGACCCGCTCGCCGAGCCGACCGGAATCGACGCCGAGCAGCTGGAACCGGAGCACAGGCTTCCGACGCTGCCGCTCTTCGAGCCTCCGCCGGGCGCCTTCACGGTGTAACCCGTCAGGTCGTCCTCGAGCCCGAGGTTCCAGTTGACCTTGATCCTGTTGCCGGAGACCGACGCGGACACGCCGCTCGGCGGGGACGGAGCGATCCGGACCGTGAACGTGCTGGACGCGTAGACGTGTCCGGTCGTGCTGCCCTTGATGTAGACGGTGTAGCGGCCGTTGCGGTCGAGCGAGAGCGGCGCGGAGAGCGAGTGGTCCATGACACCGCCGGACGTCAGGAAGGTGTCTCCCGACCCCGGGGTCTTGGCCCGCAGTTGCATCTGGAACGCGAAGTCGTACGTCGCGCGGACGGTCACCTGGGAGCCGCTGGTGATGACGCTGCCGTTCTGCGGCGCGGTGATCCCGTTGGACGCCCCGGCGGGCATCATGCCGATCACGGGGAAGGCCATCGCAAGGGGCGTCGCGAGAGCGATCACGCCGATCCTGCGAATCCTCGTCACAGCCACATACCTCCAACAGCACCCGACCGGACCCGCACCGTCCGCGCAGCCGAGCCCGTCTGGGGAGTGTCCGGCCTCGGGAGGGGCGAGGGGCCGTAGCAGCCACCGTTTCACGCGATAACTCTGGGCTTACGGCAGCGTAACGTACTACTTGGTAGCGAAAGTCACGGAAGAGTGACAAAGCCACACGACTTTGGCCGCCACCGGCCCCTGTCGCCCTTCCGGCTCCCTATTGACATCCGGTTCAAGAGTCGAGACCGGTCAGGGTACGCCGTCGCGTCCGACAGGACCAGCCCTGGCCCGCGCCACCACCCGAACCTCACGCATCCCGAACGGCAGCCGCACCACGCCGTCCACCGAGACCTCCACGATCCTCCCACGCACCACACACGACGCGACCCGTCCGCCGGAATCGGCCGCCACCTCCCGCGCCACCCGGCACGCCGCCCCCTCCCCTTCACTCACACGCCCGGCCCCCGCCAACGCCCCGAGATCCGCCGCAGCCTCCACCCGATGCCGAGCACCCCGCACACCCCCCACCACCATCGCCGCCACCCCCACACTCCAAATCACCCCCAGAAACGCCAACACCCAAACCGTCCCCGCCCCGCGATCCACCCCTCCCCCACGCCCCCTCACCGCCACACCACCCCGCTCCACAACCCCACCCCCCAAACCCGCCCCTCTCCACGCACCCCTCCAGCGCCCCTCCATGCACTCCGCCCCCTCGCCATGCACTCCGCCCCTCTCCATGCACTCCTCCGCCCCCTCTCCATGCACCCTCCAGCGCCTCTCCATGCACTTCTCCGGCGCCCCTCCACGCGCCCTCACACCGCGCCCTCCCCTGCCCCCCTCACACCGCGCTCTCCCCTGCCCTCCTCACGCCGCACCCTCCCCTGCAGCTCTTCACCCAGGCACACAAGGCATCGCAGCGCACAGGCCCGCGGCACACGCGCCCCACCGCCCACGACACGCCCCCGATGGCCCATGCCGACGCCCGACGCCCCACCTCCCACGGCCTACGGTCTACGGCCCGCGCCCCGCGCTCGACGGCCCACGCCCACACCTCACGCCCCACGGAACCACGGCCCATGCCGACGCCCCACGCCCCACGGCCCATGCCGACGCCCCACGCCCCACGGCCCACGGCCCACGCTCCACGGCCCACGGCCCACGGCCCACGGCCCATGCCGACGCCCCACGCCCCACGGCCCACGGCCACGGCCACTGCTCCCAGCCCACGGCCTACCCATGGCCCACCGCCCATGGCCCACCGCCCATGGCCCACCGCCCAGGGGCCGCACCCCATGGCCCATGGCCCATGGCCCACGGGCCACGGGCCACGGGCCACGGGCCACGGTGTGGCACCACTCCACGCCACTCCGTGGAGCACTGCTCGGGGAGGGCACGGGACATCAGGGCGCCAGTAGCGGTGCAGGCGGGCTGAACGCCGCCTCCCGAAGGCGCCTGCGGCGCTGACGGTGACGGTGGGAGCGAGGTCGTGCAGCGAGTTGGGGGATCTCGGTGTCGGTGTTGGTCGTGATCCAGAGGGGTTAGCGGACGTGGATCGTCGCGGGCATGGCTACGGCCAAGGAACACAGCCTGGGAAGCATCCAGCTAGCCCTCCGGTCCGGCCTGTGCGCCTGGCTCGGTCTCGGCTTCGGCATGCCCTTGGACGTCGAGGGGCGGCAGGGCAGCCAGTGCTGGTGGACGCACGGCCGTCGAAACCGTCACCTGGACGCGGTCGGCGTCACGCCGCACGGAGACCGTCGCCCCTCGAGGGGCCGAACGAGTCACGAGGGACCGAACGGCGTCGAGGGACTCGCCGCGCGCCGCGGCACGGGCTCCGGCGCGAGCCGCGTCCACACACGACATGTGGATGGACGCGGCCGCCACCGCCCAGAGCGCGAGCACCGTGACGAAGACCAGCGCGGGCAGGGCAACCGCGATCTCCGCAGTGGCCATGCCGCGATCACACCGCCGCCGCATGTTCACCCGGCAGTCTGCAGGGCTCTTTGGATGATCCCTAAGAGGGCTTTCTGCACTTCAGAGCTGGTCACGATCTTGTACAACAGGCCCCCGAAGGCAGCGGCGGCGATCGTGCCGACCGCGTACTCGGCCGTGGACATGCCCGCGTCACCGGCGACACGGCGACAACGTCGGACCATCCGAGCGATGCTCGTCATCTTGCTCTCCTCTCGGTCGGGCGCCTCTCACGCCCTGTGACCAGCCTGCTCCACGGGAACCCCCATCCCAAGCCGACCACCGAACTGTGGATAACTCCGCCCAACCCCGTAGACCAGGTCACAAACTCGCTGGTCAAGGCGAAATCAACACCCGCACCACTGGACGCGTTGCATCTCCTCAACCAGCGCCGCACGTCCAGAAGCAGAGCCATCCCGAGACATAAGCCGCGACACTCCGGCCGCGCGGAGAGCACTTGCGCACTCCGGAGAAATCACGGTGCCGGAAGGGGCCCTCGAGCTCGCGTGAGAATTGCAGCCAAGTTCTCACCATGGGAGCGACATCGACGAAGCGATTCCAACAATGGCCGGGACGATCCCCAGCAACACGAAGGCCGGAAGAAAGCACAAGCCCAACGGCATCAGCGCGCGAATACCCGCTGAGCGCGCCCGCTCGGCGGCCACCGTTCTCGCCGTCCGCCGCTGCTCCTGAGCGAGGCGTTCCAACGAGAGCGACAACGCCGTCCCACTGCGCGACGCGCGAACTGCGGCGCGTGCCAGCGGCGCCAGCACCGGTTGCCGTTCGCCCAGGTCGAGCCAGGCACGCACCGGGTCGGCCCCCAGGCGAATCTGGACCGAGACGGCGCCCAGCTCCTCGCCCAGGGGACCGCCGATCGTGGACGCGACGGCCTCGACCGATTCGTCCCACGGCATCCCACCCCTGAGGCAGGCGGCCAGCAGGTCGACCGTCACCGGAAGCTCACGAACGATCCGACTCCGCCGTTCCCGGTCGTCGGCCTTCCCCATGTTCACCGACCACCTGGTGAGGGCTACCGCCACGATCGCTCCAACGACCCACCCACCCGACCCACCGATCACCCACGCTGTGACCAGCGCAGGTGCCAGCGCTGCCGCACCCCGAAGCGCCCACTCCCGCTCCGTCCCCGCGCCAGTCGACGATGAGCCGTTCCGCCCCAGGCCAACGCCGGTACTCAGCCTGCGGAGGCCGCGACCCCTCCAACCCCCGTCCGTCCCGCGGACGCCCATCCGCGCTGGCATTGCCCGACCGTCCAAGCCTCCTCCCGAACGTTGAGGAAGGGCATCGACGCCAGCACCGCGGTACCCACCTTGAGCAGCGAGAACACGGGATGCCATGGGAGTGAAGTCGCGATGAGCGCCATCGCCACCCGGCCCCCTGAACTTCACAGCTCCGCGTCGCGCCTCCAACGGGGGAGCTGCGCTTCGGCCAGGTCTTCGCCGCCACAGCCTGCCCCACAGGTTCTTCCAGCCTGCAGCGCGCCCGCTCTCGTCCTGCTCCGCCTGCCGGCCTGCTCCGTTGGACGAGCGAACGGAAGCAAGCCGTCGAGCAGCCGACCGAGAAGGCTTCGAGGCCACGAACGCGCAGATGGCGAAGCAGAGAGCGGCTGTCCACAGCATGTGTACTCCTGAGCGATGTAGTCGTTGACTCGAGGTAGGTCACGCACAACCAGATGGGACACCCGCATGCGGTGGTCCGAGAGGCCGCTGCCTCAGCGGCGACACCTTCACGCATCCCGGAGTCCAGAAGAGTCCGAAGTGGAACCCCCGAAGCCGTGGCCTGGACTGAGCCAGAGACCTCCACCAGGCAAGAACCTGAGCAAGGCGAGGCATGCCGGACCAGGGGCGACGACCTTGCCGACCCACCACGGACGTCCGAGGCGCTACTGGACGCGTTCCTAGCCATGGGCAGACGGACTTCGGCGAGCGTTCCAGCACAATCCGGGCCAGTGGCGTCACAACCAGCCAGACACGCAGCCCAGCACGACGCCTGGCAAAGCGCGCGGCCCACCCATGACACCCCGCACCCCCGCAGCCCGCGCCCCGCACACCTTGCGCCGAGCGCCACTCCCCCGCGCACAGCGTGTTGCGCAGAACGCCCCGCGCGGCGTGGCTCAGGCGATGTCCCTGAGTGGCGTCCCTGACGCCGCGCTCCATGCAGGACGTGCCGCCCACAAGGCGTACTGCGCGGCATACCTCAGCCAGCGGGCCCCGCACGCCGATGCCCCGTGCTGCTCGCCCTCTACGACTCCGTCTACCGGGACTCGGTCATCGTCCCTGCCCTGCCCTGCCCTGCCCCACCCCGTGCCCAACGCACGCGCCCATGCCTTGTGCCCACCCCCCGGACCCCGGGCACCGTGCCCTGCGCACTGCGCCGCGGGCGCTGGCCACGCCCCATGCCCAGGGCGCGGTATCACCGCATGCTGTGGCCTGCACGACGTGCCCCGCATACCTGTGGGCCCGCACGACCTGCCCCGCACAACGTGCCCCGCACGACCTTCCCCGCACAACGTGGCCTGCACGACGTGGCCTGCACGACCTGGGCCTGCACGACCTGGCCCGGGCGCCACGCGACGTGCCCACATGGCGTGCCCACATGGCGTGCCCACATGGCGTGCCCAGCGCAGGGCATCGTGTTGCACACGAGGCCCTGCGCGGCACACCTCAGGCAGTGCCCCCTTGAACGCTGTCCCTGGACGGCGCCCCGTGCGTACTGCGCGCCATGCTCAGGCGGTGGGCCCAGATACCGCGCCCACAGAGGCCGCATTCCGTGGCGGTGTGCTGCGCCAACGCCGAACAGTGCGCGATCACCGCCGGAAGCCGGGCAAGTCAGGTCTCCGGTATTGCACCGGGCCAGACAGCACGCCATGCCCATGCCTAGGAGTCTGGCCGTCCGCAGTACACAGATGTCTCGGGCTGTTCGTGGCCGCCAGCATCTGGACAGGGCCGCGCCGTCAGCATCCACGTGCCTGTCCTGGGCACACCCCACTGCATGCCTCAGGCGGCACGCCCCGAAACCCCGCGAACCAGACGGAGTGCCTCGGGAGAGCGTGCTACGCACGCATACTCCGGATGGCGTGCCCGGACGGCGCATCCGGACACCCGCATCCGGACGCCTCATCCGAGTGCCGCATCCGGACACCGTGCCCAGGCGGCGCGCACGGACGGCGCGCACGGACAGGGCGCACGGACAGGGCGCACGGACGGGGCGCTCGGCACCGCATTCAGCCGCTGCATCCGGACACCGCATCCGAGTGCCTCACCTGGGTGGCGTGCACAGGTTCGCGCCCAGGTGACGCGCCCGAAGCCCGCCCGAAGCCCGCCCGGGGCAGCGTGCTCGGACGGCGTGCTCGGACGGCGTGCTCGGACGGCGTGCTTGGACGGCGTGCTTGGACACCGCATTCGGGTGCCTCACCCAGGTGGCGTGCGTAGGTTCGCGCCCAGGTGACGCGTCCAGAGCCCGTCCGAGTGGCGTGGACCGGTGGTGTTCTTCGCATGGTGTGTTCGGGGATGTTCTGGCGCGACGTCTTGGGTGCGTGCCTTGGCAGGTCGTGCTGCCATGGTCTGGTGTCGGAGCTCTGGGGTGGCATCCCGGCATGGTTCCGCGGGCCAGCGTCGAGGGTGCGCCTTGCGCGGGGCATGTCGACGGCATGGGCGGGGGTGGTCGTGGCCGCCTGGGGTCGGTCGAGATTCGTTCTCGCCGGATGGGCGCGGTGTGCGATGTGTCGACTTCGTCCGGGCCTGCTTGGTTGTCGCTGCGCAGGTGAAGCCCTGTGGGCGGAAAGGGTCGCCCGAGGGTGTCTGGACGGCGGGTGGGAGCGGAGCGAGGTGGGCGGTGCCGTGGTCGGTGGTGCATGGGGGCTCCGGTTGGAAGGCGGGTCGGTGGTCAGGGGTGGATGGCGGCTTTGGTGGCCAAGTGGTGGGTCCACCAGAGGCCGATGGCGTCCAAGGCCAGGGCGGTGGTCAGGCAGGCCAGGCCAGGCAGGGTCGTGAGGAGGAAGGGGAGGGGGTTGGTGCCCAGGGCCGTGGCCATGGCCAGGCCCAGGACGGGAAGGACGGCCAGGAGGCGGGCTGTGGCTCTGGGGGCGGCCAGGTGGACGGATATCTCCTGGCGTTGGGATTCCTCGTCGCGGAGGGCGGCGGCCAGGCCGTCCAGGACGGTGGCCAGGGTGCCGCCTCGTTCGGCGCCCAGGCGCCAGGTCGCGGCGAGGAGTCTCAGGGACTCCGCCCCTGGTCGGGTGGCCGCGAGGTGCTCCAGGTGCCTGATGGGGTCGTGTCGGGGCGGGGCGCGTAAGGCCCTGGCCATGGAAGAGCTCAGGACGGAGGCCGTGGTGGAGAAGGCCTCCTCAGGCGTGCTGCCCGTGGTGAGTTCGGCGGCCATGCCTTCGCAGAGTTCGATCACCGTGGCCCGCCACCGGGCAGGGGCCCGGCGTTTGTCGAGCAAGGACGTGCGCGTGGCGGCGGCCCGCCCGAGCAGGGTCGTGACCAGGGTGGACGTGGCGGGCGATGGCAGGGCTCGTCGCAGGCGGACGGCCGCCCGGGACGGGGCGTAGAACAGCCACGCGGCCAGGGCTGCGCAGATCATGGCGGCGGTCACCATGGCAGCGGCCAGTGCGGGTGGAGGAGGCGGGACAGGGCAGGAGCCGCCTGGGCGGGCTCCAGCGCGCCGGACGAGGTGAAGGACACCGCGGGAGCAGCCGTGACCAGGCCGTCGGCGGCGCGATCCAGCAGGCAGATCTCGGCCACCTGGCGTTTGCCGGTGCCCGGGACCCTGACCAGGTGGACGACCACGTCCAGGGCGGCGGCCAGTTGGCTGTGGACGGCCTCGCGGCTCAGGCCCGCGGCGCAGGCCAGGGCTTCGAGGCGGGCGGGGACGTCGGTCGCGGCGTTCGCGTGCAGGGTGCCGCAGCCGCCATCGTGGCCGGTGTTCAGGGCGCCCAGCAGGTCGACGACCTCTGCGCCTCGGACCTCACCCACGACCAGACGGTCCGGACGCATGCGCAGGGCCTGCCGGACAAGCTGGTGCAGTGTCACGCCACCCGCGCCCTCGACGTTCGGCGGTCGCGTCTCCAGCCGGACGACATGGGGATGGTCGGGACTCAGTTCGGCCGAATCCTCGACCAGCAACAGGCGCTCGGACTGGTCGGCCAAGCCCAGTAGGCAGCTCAGCAGCGTCGTCTTGCCCGTGCCGGTGCCGCCGCTGATCAGGAACGCCGCACGGGCTTTGACCAGGGCGGCCAAGAGCGCCGCCCCTGCGGGCGGGACGGTCTCGGTCGCGACCAGCTCGTCCAGGGTGAAGGCGCGGCGCCGAGGGAGGCGCAGGGACAGGCACGTGCCGTTCGGGGCGACCGGCGGCAGGACGGCGTGGAGCCGCACCCCGCCCGGCAGGCGGGCGTCGGCATACGGGGACGCGTCGTCCAGACGGCGGCCCGCAGCGGCGGTGAGGCGTTGGGCGAGGCGGCGCAGTGTGGCCTCGTCGGCGAAGCGGGTGCCCGTTCGGACCAGCCCGGAACCGGCGTCGACCCACACCTCGTCAGGGCCGTTGACCAGCACATCGGTGACCTCCGGCAGGCGCAGCAGCGGCTCCAGGGGGCCGGCGCCGACGAACTCGGCGCGTAACTCGTCGGCCAGGACCAGCACCTCGCGGTCGCCGAGCAGGCGCTCTTCCGCGCGCAGGGCTGCCGCCACCCGGCCGGCCGTGGGTTCGACACCGCCTTCGGCGAGCCTGCCGCGCACGGCCTCGGAGAACTTGGCGTTCATCATGCTCACTCCTCGGCGAAGGCCGACGTCAGGCGGCCTTCGAGGGGGCGGCCGGGGCAGGGGACTGCGCGTCGAGCAGGTGGTCGCAGAGGTCGCGCAGAGGACCTCGCCGGGCTATTCGGGACACGCCGCCCTGTTCGAGGGCCGGCGGGACGCGGCGGTCGCGGTCGAGGGTGCCGACGCTGGGCAGGTCGAGATGCCGGGCCACCGCCTCCGGACGGAGGCCGCCGGACGGACGGGCGCCGACGATGAGGCGGACGTCGGCGGTCTCGCGGCGCAGGAAGCCAGCCAGGACGTCGGCGGCCACCGTCGCACGGACCTCGGCCGGGACGATCAGGTAGCAGGTGTGCGCGGCGCGCAGCGCGGGACGGCCGATGTCGCCCAGGTAGCGGGGCACGTCGACGATGGTCAGGTCGAAGCCGCGGGACGCCGAGTCGAGCAGGGAGCGCACCGCCTCGGGGGTCACCGCCACGGGCGCGGTCTTGCCCCACGACAGAACCGA
Organism: Spirillospora sp. NPDC052269; assembly: GCF_040679435.1. Lineage (NCBI taxonomy): Bacteria > Bacillati > Actinomycetota > Actinomycetes > Streptosporangiales > Thermomonosporaceae > Spirillospora > Spirillospora sp. NPDC052269. The sequence goes on from NZ_JBFAUU010000004.1 coordinate 358,430, forward strand.
CAGGTCGCCCGTGCTCGGGAGCGAGTCGCGGAGGGTGGCGACGCTGATCCGGCCCTGCCGCTGGGCGAGGTCGGGCCAGCGGGCGCCCTCGTGGCCCTCGAGTCCGAGGAGAAGGTCGGCGCCGCCGCCGAGCGGGTCGCCGTCCACGAGGAGGGTGCGCAGGCCGTCCCGCGCGGAGCAGTGGGCCAGGACCGCGGCCAGGACGCTCGCGCCCGCGCCGCCCCGCGAGCCGGTGACGCAGACGATGAGGCCGCGGGCGTCGGCGGGCTCGGCCGCGGCGGCCATCGCGTCGGTCAGCCAGGGCTCGTCGTCCGGCAAAAGGGCGACGTCACCGGCCCCGACGCCGAGGGCGAGGCGGTAGACGTCGGCGCCCTCGCCGGGGCGGGCGACCAGCACGACGCCGGAGCGGCGGTGCGGCCCGGCGGCGGCCAGGCCGTCCGCAACGTCGGCGCCGACGAGCACGAGCGGGGCCTGGTACCAGCCCGCCCGGGCGTCGCCCACGGAGCCTGCGACCTCGGCGGGCGCGTCGGCCGCGGCGGCGAGGCGCAGCAGGTCGTCGGCGGTGGCCGGGTCCTCGGTGACGATCAGCGCGGCGGTCATCGCGCTCTCCTCTCGCATCGGTGGAGTTCCACGATGCGCCGCGCACCACGCCACTCGGAAGCGCACTCCCGAACTGTGGATAACTTCCGTTCAGCCGGGAGGAACAACAGGTCAATCGCGTGTTGAGGAGAGTTGTGAAGGCCCGGGTGGGGTTCCGGGGGGCGGTGACCGCCACCCGGGCCGTTCACGAAGGGCGACCCCCGCCGGGGGGGAGGGCGGGGGTCGCCGAACGGTCCGGCTCCGGGGGGGTAGAGCCGGCCCGTTATCCCAGAAAAGTCTCGGGCAGATCGCACTAAGTGGTACACCAGTTTGATCTACGGGAGTAGCAATCTCGCCATCTACAGTCTAGGCAGATACAACATATGCTGCCCGATCGTCGAGAGTTCCGTCGAGCGGGAAAGTCCCTCTGCGAGGACGAATTTTTCTAGCCTGGTTGGGAAGACCGTACTCCCGCGCGCATGGGGCCTTCACTCGCCCCCCGCCGGGCCGGGCGTAGAGCCGGACAGGCCCGCGCGAGTCCGCCCGCAGGGGCGCGCGCGAACACGAGCGGGCACGAGTGGACAAAAAGAGAAATGATCACTCTGTGTAATCGGAATCGGCGTTCGCGAAGCGTCAGAGAATGGCGCGTTCCAAGCCGGCCGAAGCGTCCGAGCCGCCACAACGCCCCCCTCCGGCCGCTCCCCCGCCCCTCGCGAGAGGGACTCCACAGGAACGTTTCCTTTACCGATTGAGGGCTTGTCACCTCGATAAATGAGGCGTAGACAGGTTCTACGGACCAGGTGTCCGCGCACGGCAGCCGGGTACCCACGCGCGACTAGCCGCGGGAGGCGCGTCGAGTCGGGCTTGACCCGCTCAGACGGATATCAGTTGCACGCTTGGTAACCCGGTGTGACGTGACCAGGGCGGCGCCCCGCCGAGCGCGGGGTGCCGTTCATTTGCTCCCCCACCCCGACCACCTTCACAGGTTCTCGTCCGGGCCTCTCCCGGTCAGCCGCGGAGGTAGGCCTCGCAGATGGCCTGGGAGTCGCGCGCGGCGGCGACCGTGGCGTCGGCGCAGTGCCGGATCCACTGGACCACGCCCTCGGACGTGCCGGACGCGTAGGCGCGCAGGGCGTCCGGGTACTCGGCCACGAGTTCGAGGTGGCCGACCTCGGGCGCGGTCAGGGACTTGGGGTCGAGGCCACGCGCGACGAACGTGAGCCGCTGCGCCGCGCGCGCGATCACGCCGTCCGCGACGCCGAACGGGCGGATCGTCAGCAGCTCACCGTGCACCAGAGCGGCGATGACCAGGGCCGGAGCCTTGCTCGGACGGACCAGGAGGTCGCACAGCGCGTCCAGGCGCCGGGCCATTTCGACAGGGGACGGCGGGGCCCCCAGCCCCAGGGGATCGGAGATCTCGACCTCGCCGGTGCGCGGACGCCCGAGAGCCGACTCGTCCAGCAGATCGGCGGTGGCCAGGACGTGCAGGCGCGCGAGCACCTGACGCGGCGCCTTGCGCCATGTCTCAGCCAGGGAGCCCAGCTCGGCGCTGACGCGCAGCGAGCCCTGGACGATGGGCGCGGCATGCCCCTCGGCCGCGGAACGCAGCTCGTCCAGCGTGACGGACGCGCCTTCCAGTTCCGCGGACGCGCGAGCCCCGCGCAGGGCGGACTCGGTGGAGACCTCCGCACTGCGCCGCCTCAGGATGCGGTGGCCCAGCAGGCGGTCCACCGCCTTGCGGGCGTCGGCGACGGCCTCCTCCACTCCGGGCAGGTCCGCGACGTTGGCAAAGGCATCGACATCGGTCACGCGCCCGACCTTATGCGGTCACCGCGGCGGCCCCGTCCGCCGCCCTCCGCCCACGCTCCGACCGCCTCCGGCACCGCGCGCCCCACACGCCCCCGAAGACCGAAATCGGAAAGTTTGTTTCAAGTAATCCAGAGCCCAACCCGACCACATCACCGCAGGTCAGTCCGGCACTTCAACTACCGTCCCCAGACATCGGATCATGCACGGATTCCCCAAGGCCGGACCTGGGAAGGGCACGTGTGGCTGGCATCACATAGCATCCAACCCGAAGCCGGGGAGCCCCTTTCGCCCCTTGCGCCCACAAAACCGGCAAGCCCTTGTCCGCACCGGACGATCGCTGATGGAGTGGGCCGTGGAAGGTGCGCCCCCCTCTTTGAACAGCGAGGAGTACGCGTGAGCGAGAGCCAAGAGACATTGTCGAACCTCCTGCAGGAGACGAGGCGCTTCCCCCCGCCGGCCGAGCTCGCGGAGTCCGCCAACGTCACCGCCGAGGCCTACGAGCGGGCCGCGGCCGACCGCCTGGGCTTCTGGGCCGAGCAGGCTGACCGGCTCGCCTGGTCGAAGCGCTGGGACGAGGTGCTCGACTGGAGCAATCCCCCGTTCGCCAAGTGGTTCGTGGGCGGCGAGCTCAACATCGCCTACAACTGCGTCGACCGCCATGTGGAGAACGGGAACGGCGCGCGTGTCGCCTACCACTGGGAAGGCGAGCCGGGCGACACCCGCACGCTCACCTACGCCGACCTCCAGAAGGAGGTCGCGAAGGCGGCGAACGCACTCCTCGAGCTCGGCGTCCGCAAGGGCGACCGTGTCGCCATCTACATGCCGATGATTCCCGAGCTGCCGATCTCGATGCTCGCGTGCGCGCGCATCGGGGCAACCCACTCGGTCGTCTTCGGCGGGTTCAGTGCGGACGCCCTGCGCACCCGCATCGACGACGCCGCCGCCAAGCTCGTCATCACCGCGGACGGCGGATACCGGCGCGGCAAAGCGTCCGCCCTCAAGCCGACCGTGGACGAGGCCGTCCAGAGCACTCCGTCCGTGGAGAAGGTCCTGGTCGTCCGCCGCACCGGCGAGCCGGTGGCCGAGCATGACCGGGACGTCTGGTGGCACGACGTCGTGGACCGCCAGGCGGACGAGCACACGGCCGAGCCGCACGACTCCGAGCACCCGCTGTACATCCTCTACACGTCCGGGACGACGGGTAAGCCCAAGGGCATCCTGCACACGACCGGCGGCTACCTGACGCAGGTCGCCTACACGCACCACGCGGTCTTCGACCTGAAGCCAGAGACCGACGTGTACTGGTGCTCGGCCGACATCGGCTGGGTGACCGGGCACTCCTACATCGTGTACGGGCCGCTCGCCAACGGCGCGACGTCCGTCATGTACGAGGGCACCCCGGACACGCCGCACCGGGGCCGCTGGTGGGAGATCATCCAGAAGTACAAGGTCTCGATCTTCTACACCGCGCCCACCGCGATCCGGACGTTCATGAAGTGGGGCGACGACATCCCCGCGCAGTACGACCTGTCCTCGCTGCGCGTGATCGGGTCGGTCGGCGAGCCGATCAACCCCGAGGCCTACGTCTGGTACCGCGAGCACATCGGCGCGAACCGCTGCCCGGTCGTGGACACCTGGTGGCAGACCGAGACCGGCGCGATCATGATCAGCCCGCTGCCGGGCGTGACGGCGGGCAAGCCGGGCGCGGCGATGCGCCCGCTGCCGGGCATCGCCGCGGACGTCGTGGACGACCAGGCGCGGCCGGTGCCGAACGGCGGCGGCGGGTTCCTGACGCTGCAGGAGCCCTGGCCGTCCATGCTGCGGACGATCTGGGGCGACGACGACCGGTACGTCAAGACGTACTGGTCGCGCTTCGACGGCCTGTACTTCGCCGGCGACGGCGCGAAGAAGGACGAGGACGGCGACCTCTGGCTGCTCGGCCGGGTGGACGACGTGATGCTGGTGTCCGGCCACAACATCTCCACCACGGAGGTCGAGTCGGCGCTGGTGGCGCACCCGAAGGTCGCCGAGGCCGCCGTGGTCGGCGCGACCGACCCGGTCACCGGGCAGGCGATCGTCGCGTTCGTCATCCCCCGCGGCTCGGCCGGCGACGACGTCGACGGCGACGAGTTCGCGAAGGAGCTGCGGAACCACGTCGCGCACACGCTCGGCCCGATCGCCAAGCCGCGCCAGATCATGATCGTCCCGGAGCTGCCGAAGACCCGCTCCGGCAAGATCATGCGCCGCCTGCTGCGGGACGTCGCGGAGAACCGGAGCGTCGGCGACGTCACCACGCTCGCCGACAGCACCGTGATGAACCTCATCGCCGAGAAGCTCCCCAGCGCCAAGTCCGAGGACTGAGGGCGGGCGCGAACGGCCGCCAAGAGGGCGTAAAGGCCGATAGCGCGCTCCTCAGGCGCACACGAGGAACGGGCGCCGACACCATGTCGGCGCCCGTTTCGCGTGGTCAGAGGAGGGCACAAGGGACATAGGCGACGATCATGCCGGTACGCTCGAGACCAGGTGTGCCGGGAAGTCTGGTCGGCGAGGGGACGAATCCGTCTCGTGCGTGCACGAGGTCGGCCACGTCCCCTGACGACGCTTCGCCTGCCACTCGGGGGATTGCTTTGACGCGCGCACGAGACAGCCGAGCTGTGCGGCCCACCGTCCGGTACGCCAAGAACGTGACCGAGGCGCTGCGCACGGAGACCGTGGGCGGCGTCATCATGCTCCTGGCGACCGTCGCCGCGCTGATCTGGGCCAACACGCCCTGGTCCGCGGCGTACAAGAGCCTCCAGGACTTCGAGCTGAGCCCGGCCTGGCTCGGCCTGCACCACATGGACCTGTCGCACTGGGCGTCCAGCGGACTGCTCGCGGTGTTCTTCTTCATCGCCGGGATCGAACTGCGCGAGGAGCTCACGCACGGCGCGCTGCGCGACCCCCGGAACGCCGCGCTGCCCGTGATCGCCGCCGCCACGGGCGTCGCCGTGCCCGCGCTGATCTTCCTGGCGATCACCGCCGGGACCGGGGACGGGATGCGCGGCTGGGCCGTCCCGACCGCGACCGACATCGCCTTCGCGCTGGCCGTGCTCGCGGTGACGTTCTCCGACTGCCCCGGCCCGCTGCGCGCGTTCCTGCTGACGCTCGCCATCGTGGACGACCTGATCGCCATCACGATCATCGCGCTCTTCTACACCTCGGGCCTCGCGCCGGCGCCGCTGCTGGCGGGCGTCGCGCTCGTCGCGGTGTACGGGGTGCTCCAGGCCAGGGGCGTCCGGACGCCGTGGGTGTACGTCCCGCTGGCGCTCCTCGGGTGGTACTTCGTGCAGCGCAGCGGCATCCACGCGACCGTCGAGGCCGTCGCGCTCGGCATGCTGACGTCCACCAAGCAGACGCCGGACGAGCGGCCCACCAACGCCGAGCGGACCACGCACGTCCTGCGGCCGGTCTCGGCGGGGCTGTGCGTCCCGCTGTTCGCGTTCCTCAGCGCGGGTGTGGCGCTCAGCGGCGGGGCGCTCGCCGCGGTGTTCCAGGACCGGGTGGCGATCGGCGTGATCGTCGGGCTGGTCGTGGGCAAGTTCGTCGGCGTCCTCGGCGGCGCGTGGGCGGCCGTCCGGCTCGGACTGGCCTCGCTCGGCGCCGGGCTGCACTGGCGGGAGCTCGCGGGGGTGGCGGCGCTGGCCGGAGTGGGCTTCACCGTTTCACTGTTGATCGGCGGTTTGGCCTACCCCGACCCGGCACAATTCGAGAGAGTGACGACAGCGGTCCTGATCGCGAGCCTCATCGCGTCGGTGACCGCGTCCGCGGTCTTCCGGCATCGGGTGCGGCAGCGTGCCCGCTCGGTGAAGGCGGGCTGATGTCCACCGGCGTTTCGGACGGCACGGGCCGCCGGCGCGAACGGCCCGTGCGGACGGGCCGGTTGGCCGAGGCGGCGGACGAGCTGCCAGGCTGGGTTCGGCCCTGGTGACCGGGGTCCTGGAAGGAGAGAACGCTATGTCGGAGGCACTGCCGGGCGACCGCGTGGAGGACAAGTCCCTCGGCGAGCTCGTCGCGATGGCGTCCAGCAACGTGTCCAGCCTGATCCGGGCCGAACTGGACCTGGCCAAGCTGGAGCTGAAGGACGACGCCAAGAAGGCCGCGCTGGGCAGCGGCATGTTCGCGATCGCCGGGCTGTGCGCCGGGCTCATCGTGATCCTGCTGTCGATCGCCGCCGCCTACGGGCTGGTCGCCGCCGGCGTCTGGCACTGGGCCGCGTTCCTCATCGTCGCGGGCGTCTACGCGCTGATCGCGGCCGCCCTGGTCGGACTCGGGTACCTGCGCATCCGCAAGATCCGCGGGGCGCAGCGGACGCGCGCGCAGCTGCGCGCCGACTTCGAGATGCTCCGCCACCGCGGCGACGGGGACGAGGACGCCGACACGGTCGAGGGCGGCACGCCCAGCCGGGCCCTGAAGGACTGAGCGGACGCCCACCATGGCCGCACCGGACGCCTCGCTGGTCGAGATCGACGGTCCCTGGACGCACCGCTCGGTGAGCGCGGGCGGCACCCGCTTCCATGTCGCGGAGGCGGGTGAGGGGCCGCTCGTGCTCCTGCTGCACGGGTTCCCCGAGTTCTGGTGGACCTGGCACAACCAGCTCGTTTCGCTGCCCGCCGCCGGGTTCCGCGCGGCGGCCGTCGACCTGCGCGGCTACGGCGCCAGCGACAAGCCGCCGCGCGGCTACGACCTGGTCACCCTCGCCGCGGACGCGGCGGGCCTCGTGCGCGCGCTCGGGGACGCCAACGCGATCGTGGTGGGCCACGACTGGGGCGGGCTGCTCGCGTGGACGATGGCGGCCTACCACCCCAAGGTCGTCCAGAGGCTGGTGACGGTCGGCGCGCCGCATCCGCTTCGGCTGCGCCAGGCGATCCGGGGGAATCCGAGCCGGCAGCTCTGGGCGACCCGGCACACGCTCGGTTTCCAGGTCCCCGTATGGCCGGAGCGTCGTCTCGTCCAGAACGACGCCGCTCTTGTGGGACGGCTCCTGCACGACTGGTCCGGTCCGGGCTGGCCGGACGAACGCACCGAGCGCCTCGTGCGCGACGCGATACGCATCCCCGGTGTCGCCCACTGCGCGCTGGAGTACCACCGTTGGCTCGTCCGCTCGCAGCCTCGTCCGGACGGCATCCGCTATGCGCGCCGCATGCGCGCGCCCATCCAGGTCCCGACGCTTCAGCTGCACGGTGCGCTCGACCGCTGCACTCTCCCCGCCAGTGCCCAGGGCTCCGGACGGTACGTCACCGCGCCCTACCGCTGGAAGCTCATCGAGGGCACCGGCCACTTCCCGCATGAGGAACGCCCCCGCGCGTTCGACTCCGAGCTCATCGGCTGGCTCAACGACCCCGAACCCGAACGCTGATCATGCCCGACCCCCAGCGGCCCGACCCCCAGCGGCCCGACCGGCCCGCCCCGGACACACAGGGTGAGCGGGATCGGGATGCCCGGGGACGGGCCCGCAACGCACGCCCCAGGGACGCCTACGGACGTCCGCTCCCTCACGGCGCGCCAGGCATCCCCACCACGCCGGACGATTTCGACCTGCCGCCGGACGAGGCCTTGGCAGAGGCTCAGCGGCTCCTGGACGCGGACCGCCCGTTCCACGCGCACGAGGTGCTGGAAGCGGTCTGGAAGGCGTCCCCGGAAAGCGAACGCGAGCTGTGGCGCGCCCTGGCGCAGGTGGCCGTCGGCATCACCCACCTACGCAGAGGCAACCCACGCGGCGCTCAAGCACTCCTGTCACGCGCCGCCGACCGCCTGGACGAGTACGGCAGCAACGCGGACGACACGCACGGCATCGACATTCCGAGGCTGACGTCGGCCGTCCGGGCCCTCGCAGAGGAACTTCCGCTCGACACCGTGGTCCGGCTACGGCTTCGCTAGCTGCTGCCGGGAGGGCGTCAGTCGGCGCAGCCTTCGGTCGAGACCGAGATGGTCGCGCCCTGGGCCGCGCGCGCGTCCGGCTCGACCTCGTTGGCGGTCAGGGCGTAGCCGGTCTGCGGCGAGTCGAGGGCGGCGGCGAAGATGACGCCGAAGACCTGCCCGCCGCTGGAGAGCAGCGGACCGCCGGAGTTGCCCTGCTCCACGTCACCGCGGATGGCGTAGATCTCGCGCGTGACCTGCGGCGAGTGGTAGATGTCCGGCGCCTTGGAGATCTGCCGGGCCCGGATGCGGGCGGCGAGCGCGGTGAACGACGGGCGGGTCTTCGGGTACCCGGCGATGATGGCGTCGTCTCGTACGTGCGCGGGTCCGGCGAACTTCAGCGGGGTCGCCTTCAGCCCCGGCACGTACAGGACGGCCACGTCGCGCTGCGGGTCGTACAGGACGACCCTGCCGCTGCGGTGCGTACCGTCCAGGGACTCGACCCGGGACGAGCCTCGCGCGCCCGCGACCACGTGCGCGTTCGTCATCACGCGCTCCGGCGCGAACACGAAACCGGTGCCCTCGATCTTGCGCTGGCAGTCCGGCGCGGTGCTGATGATCTTCATGATCGACTGCTTGGCCGCGCGCAGCGCGCCGGTGTTGAGGATCGCGTCGTCGGGCGGCGGGACCTTGGCGACCGACTCGCCGCCGAGGCCGTTGAACACCTGCGGGAACTCGCTGCTGGCGACGAATCCGCGGAAGGACGAGAACCAGGTCTGCGCCTCCTGCGGCATCACGTCGTTGACGCCGCTGATGATGGACGAGCCCTTGACCTGCGTCCGCACCGACTTGAACTCCGAGTTGGCGACCAGCGACCCGAAGAACCAGGCGACGATGAGCAGCGACAGCACCGAGACGACGCCGCCGCCCACGGCGTCCGCCGTACGCGCGTTGTTGTGCGTCACCCGGTTGCGCAGCACCGCCCCCAGCGAGGACGCCAGCAACTGCCCGAGGGTGGCCGCGAGGAACGCGATGACGATGGCGAGCAGCGCCTGCTGCGCGGCGCCGCTGACCGTGGCCTCGGCGATCGGCGGGGCGATCAGAACGCCCAGGACTCCGCCGCCGACAAAGCCGACGAAGCTCAGGAGGCTCACGATGAAGCCCTGCCGGTAGCCGGACACCGCGAACAGCAGTATCAGCACGAGCAGGATGAGGTCCAGAAGGTGGTCGCCCAGCACCGCTTCACCGTATAGCGACGACGGGGCTGCGCACGTCCCCTCGCTGTACCAGTTTCACCGGACGTGTGTAGTCATCCGGGGCGATGCACGCGCGCGCACGAGCGGTCACCGGACACCGTAGCGCCCGGTGTGTCGGGCGCGTGCGCGCCTCGGGTCAGCCCCGGCCCGAGAGGGAGAGACACTCGGGCGGGAGGTCCTCCACGTGACCGGTGTCCCATGGACGGTCCCAACCACCCGCCGTGAGGACGGCCGTGAGCAGGCCCGCCGTGAACCCCCACACCAGCATGCCGCCGACGCGGAACGCCGGGCCGAGCCGCAGCCCGGACGGATGCCGGACGGTCAGCCGGTTCGCCGGGTCGGTCAGCTCCGCGATCGGGACGCGCGCGACGGTCGCGACCTCGTCGGGATGCCCGGGCGCGACCTCGGACGGCTCGCGCCACCAGCCGGCCACCGGAGTGACCAGGTGCTCGCTGTGGGACAGGTACAGCTCGGGCAGCGTGACCAGCACGTCCACGCCCGCCGGGACGACCCCGGCCTCCTCCTGCGCCTCGCGCAGAGCCGCGGCGACCGGGCCGTCGTCCTCCGGGTCGATGCGGCCGCCGGGGAAGGCGGGCTGCCCGGCGTGCTTGTTCAGCGTCGCGGCGCGCTCGGTGAGCAGCACGTCGGGCCCGTGCGGGCCGTCGCCGAACAGGATCAGCACCGCAGCGCGCCGACCGCCCACCGCCGCCGACGGCATGCCCTCGGGCGCCGACATCAGGGGCGCCTCACGGACGAAGCGCTCCAGCCAGAGCGGAAACGAGGGGGAAGCGGCGTCGATCACATCTCTCCCAACCCGGAGGCGGGCCCGTTGCTTCCCGCCGTCCGACATTCGACCGTCCGAAAACCGGCGGCCGGGCCGCTCAAAACCGGTCACGACCGCCCGCACCCGCGGCAGATCCCCGGAAACCCGACACGGATTCCCCGGATCGGCCGCGCCTCACCCTGGCACGCCCGCCCCGCGCCGCGCACCCGATCGGCGCACCCGCGTCCGACCTCGGAAGTCGATGCCCGGAAGCACTGCCAAATCGCTTGGATTCGCGATAGAAACCCCGATGACCGGCTTGATCGTCTTGCGGCCGGGCACCGACCCGGCAGGAGATGACATGACCAACTGGCCGATCCTGGCGCAGTCCCACGACGCGCTGCGCGCCGCGGTGGCCGCCGTCGCCGACTGGGACGCCCCGACGCCCTGCGCGGACTGGACCGCCGCGCAGGTGCTCCAGCACGCGGCGGGCGACCAGATCGCGTTCGCGTCCTTCCTCACCGGCGGGCCCGGGCCGTCCTTCGACCCGTTCTCGCCGTCCGGGACCCTCGACGGCCCGGCCGGGGACCTCCTCGAACCGGCCCTCAAGCTCTCCGCCGAGGCGTGGGCGGACGTCGCCACCAGCTACGAGAAGGTCCGCGTTCCGGTCCCGCCGAACGACATGCCCGCCGGGCTCGGCGTCGGCACGTGCGCCCTCGACGCCGCCGTCCACGCCTGGGACCTCGCGAAGTCCGCCGGAGCGCCCTCGCCGCTGCCGACCACGCTCGCGCGCGACCTCCTGCCCGTCGCGCAGCAGATCGTCGAGCCGCTGCGCGCCTTCGGCGCCTACGCGCCCGCGCTGCCCGCCTCGTCCGGCGACGAGGTGGCGTCCCTCATGCGCTACCTGGGCCGCGACCCGCACTGGACGTCCTGAACCCGCTGCCCAGGCGGACGGCTCGGAGATCGCTTTTCAGCCGCCGCCCCTAGGCAGGAGTCCTTTCACGCGGAGAAACGGCGCGAACGGGACTCTCAGGCGAAGGAACGGTCGCGAACGAGCTTCGCGGCCGTTTTGGCGTCGGTCGGCCCCTCGCCGTAGGACGGACACATGTGCGCGATCGCGCACGCGCCGCACGCCGGACGCTGCGAATGGCAGACGCGGCGGCCATGCCAGATCATCCGGTGCGACAGGATCGTCCACTCCTTGCGGGGAATGAGGTCCGCGACGTCCTGCTCGACCTTGACCGGGTCGTCGGACGTCGTCCAGCCGAACCGGCGGGCCAGGCGGCCGAAGTGGGTGTCGACGGTGATCCCCGGGACGCCGAAGGCGTTGCCGAGCACGACGTTCGCGGTCTTGCGCCCGACGCCGGGCAGGGTGACCAGGTCCTTCATCCTTCCGGGGACCTGGCCGTCGTACCACTCGACCAGCGCCTTCGACAGCCCCATGATCGACTTGGTCTTGGACCGGAAGAACCCGAGCGGCTTGAGGATCGCCTCGAGGTCCTCGGGGTTCGCGGCGGCCAGGTCCTCGGGCGCCGGGTACTTGGCGAACAGCCCCGGCGTCGTCTCGTTGACCCGCTTGTCCGTGGTCTGCGCGGACAGGACGGTGGCGATGAGCAGCTCGTAGGACGACGTGAAGTTCAGCTCGCAGTGCGCGTCCGGGTAAAGCTCGGCCAATTCCCGGTTGATCCTTCGCGCGCGCCGGACGAGGCCCAGTCGCGTCTCCTCCTGCCACTTGCGCGCACGAGGACGCGGCCTGTTCTCCGTGTTCGTCGCCATGGCGTTCAGCCTAGAACCAGATGCCAAAACCCGTGCCTGTAGCGGATTTCCCCGTCCGAGAAGGCGTCGGCCTGTGGCCGGAGGCGGCGCCCATCGTCAGGCGGACGTGGCGAGCGTCACCGGCCACGCCCGCACCCGTACGCGCATGAGAAACCTGTCGGATCGTCCGCTTCCCCTTGGACAACGGCGATGCAACGCCTTGAAGACCCCCTGGGGAACAGCATGTGACTGGCGGGTAACCACGTCCGAAGAGGAGAAACGGTACGTTTGTGACCGCATTCACCCGCGGATCCGTACACTGGATGCGCAGGTGACGTTCAGGCGACGGAACGCCGCTGCGGGGACGATCAGCCGGAGGCACCGCTGCACACGGCGGCGCGGACGGCCCGAACCGTCCGGTTTCGGCGCGCCGTGGACCCTGCCTTCACGTACGCGGTGGGACGTACGTCACACTAGGCATGTGGGTGTTCGAGGAGGAGAAGCGTGACCGACCGCGACGTGGACGTTCTGAGCAGGGCTCCGCTGTTCGAGGCCCTGGACGAGCAGGGTGCCAAGGCGCTGCGCGCCAACGTGACCGAGGTGCGGCTGGCCCGCGGTCAGACGCTGTTCAACGAGGGTGAGACCGGCGACCGGCTGTACGTCGTGCTCGAGGGCAAGATCAAGCTCACCCGGACGGCGCCGGACGGCCGGGAGAACCTGCTGAGCGTGCTCGGTCCGTCCGAGATGTTCGGCGAGCTGTCGCTGTTCGACCCGCGGCCCCGCACGGCCAGCGCGGTCGCCGTCACCGAGTGCCGCCTCGCCGGGCTCGGCCACGACGACCTGCGGCCGTGGCTGACGGGCCACCCGGAGGTCGCGGTGCAGCTGCTCCGCGCGCTCGCCCAGCGGCTCCGCAAGACCAACGACGTGATGGCCGACCTGGTCTTCACCGACGTCCCGGGCCGCGTCGCCAAGGCGCTGCTCGACCTGGCCGAGCGCTTCGGCCAGCCGTCGGAGGCCGGGCTGCACGTCCACCACGACCTCACCCAGGAGGAGCTGGCGCAGCTCGTCGGGGCGTCGCGTGAGACGGTCAACAAGGCCCTCGCCGACTTCGCCCAGCGCAATTGGCTGCGCATCGAGGCGCGCGCCGTCGTCATCCTCGACATCGAGCGCCTCCGCAAGCGCTCCAAGTAGGACACCGCCTCTTCGAGGCGACGCACGACCGCGAACGCGCGCGCACGAGCCCGGCTCGTGCGCGCGCGTTCGCGCGTGTTCAGCGCTTGTTCCGGTCGGCCAGGTAGTCGAGCTGGCTCTGGACCGACCATTCGGCCGCGGGCCACAGGTTGCGGTCCACGTCGGCGTACACGATCTCCACGACCTCGCGGGAGGTCCGGGCCCCGGCCTCGACTGCGGCCTCGACCTGCGCCAGCCGCTCCCGGCGGTGCTGGATGTAGTGGTCGATCGCGCCGAGCGGGTCGTCCAGCTTCGGGCCGTGGCCCGGCAGGACGGCGACCGCGTCGTTGTCGTCCGCGAAACGGCGCAGCCGGTCGAGGGATGCCAGGTAGTCGCCGAGCCTCCCCTCCAGGACGGTCGATCCGTAGCCGAGCACGGTGTCGCCGGTCAGGATCGCGCGGTCGGCGGGCAGCCAGAACGTCAGCGAGTCGTCCGAGTGGCCGGGCGTCTCCATGATCCGCAGGTCGAGACCGCCGGCCGTCACCACGTCGCCCTCGACCAGGCCCTCGTCGCCGAGCCGGTGCCGGGGGTCGAGCGCCCGCACCTTGACGTCGCGTCCGGCCATCCCGGCGAACGTCGCCGCGCCCGCCGAGTGGTCCGGGTGGCCGTGCGTGAGCAGGACGAGCCCGACGCGCCGTCCGCCGGCCTCGGCCTCGGCCAGGACGCGGCGCAGGTGCGCGCCGTCCTTGGGGCCGGGATCGACGACCACGACCTCCTCGGCGCCGGGTTCGCCGAGGAGCCAGGTGTTCGTGCCGTCCAGCGTCATCGGGGACGGATTCGGAGCGAGCACGCATCTCGCCCGATCGGTGCCGGTCCCGTCGATATCCCTCATCTGTCCCATCCTGCCCGACCGTCCCGGGCCGAGCCCGAGGCGGGCCAGCCGTCGCGGCAGGGACGTTCCGGCGAGGCGGAGCCCGAGTGACCAGGCCAGCCGCGCCCGCGCCCCCGTCATGCCGGTCTAGGCGTCGTAGCGCACCACGTCCTCGGGCAGGACGAGGTAGGGATCGCCATCGATGATCCGCCCCTCCGGCTCCAGGACGCTGATCTCACGCGGCGCGGCGAGGACGTCCGCGACCGTCTCGAAATGGGACAGGTCGTCCAGCGTGGCGATGGTCGGGGGCAGCATCGGCCATTCACCCGCGCGGGCGCGGGCGGCGGCCTCGGCCGGACGCACCCACGCGACCCGATCGGCCTCGGTGCTCACGTCACGCGCGCGCTGCCCCGCGGGCATCGCCGCGACGAAGAACCGCGTGTCGTAGCGCTTCGGCTCGATCGCGGGGGTGATCCAGTGCGCCCAGGGACGCAGCAGGTCCGAGCGAAGGACGAGACCGCGCTCGTCCAGGAACCCGGCGAACGAGAGGGAGCGGTCGAGCAGCGCCTTGCGGCCCCGCTCCCACTCGTCGCCACGCGTGTCGTCCACGACCGACTCGCCGGTCGGCCCGGCGAGCAGGACGCAGGTCTCCTCGAAGGTCTCCCGGACGGCCGCGCAGACCAGTTCGCGGGCGAGCGGCTCGTCCGCCCCGAAGGCCCGGCCCCACTCCGACGGGGACGGCCCGGTCCAGGCCGGGCTCGCCTCGCCGTCGCGCGGGTCGACCGAGCCGCCGGGGAACACGTACGCGCCCGGCGCGAACGCCATCGAGCCCACGCGGCGCAGCATGAACGCCTGAAGTCCGTGCTCGGCGTGGTCGCGGAGCACGACCACCGTGGCGGCGTGCCGCGGCCGGACCGGCTCGATCGTCCCGGCCGCGATGCCCTCGATCTGCTCCCGGAACTCCGCCGGCAACCTCAACCCGTTCATGACGCCCCATTCGGGCATACCGAATGACATTCCGTCAAGGGTGTCCAGGTGGTGCGGCCGGAGGCGCGGCGATCAAGGACGGGCCGCCTCGGCGATCAGAGGACCCCGGAGACCGGCCTCAGGAGACCTCCACGGCCGGGCTCAGGAGATCCCCGCGGCCGGGCTCAGGAGATCTCGGCGATCAGTTCGACCTCGACCGGCGCGTCCTTGGGCAGGACCGCGACGCCGACCGCGCTGCGCGCGTGCACGCCGGCCTCGCCGAACACCTCGCCGAGCAGGTCGCTCGCCCCGTTGACCACCTGCGGCTGGCCGGTGAAGTCCGGGACGGACGCGACGAACCCGACGACCTTGACGATCCGCACGATCCGCGACAGGTCGCCGACCTCGGCCTTCAGCGCCGCGATCGCGTTCAGCGCGCAGATCCGGGCCAGCTCGGCGGCCCGCTCGGGGGTGACGTCGGCGCCGACCTTTCCGGTGACCGGCAGCTCGCCCTTGACGAGCGGCAGCTGGCCGGCCGTGTAGACCAGCGATCCGGTGCGGGCGGTCGGGACATAGGCGGCCAGCGGCCGGGCCACCTCGGGCAGCTCGAGCCCCAGCTGAGTGATCCGCTCTTCGGGAGTGCTCACGCTTACGGCTCCACTTCGCGCTTGAAGTAGGCCACCAGGTTCTCCGGGTTCGGGCCGGGCAGCACCGTGACGAGCTCCCACCCGTCCTGGCCCCAGTTGTCGAGGATCTGCTTGGTCGCGTGGACCAGCAGAGGAACGGTCGCGTACTCCCACTTCTTCATGGCGCTCAGCCTAGCGATCGCGTGGGGGCCGGAACGGCCTGCCCGGCCCGAGCGCCGTCGTAGCGGTCGCGCGCGGCCTCCATGTCGGGCATGTGACGGTCCGCCCAGCTCTGGACGGTCGCGACGATCGGGATCAGGCTCTCCCCGAGGACGGTCAGCGTGTAGTCCACCTGGACCGGGACCGCGGCCGTGACGTGCCGCGTGACCAGGCCGTCCCGCTCCAGCGCGCGGAGCGACTGGGTGAGCATCTTCGCGCTGACCCCGGGGACGGACCGGGCGAGCTCGGCATGCCGCATCGTGCCGTGGTCGGCGAGCCTGGCCAGCAGCATCGTCGTCCACTTGTTACCGAGGACGGCCATGAGGCGGCTCGTCGGGCACGTCTCCATGTACGCGTCGAACTCGGCCTTCGCCTCCGCGCGGCGCTGCTCGGCGGTCATCGTGGCCATGGTCCCCCCACCTTCGGCTTCCGGCGCGCACCGCACCCCCGGGTCGGGTACGCACTCCGAAGTAACCTCTTCCGGCCGCCGAGTCTTCCGCGCATGCTCGTCAACACCGGGGCCTTTCCCCAAACAAACCTCTGACCAGGGAGTATTTGGCATGCGTGCGATCAGTGTGACGGAGTACGGCGGCCCGGAGACGCTGCGGGTCGCGGACGTCCCGGAGCCGGTCCCGGGCGCGGGGCAGGTGCGGATCCGGATCGAGGCGGCCACGGTCAACCCCGTGGACCTCGCCGCCCGCGAGGGCCACCTCGCCGCCCTGGCCCCCGACCTCCCCCTCGGCCTCGGCCTGGACGCGGCGGGCGAGATCGACGCCGTCGGCGCGGGCGTCGACCGGCTGGCCGTCGGCGACAAGGTCGTCGGCCTCCGCGACCTGCTGCCCGTGCCGACCGGCGCGTACGCCGAGGCGATCGTCCTTCCCGCGGACGCCGTCGTCCGCGCGCCCCGGACCCTGGACGCCGCGCACGCCGCCACGTTGCCCCTGAACGGCCTGACCGCGTTCCAGGGCCTCGACCTACTGGATCTTCGTCCCGGCGCGACTGTGCTGGTCACAGGCGCCGCTGGAGCCGTCGGGGGGTTCGCGGTGCAGCTGGCCGCGCTGCGCGGGCTCCACGTGGTCGCCGCGGCGTCCGCGTCGACCGAGGCGGCGCTGCGCGAGGCGGGCGCCACCCACTTCGTCGCACGCGACCAGCCCCTGGCACGGACCGTCCGGGACCTCGTCCCCGGCGGGGTGGACGGCGTCCTCGACGCGGCCTGCCTCGGCGTCCGCGCCTTGGACGCCCTGCGGAACCGCGGCGCCTTCGTCTCCGTCAACGGCGGCGACGCGGTGCCGGTGAACCTTCGCGGGACCCGCGTCCAGAACGTCTGGTTCCACGCTGACACCGCACAGCTCGAGCACCTCGTCGCCCTCGCGGACGCCGGACGCCTCACGACCCGCGTCGCGGGCGTCCTGCCCTTGGAGGACGCCGCGAAGGCCCACATCCGCCTCGCCGAGGGCGGCCTCCGGGGGCGCCTCGTCCTCCAGCCCTGAGCAGTCGACCAGCGCCGATCACGACGAATCGGCGCTGGTCAGCGCCCGTCCGCGATGGTCAGCCCTCGTCGGCGATGTTCAGCGCCCGTCGGCGATGAGCATGACGCGGCGGAGGAGGTCGGAGAGCTGGCGGCGCTCGTCCGGGTCCAGGGCGGCGAGGATGCGGTGCTCCTCGTCGCCCTGGGAGGACATCGCGCCGAGCCAGACGGCGCGTCCTTCCTCCGTGAGCTCGACGATCACGCGGCGCCGGTCGACCTCGGACGGGGTGCGGCGGACGAAGCCGCGCGCGGACAGGCCGTCGAGGCGTCCGGTGACCGAGTTGGGCGCGATGCCGAGGTCGGCCGCGATCTGCGACGGGGCGGCCCGGCCGTCCCGTCCGCCGAGGGCCTGGAGGGTGTCGTACTCGTGCAGCTGCAGGTCGTGGTCCGCGAGCGCCCGCTCCCGGATCTTCCGCAGGTGCGCGGAGATCTTGTGCATGCGGGTGATCGCACCCTCCACGTCGGGATCGAGGTGGGGGAGGACGGGTGTCCACCGGTCCACGTGCTCGTCCACCCGGTCGCGCTTCGCCATGCGGAGAGGATACCGGTTCGCCCGCAGAATTATTCGTTGACGAATAGTTCTGCGCCGAATTAATCTCGGTCGCCATGACGCACCCCCTTCGCGGCCGGGACTTCCGGCTGCTGTTCGGCGCCCGGGCGCTCTCCCTCGCCGGCGACGCCGTCGTCCCGGCCGCGCTGGCGCTGGCCGTCCTGCGGGTGACCGGGTCGGGCTCCTCGCTCGCGATCGTGCTGGCCTCGGCGATGATCCCCCGGCTCGTGGCGCTCCCCCTCGGCGGCGTGCTGGCCGACCGCCGGGGCGCCCGCCCGATCGCGATCACCACGGACACGCTCGCCTGCGCGGCCCAGCTCTGCACGGCGTTCCTGCTGTTCAGCGGGCATCCGGCCCTGTGGCAACTGGCGGCCGCGCAAGCGGTCGGCGGCGTCGCGACCGGGCTGGCCCTCCCCGCGCTGTCACCGCTGATCGTCGGGACCGTCCCGGCGGACGCCCTGCCCCGCGCGAACGCGCTCCTGGGCACCGTCGCGGGCGCGACCAGGCTGCTCGGCCCGGCCATCGCGGGCGCGTTCGTGCTGACGATCGGCCCCGGTTGGACGTTCCTGCTCGACGCGGTGTCCTTCGGAGCGAGCGCCGCCCTGATCTCGTCCGCGCGCATCCAGCGAAAGGCCCCGGCCACTGAGGAACCGGCGACCTCCCTACGCGCCGACCTGATGCAGGGCTGGAAGGAGGTCCGCTCGCGCGACTGGTACTGGACGAGCCTCGTTGCGCACGCGATGTGGAACGGCGCGCAGGGCGTCATGCTCACCCTCGCACCGGTGATCGCCATCCAGCGGCTCGGCGGCGAGACCATCTGGATCGTCACTACGGAGGCCGGCGCGGTCGGGCTCGTCATCGGGTCCCTGATAGCGGGACGCTACCGACCGCGTCGTCCAGTGGCCGTCGCCAACGTGGGGCTCGCCGCCTACGCGATTCCGCTGACCGTGCTGGCGTTCTATGCACCAGCCCCGGTTTTCGTGCCCTGCTACGCCCTAGCCTTGGCGGGCCTCGGATTCCTCAATCCGACCTGGGAATCGACCGTCCAGACCGTCATCCCCGCCGGAACCCTCGCGCGGGTCACTTCCTACGACTGGCTCTTGTCCCTGGCCGCCGCGCCGCTCGGCTACTCGCTCGGCCCCTGGGCGGCCTCCATATGGGGCCCGCGCGCCCCGCTCCTGGTCGCAGCCGCACTAGTCGCCACGTCCTGCCTGGGCACGCTGGCCGCTCCAGGCGTCCGCCGCCTCACCCTGGACGCACCAAACCCCACACCAGTCCTCGAGCACCAACCCGCCTAACGCGCGCACGAGACGCGGCAGGACGCACGGGGCAGGCGTCCATCCCGGCCGACCGCGAGTGCACGCAGCACGACCGCGGGCGCGCGTGGGGTGGGCGTCCCCGGTGCGTTTGAGAGACCGGGGACGCCACGGGCCCTACTGCGGAGGACGGGTGTCCGACTGCCCGTCGTCGGTGCCCTCGATGGGGCGCGGGTACTCCGGACGCGTCAGCTCCGGCGCTTCCTCTTCGTGCTGCTTGGATTCGTCCAGCTCATGGCGTTGCGGCTCGTCCAGGCCCAGCACGGGCGGGACGTCCTTGACCGCCTCCATCTCGGAGCCCTTCTCGGTGGCCTTGGCGAGGTCCTGCTCGGCCTTGGCCAGGCGCTCGCTCAGGTCCTGCTTCGGCCCGCTCTCGCCGCCGCTCTGCGCCGACGCCGCCGGACCGGCCGCACGGTCGAAGAACCGCAGGATCTCGACCGGCAGCGGCATGACCAGCGTGCTGTTCTTCTCCGCCGACACCTCGACGACGGTCTGCAGGAGGCGCAGCTGCAGGGCCGCCGGGTCCTGCGACATGATCTCGGCCGCCGCGGCCAGCCGCTTGGACGCCTGGAACTCGCCGTCCGCGGTGATGATCCGGGCGCGCCGCTCACGCTCGGCCTCGGCCTGCCGGGCCATCGACCGCTTCATGCCCTCCGGCAGCGACACGTCCTTGATCTCGACGCGCTCGATCAGGATGCCCCACGGGTCCTGGGTGATGTTGTCGATGATCCCGCGCAGCCGCGTGTTGATCTTCTCGCGCTCGCCCAGCAGCTCCTGCATGTCGGACTGGCCGATGATCGACCGCAGCGAGGTCTGCGCGACGGTGGACACCGCGTAGCCGTAGTTCTGCACGTTCACGATCGCCTTCACCGGGTCCACCACCCGGAAGTAGACGACCGCGTCCACCCGCACGCTCACGTTGTCCTGGGTGATGCCCTCCTGCGCGGGCACGCCCATGGTCACCGTCTGCTGGTTGACCTTCTGCATCCGCTCGACGAACGGCACGATGAAGGTCAGGCCGGGCCTGCGCACCGCGCCGGGGCGGAGCCCACTGCCGCGCTGCACCTGACCGAACCGGAAGACGATGCCGTGCTCGAACTGCTGGACGATCCGGGCCGACGACCCCAGTCCGATCAGCGCGAGCACCCCGACCACTATGACGAGGAAGAGGACCACCTCCATGGCGGGCCACCTTTCAGACGAACTGCCCGGGTCCGACGTCCGGACCCCCGCGCACCGGGCCTCCCGCGGCCGCGCCGCGCCCGGTCCCGGTGATCGGGCACGCCGGACCTGTGTCCGGTTCGCGTTTCCCAGCTAACCGCGTGGGCACGTCCGAAACAACGGTCCGCGCCCCGAGAGGGCATCGTGTCAGGGATCACTTATGCAGCGGGAGCCGGGCTCTGAAGTCCTTGCCGAGCGAACGATATGGTCGATCGGGTGAGCGCGAGAGACACCGACTGGGACGGCGTACGCCTCCACGTGGTCACGGGGAAGGGCGGCACGGGCAAGACCACCGTGGCCGCGGCCCTCGCCTTGGCCCTGGCGGCAGGGGGCCGCAGGGTACTGCTGGTTGAGGTCGAGGGGCGGCAGGGGATCGCCCAGCTCTTCGACGTCCCGCCTTTGCCCTACGAGGAGCGCAAGGTCGCGGTCGCCCCGGGCGGCGGCGACGTCCACGCGCTCGCCGTGGACACCGAGGAGGCGCTCATCGAGTACCTCGAGATGTTCTACAACCTCAAACGGGCCGGCAAGGCGATGACCAAGCTCGGCATCGTCGACTTCGTCACCACGATCGCGCCCGGCCTGCGCGACGTCATCCTCACCGGGAAGACCTCCGAGTCCGTCCGGCGGCGGAACCGGGACGGCTCGTTCATCTACGACGCCGTCGTCATGGACGCCCCGCCGACCGGCCGCATCACCAAGTTCCTCAACGTCAACGAGGAGGTGTCCGGGCTGGCCAAGGTCGGCCCGGTCCGCAACCACGCCGACACCGTGATGAAGGTGGTGCGCAGCCCGGAGACGGCCGTCCACTTCGTCACCCTGCTGGAGGAGATGCCCGTCCAGGAGACCATGGACGGCATCCACGACCTGCGCGAGGCCGGGCTCCCGGTCGGCGGCGTGATCGTGAACATGGAGCACAAGCCCGTCCTGCCGCCGGAGGCCCTCGCCGCGGCCGCCGAGGGCGGGCTGGACGCCGAGGAGATCGTCCGCGGGGTGAAGGCCGCCGGGCTGGAGCACGACGCCGAGCAGATCGCCGCCGTCCTCACCGCCGAGGCCTCCGAGCACGCCCGCCGCACCGCCCTCCAGTCCCGCGAGAAGGAGCGACTGGAAAGCCTCGACCTCCCGCGCTACACGCTCCCGCTGCTCCCGGACGGCATGGACCTCGCCGGTCTCTACGACCTGGCCGAGTCCCTCCGCGCCCAAGGCGCCGCATGACCCCGCGCCCGTACGCCTCGTCCGCCTGTCCCGTGCGCCCCTCACACGCGCACGAGACGGGCGGGGGAACGGCGGACGCGCGGGCACGCGAGGAGGAGGGCGGCGTCCGGACGCGCCGCACGACCACTGGTTCGACGGAGACTGCCTGATGAGCCCGACCGCCAAGACCCCGCCCGCGCTGGACGTCGACGAGCTGCTGGACGACCCGCGCACCAAGATCATCGTCTGCTGCGGCTCCGGCGGCGTCGGCAAGACCACCACCGCCGCCGCGCTCGGCGTGCGCGCCGCCCGCCGCGGCCGCGACGTCGTCGTCCTCACCGTCGACCCGGCCCGCCGGCTCGCCCAGTCGATGGGCCTGTCCGAGCTGGACAACAGCCCGCGCCGGATCGAGGTCGGCGGCGACGGCGAGCTGCACGCGATGATGCTCGACATGAAGCGCACCTTCGACGAGATCGTCGAGGCGCACGCCGACCCGGACCGGGCCCGCCAGATCCTCGCCAACCCCTTCTACCAGTCGCTCTCCTCGTCCCTGTCCGGGACGCAGGAGTACATGGCGATGGAGAAGCTCGGCCAGCTGCACCGCTCCGGCGCGTGGGACCTCATCATCGTGGACACCCCGCCGTCCCGGAACGCGCTGGACTTCCTCGACGCGCCCGAGCGGATGGGCCGCTTCCTGGACGGCCGGTTCATGAAGATCCTCGCCGCCCCGGCCAAGACCGGCGGCCGGTTCGGGGTCAAGGTGATCAGCGCCGGGTTCGGCATGTTCACCGGC
Source organism: Spirillospora sp. NPDC052269 (assembly GCF_040679435.1). Classification (NCBI taxonomy): domain Bacteria; kingdom Bacillati; phylum Actinomycetota; class Actinomycetes; order Streptosporangiales; family Thermomonosporaceae; genus Spirillospora; species Spirillospora sp. NPDC052269. Next base: position 380,938 of record NZ_JBFAUU010000004.1, read on the forward strand.
GTGATCAACAAGGTGCTGGGCGTCCAGCTGCTGCGCGACGTGCAGACCTTCGTCGCCGCGTTCGACACCATGTTCGGCGGGTTCCGCGAGCGCGCAGAGAAGACCTTCCGGCTGCTCCAGACGCCGGGCACCGCCTTCCTCGTCGTCGCCGCCCCCGAGCCGGACGCGCTGCGCGAGGCGTCCTACTTCGTGGAACGGCTCGCCGAGGAGCGCATGCCGCTCGCCGGACTGGTCGTCAACCGCGTGCACGAGGCCGACGACCTGCTGTCCGCCGCGCGCTCCCAGGCCGCCGCCGAGACGCTCGAGGAGCGCGGCGAGCACCCGCTCACCGCCTCCCTGCTGCGCCTGCACACGGCCCGCGTCCAGCTCGCCGCGCGCGAGGCCCGGCTGCGCGAGCACTTCTCGTCCGCGCACCCGACCGTCCCGGTCGTCGCCGTCCCCGCCCAGGCCGAGGACGTCCACGACCTCGACGGCCTCCGCCGTGTCGGCGCCGACCTGGCGGGCGAACGCCACTCGACCGGATCCCCGGCTGCCTGACCTGGGGGTTTACGAGTTCCTTCCGGGGAATTCGAGACGCGCCGCAATCGTCGGCATACATCCGTATTAACGGCGAATGCCCGGCGGGCGAATGGCTCCCGCCGGGCATTCGTCGTCCCCTGGTCGTGATGTGCGCCGGATCGGCGCTCCCCGTAGCAGGCGGCGCACAAACCACAAGCCCGTGACCGGATGCGGCCAGAGCACGTTGCGGAAGGCGCGCATTCTCTTTCGAGTGCGTCCGAAATCGCGGCCTGACCAGGGACGACAACGGCCGCGGACCCGTCTCGGGGACGATTCGGGTCCGCGGCCGTGCGCCATGTCGTCAGCACTCGCGTCCGGTGCGGTCGCGTCCACGTCCGGGGCGATGCCCGGCGCTCGCGCGTCCGCGGTGTTCACGTCCACGTCCGCTGGTTCTCATACGCGGGTGGGTTCGTGTGCGCGGGATCAGCCTGTCCGGTCGGCTGCCGCCGACCGCCCTCCCAGGAACGCGTCTCCGCACGCTGCGCGAACTCCCCCTCGCCGGACGCGGGGCGCGGGTCTAGCTCGCGACGAGTTCGCTCTCGTCGCCGTCGACCGACCGCTCGTACTCCTCCTTGGCGGTCTCCAGCAGTTCGCGCCACGAGTGCACGTCCGGTCGCCGCCTGAGCAGCGCGCGCCGCTCCCGCTCGGTCATCCCGCCCCACACACCGAACTCGATCCGGTTGTCGAGGGCGTCGGCGAGGCACTCGGTCCGCACCGGGCAGCCACGGCAGATGAGCTTGGCCCGATTCTGCGCCGCACCCTGCACGAACAGGGCGTCCGGATCCGCGTTACGACAGGCGGCGCGGGCGGTCCAATCCGTGATCCACATCTTGGCCCCACTCCCCTAGGGTCTGTGTCGATTTGCGCTCTATGGCCAGACGGGCGCGGACGTCAGGCCGCCAAACGAAAGCCGTGGGGAAGAACTTACGGAAGCGAGGGACGATTCAACAGTCCCCGATGGGCCCATTCTCGATATAGCCCACCGGGGCCATACCGCCGGAACGGACTAGTTACCTGTACTTGACGCGTGAGCCATGCGCCCGGTTGCCACACACATGGGGCATGCCTAGGGGAACGCACCGGTAGGGAGGACCATGTTCGGGCTAAATCGCGGCGTGGCGGGGCAACCCGTCCCGAATGCACTGGTCGTCCCGCGTACTCTAGTCGGGTGCATGATGCGAACGAGGGTCGGGGGAACGTCTTCTCCACGCTGATCCGGTTGCTCGCGGCGAGTGTCGCCGCCGGTGTCCTGGTCGCGCTGATCGTCCTGCCGGGGGTCGGGTCGACCGGCATGACGGCGCGGGACGCCGCGGAGAACTTCGAGAGCATGGACAGCAAGCTCGACTCGACACCACCGTCCGAGAAGACGGTGGTCTACGACGCGGCCGGCACCCAGATCGCGACCTTCTTCGACCGGTACCGCGAGTCGGTCCGACTCGACCAGGTCACGCCCATCATGCGCACCGCGATGGTCGACATCGAGGACTACCGCTTCTACCACCACGGCGCTCTCGACTTCAAGGGAACCGTCCGCGCCCTGGCGTCGAACGTCGAGTCCGACGGCACGCAGGGCGGGTCCACCCTCACGCAGCAGTACGTCAAGAACATCCTGGTCGACCGGGCGCGCAACCAGAAGGAGTACCAGGAGGCGACCGCCCCGACGGCCGGCCGCAAGCTGCGCGAGCTGCGCTACGCGCTCGACATCGAGCGCAAGATGTCCAAGGACAAGATCCTCGAGGGCTACCTCAACATCGCCTACTTCGGCGCGGGGGCGTACGGCATCCAGGCCGCGTCCATGCGCTACTTCACCAAGCCCGCCTCCCAGCTCACGCTGGAGCAGGCGGCGCTGCTCGCGGGCATCACGCAGAACCCGAACGCCTACGACCCGATCCGGTTCCCGCAGGCCGCCAAGTCGCGCCGCGACACCGTCCTGCGCCGCATGCAGCAGCTCAACCACGTCACCAAGGCGCAGGCCGACGCCGCCGTCGCCAAGCCCATCAAGCTGAACCGCACCGACCCGACCGGCGGCTGCGAGACCAGCAAGGCCCCGTTCTTCTGCGAGTACGTGAAGTACGAGATGCTCAACGTGCTCTCGGACGGCAAGTACTGGTCGCTCCCCGGCAAGCAGCAGGTCGAGTTCGTCAACAAGCTCAACCGCGGCGGCTACACCGTCCGCACCACGCTCGACATGGACGCCCAGCACTCCCTCGACACCGCGCTGCGGAGCACCGTCGCGCCGAGCGGCAACCGGGTCGCGGCCGAGGCGATGGTCCAGCCCGGCACCGGCAAGCTCCTGGCCGTGGGGCAGAGCAAGCGGTTCGGCGGCTCCAAGGGCCGCACCAGCCTGAACCTGGCGGCCGACACCGCGCACGGCGGCGGCGCGGGCGTCTCCGCCGGCTCGACCTTCAAGGTGTTCACCCTCGCCGAGGCGCTCGACCAGGGCGTCCCGGTCAACACGACGATCAACTCGCCGCAGACCACCTCGGTCACCTATCCGATGTGCAAGATCGGCAAGCTCAGCGGCGGCGGCCCCTGGCCCTCGGTCAGCAACGCCGGCGACTCCGAGGCGGGCAACTTCAACCTCAAGAGCGGCACCTGGCACTCGGTGAACACCTTCTACGCCGAGCTGGAGAAGCGGGTCGGCGTCTGCAACGCGGTGAAGATGGCCGAGAAGTTCGGCCTCCGCAAGGCCACCGGCGCGCCGCTCGACCCCAACCCGTCCCAGGTGCTCGGCACCAACGACATCGACATGGTGCACCTCGCCGCCGCCTACGCGGGCTTCGCCGCGCGCGGCCGGTACTGCGCGCCGGTCGCCATCACCCAGATCGTCGACCCGCAGGGCAAGTCGCTGAAGCTCCCCGCGCAGGACTGCCACCAGGCCGTCGACTCCAGCGTCGCGGACGAGGTCAACTCGATCCTCACCGGCGTCCTCACCAAGGGCACCGCGAGGAACATCGGCGGGATCGGCCGTCCGGCCGCCGGCAAGACCGGCACCTGTGAGAACTTCACCTGCGCCGTGTTCGCCGGCCACACCCCGAACCTGGCCGCCGCGGTCGCCTACTGGGACTTCCGCGGCCCCTGGCAGCATCCGGTCTACGGCGTCTACGGCGCCGACATCCCGGCGCCGATCTGGGCCCGGTCCATGCGCGGCGCCCTCGCGGGCAAGCCCGGCCCCGGCTTCACCTCGCCCACCAAGAACTTCGGCGACACCACCAAGATCCCGGATCTGAAGGGCCAGTCGGTCGGCGCGGCGCAGGCCGCGCTCAAGTCCGCCGGGTTCCAGGTGAAGGTCTCGCCGAAGCCGGTGAACTCCGACCAGCCCAAGGGCACGGTCGCGTCCACCTCACCGGGCGCGGGCTCGGACGCCGACACCAACACCGTCGTCATCATCTACCTGAGCAACGGCTCCGCGAAGAACCAGAAGCCCGGCCAGGGGCAGCCCACCCAGGGCGCCAACGGGTGGCCCTGGCCCTTCTGATCCACGGCCACGGACACGACGAGGCCCCGGCAGCGCTCCGCTGCCGGGGCCTCCACGTTTCTCGACACCGCGCCGTTCCCAGCGCCGCACCCGGTGTGCGGCGGGGGCGTCCGGGGTCAGGACGGGGTCAGCTGGCGCTTCACCTCGGCGGCGACGCGGCCCCCCTCGGCGCGCCCGGCGACCTTGGGATTCACGACCTTCATGACCTGGCCCATGGCGCGCGGGCCCTCGGCGCCGGTCTCGGCGATCGCGTCGGCGACCAGCGCGGTCAGCTCGACGTCGCTGAGCTGCGCGGGCAGGTAGCCGTCCAGCACCTCGTTCTCGTCGCGCTCGGCCTGCGCCTGCTCGGTCCGGCCCGCGTCCGCGAACGCCTGCGCGGCCTCGCGCCGCTTCTTGGCCTCGCGGGTCAGCACCTTGACCACGTCGTCGTCGGACAGCTCGCGAGCCTGCTTCCCGGCGACCTCCTCGTTCTTGACCGCCGTCAGCGCCATCCGCAGGGTGCGGGTGCGCACCTTGTCGTGGGCCTTCATGGCGACCGAGAGGTCGGCCTCCAGCTTCTCTTTCAGGGCACTCATGGTCACATGATGCCCGCTCGGCCCCTGTGGCCTCACCATGATTACCGCGTGGCCCAGGACTCTGGAACCATTGGCAGGGACCATCCGCCGGAGGGAGAACCGTGCGAAAGCTCTACAGCGTGCCCCTGGCCCTGACGGGCGCGGGCGCCGCCACGTTCGGCTACGCCTCACTGGTGGAGCGGAACTGGTTCCGGCTACGCCGGGTCGACGTCCCTGTCCTGCCGCCGGGCCGCCCGTCCGTACGCGTCCTGCACGTGTCGGACGCGCACCTCACCCCCGGCCGCCGCCGCCTGATCGACTGGGTCCGCTCCCTGGACGCCCTGGAGCCCGACCTCGTCGTCAACACCGGCGACTCCCTCGGCCACCGCGACGCTGTCGGCCCCTTCCTGGACGCCCTGGGGCCCCTTCTCGACCGTCCGGGCGCGTTCGTCTTCGGCTCGAACGACCTGTACTCGCCGACGTTCAAGAACCCGCTCCGCTACGTCTGGCGCACCAGCAAGTCCGACTACGCCAAGCGCCGCGGCGAGCCCGACCTCCCGTACCGCGAGCTGGCGTCCTCGCTCCGCGCCGCGGGCTGGCTCGACCTGAACAACCGCATCGGCCGCCTCAAGGTCGGCGACCTGGACGTCGAGTTCGGCGGCATCGACGACTCGCACATCAACCGCGACCGCTACGACATGATCGCGGGCCCGGTGGACCCCCAGGCCGACGTCCACCTCGGCGTCCTGCACTCCCCGGAGCCCCGCAACCTGGACCGCTTCGTCGCCGACGGCTACGACCTCATGCTCGCGGGCCACACCCACGGCGGCCAGGTCTGCGTCCCCTTCTACGGCGCCCTGGCCACCAACTGCGGCATCGACCGCCCCCGCGTGAAGGGCCTGCACCCCTACTCCGGCGCCTGGCTCAACGTCTCGGCCGGCCTCGGCACCTCTCCGACCGCCCCGGTGCGCTTCTGCTGCCCTCCGGAGGCCACCCTGCTGACCCTCGTCCCCCGTCCCGACCCGGCATAGGGACCCACTTCACCCCAATAACCCGTCCACAGCACTCCCCGACATCCGCTAGAGTTGGTTCAGGCGCCGGGAGGAACGTACGACTCCCGGGCAGCCACCAACCGGGGTGTAGCGCAGCTTGGCAGCGCGCTTCGTTCGGGACGAAGAGGTCGTGGGTTCAAATCCCGCCACCCCGACAGGTTGATGCAGGTCAGAGGCCGGTTCTCCACACGGAGAACCGGCCTCTTGATCGTTTGACCCTCGTACAGCAGCGAAGTACAGCAACGCGCCCTGACGACTACAGCCTGAACGCGTCCCCAAGACGCTTCAGCGCCTCCACCGTCTTCTCGTCGGTGGCCTGTGTGTAGACCTCCATCGTCACGTCGATCTGGGCATGGCGCAGGATGCGCATGGCCACGCGGGGGTGCACGTCCAGGGCCGCGAGCAGTGTGGCGCAGGTCGCCCGGGTGTCGTGGACCTTGATCAGGCGGACTCCCGCCCTTCGGCACCGCTCAGTGAACTCCCGGTTGAAGTTCCGGGGGTCAACCGGGGTCCCGTAGCGCGTGGTGATCAGGAACTTGGTCTCCGTCCAGTCGTCGCCCGCCGCCTTCTTCCGCTGCTCCTGCCGTGCCTCATGCGCGCTCAGCGCCGCCGTACAGAGGGCGGGAAGTGGGAGCTTGGCGTCCGATGCCTCCGTCTTGGTCTCGCGGTGGAGAAGCTCGCGGCGAACACGCTGGAGCTGCCACGACACGTCGAGTTCTGCCGCCTCACGGTCGATCGACTCCTTCGGGATGCCCAGGACCTCCCCCTTCCGGAGTCCGAGGATGAGCACCAGGACGTAAGCGAGGTAGAGCGGATCCCCCGAGTCCCGCGCGGATTCGAGGAACTGCCGCGCCTCCTCGACCGTCCAGGGCTTGTTCTTGCGCGAACGCGGCTTGGAGACGCGGACCAGGGCCGCGACGTTCTTCGAGATCAGCTCTTCGCGGATGGCGTTCGACAGCGCGCTACGGAGGACCGTCCAGGCGTCCCGGATCGTCCGCTCGGATGCGACGCGCTCGCAGCACTTGCCGACCGCACAGCAGCGCCGCTTCTTCTCGTCGCGACGGGCGTCCTTGCCTTGAGCGCAGCATTGGCACGTCTTCCGGGTCTCGTTGAGCCAGGCCCGGACGTCCCGCACCGTGAGCTTGTCGAGCCGCTTCTTGCCCAGGCCGGGGACGATGTAGAGCCGGACGAGGGTCTCGTACGTCGAGCAGGTCAGCGGCGCGAAGTCCGGCGGGACCACGACCTCTTCCAGCCAGTACGACAGGTACTCGACCAAGGCCGGGACCTTGGTGGCCACAACGCCCTTGCTCGCTTCGGCATGGAGCTTCAGCCACTTCTCGTGAGTCTCGGCACGGGTCTTCCCGTAGACCCACCGGCGCTTACGGTCACCGGCCGGAGTCGTGACCCACACGTAAGCGGCGTAGGTGCCGTTCCGGTACGGGAAGATCGATCCTTCCCCGTTGGCGCGTCCACGTCCCCGGCTCTTGCGCTTCTTCGGGCCGTCCGGCTCCTCCGGTGTGGCGGTCGTGGTCTTGGGCATTAGGCGGCCTCCTCCATGAGGTGTCCGACGTAATCGGCGAGGGCTTCCACGGGGACCAGGCGACGGCGGCCAATCTTGACCGTCCGGAGCTGGTTGGAGCGGATGAGGTTGTAGAGCGTCCAGCGGCTCACTCGGAGCCGTTCGGCGGCCTCATCGACGGTGAGGACGAGGCTGCCCATGAGGTTGGGGCTGTCCATGCGGCTCCTAAGCGGCAGGTGATGAGGCGGACGGGATGAGGACGGGTCTTCCGGTGAGGGCAGCGGTAACGAGCGCCTCACCACGTGTGAGCCCCTGATGGGCGAACCGCCATTCGGCCAGGACGACGATCTCGGCGGCCTGCTCATCGGGCGGCTGCCAGCCGGGACGCTGCTGGCGGACGAAGTCGATGCGCGCCTGACGGAGCGCGCCGAGAGTGGTCGAGTACCGGCGGGACTTGGTCGAGAAGTGGCCCCGGAAGCCGAGCATGTGAGCCCACTGGACGAGCCGCAGGTCCGCGAACTCGTCCAGGTCGCCGAGGCGGAGACACTCGGCGATCAACCGGCGGGCGTGAGGCGTGACCGGCAGCGCGGCCAGGTCCTCGGCAGGGTGAAGGCGTCGGTCGAGGGCGCCAACGCACTCGGCGGCCTTGGTGGCGTACTTGGCGATGTAGCCCGCAACGGCCGCCTCCGTCAGCGCACCAGAGGTGGTGATAGCCCGAATGTCGACCTGGGAGCCCCAGGCCAGCGAGCGAGAAGGAACCTCAGCACTGTCCGGGGTGGCGACGGACACGGCCGACGTGGCGTGCCGGACGGCCGCCTCCAAGAGGTTGAGAGTCGCCCAGGACGGCGGAGACGACTGTGGTCCGGCAGGACCGTCGAAGCGGATCACCGCGTGGAAGTGGACAACACCGCGCCGTTGGTACTCCGCGACCTTGGCGAACGAGATCACCGCCGACTCTCGGAATTCCTTGAGTGTCAGGCCCGCCGCTTTGGCCAGGTAGCGACGGAGCGCGAGCGTGAAGCGTCGCCACAGCTCAGGCGCCAGAGCGTTGAAGAGCACCGAGCCCGAGTAGTCGTAGCACTCCGGGCACAGCGGAGCGCCGAGGCGGGGATCGTCTGCCGCGTGCTTGGCGGTGCACGACATCCGAACGCCGTGCGGGCATGTCTCGGCGTCGCGGCGGGCGTGGCAGCGTTCGACGCGTCCGCCGGACCGTTCCCGGCGAGCGTGTACGAGGCCGAACGAGGGTGCGGTGAGGGTGACGAATGCGGCCGGGTGCTTGGTCACCGTCTCCGGGACGCCCTTGCCACCGGCCAGGCCCGCGCGGATGAGCTGGTAGGTGTCTGCGCGGTAAATCTCGGCGCAGGCCGGGCAACGCGTCGCACGCCGGGTCTTGCAGGCGACCGGGAGCGCGCCGTCCGGCTCACTGCCCGTGCTGTAGTGGTGGAGGCTCTCCCCCGTCGCCGTGTGAACGTGGTCCACGGTTCCGTGCAGAAAGATCGGCTGCGAGCACCCGCCCGTGGATCGGGCACGGGAGGCCCAGCGGTCGAAGTCCGGGCGGTCGAGGATCTGCGCTATCAGCCGGGCGTCATCAGGTGTGACGACGGGGTGAGGCACTATGGGGTGTCTCCAATCCGATCAACAGGCGGTTGAGGAGATGGCCCCCGACGTGGCATGTATGTGCTTGGCGGCTCGTGCGACCACGCCGGGGGCGGCTGAAGTCAGGTGCAGTGGCCGAGGCCCTCGCAGTGAGAGCAGGCGTCGCCGTAGGCGTCCAGGCCCGTCCCGCCGCAGTTGCAGCACTGCCACCACTCGACGGGCGGGACCAGCGGGCGCGGGAACGCGATCGCCTGACCCGTGACGGCGTCTTGGGCGGTCACTCCGTCCGCTCCGCAGGCCGAACAGTTCGGGCCGGTTCGCTTGCTGAGCAGGGCCGTCCAGGTGATGGGGGCGGTGGTGGAGCAGGAGCGGCACCGCAGCCGCCAACCCTCCGCGACCTTCTCGGCGGCCATCAGGCGACCCGTCCGGGCTCGGCGTTCCGCTCCTCGACGGTGGCCTGGTCGAAGTTCTCGGCGTACGACATCAGCGCCCTGTGAGCGTGACGGTGGGAAGTGGGGATGAACACCGCGCGGTATGCGACCGGTCCGAAGTGCTTGGCCGCGACGTAGTGCCCGCCTTCGATCAACTCCCCCGCCGTGACGTCCAGGAGGGCGGCGATGGCGTCGATCTGGGCCCGCTGACACGGGTCGCTGACGGCCCTCGGGGTGAAGTGCGTCAGATCGACGGTGCCGCCGGGCACCGGAACAGCCGGGTTGTTCTCCAGGAAGGTGGCCAGGGCGCGCAGGCCCATGATGAGGCCGAGGCGGTCGAAGAGCTGGTAGGGCCGAATGAGGTCGGTCATGGCGTGATCTCCTTGGGTCAGGCGGCGGCCAGGTGGCCGAGCAGGTCGCGGGCGAGTTGGTCGGAGACACCCAGACGAGCGCGCAGGGCGTCAGCGGTGATCGTCTGTCCGTGCTGGGTGTGGTGTTCGTCGGCAACGCGGCGAGCGAAGGCGAGCAGCGGCGTTGCCGGAGCGGGCTTGGTGGGCGCCGCCGGCCGAGGGGTAGCCCGAGCTGGGACGGGGGTCTCCACCGGCGCGTTCTCGCGGTCGTCCTGGTCGTGAGCGGCCGGGATGTCCGTGGCACGCGAGACCTCGCGGGCCGGGATTGGCGAGGGTGGTTCGGCTTCCGCGTTGCCGAACGAGGGCGGCACCAGCGACACCGGAGAGCCCCCAGCAGCCTCGCGGCTCGCACCAGCAGCCCGGCGTTCCAGCATGGAGACAGCGACGAGGAAGGCTCCGGCAGGGGTGGCCGCCGTGAGCCACCCCCAGATGCTCCGGTCAGCCTGAGCGAGGTTCGCGGCGAGGGAGAGCAGGATGCCCCCAGTCAGGACGACCGTCGGCCAGGACAGCCGCCCTGTTGGTCGGGCAGTGCGCTTGTCTCGCTCCCTCTCACGGGCCGCCATGACGCAGGTCAGGTCAATGCAGACCGCCACGGCCCAAGCCATCCAGCCGCCTTGACCGTGCTGGCGAGCGGTATCGCGGATGTGGGTGAACGATCCCGCCGCAGCGATCCCAGCGAGGATCAGCACCGGCCCTGAGTCGGCCAACGCCCCGGCGAGACGCCGCATCAGGCGGCCCTCCGGAGGTTGGTCTCCGCGAGGAGCGTCGCAAGTTCGGGGTCGCAACGGTGCTCCTCGGCCCACACCTCCACCGCGCCGAGCCAGGAGGAGCGCAGGTGCGCGGCACAGGAATCGCAGCGGGCGAGGTGCAGGCCGGGGTCTGCGTCCCACTCGATCGCCACCGAGCTGGCGAGCTGGGACGGCACGACGGACAAGAGGCGAGCAGCCATAGGAGCCTCCTCAGGCATGGGTCGGGTAGGGACGTGGCGTGATGAGGGCCCACGCCAGGCCGTAGGGGTGAGGCGGGTTACGCGGCGTTGAGGGTCGCCGGGCGACCGAGGAGTTCGTCCCAAGTGGGAGCGAGCGGCGCGCAGTCGCGGGCGGCCTGTTCGGCCTCTTCCTCAGCGACGTAGACGGACCGTGCCCGATGCCATGTGCCGTCCTGACCGACGACGACCGCGATACCGGGGGTTTCGGGAGCGATGGCGCGCGCCACTTCCAGGGCCGCCGGGTCCAGGTCGCCGAGGGCCATGTTGGCGGTTTCGGGGTCGTTGACGCGGTGGCAGACGCGGCCGGAGAGCTGAGCGCGCAGGGCGGTGACGCCGGGACCGAGGTCCGAGCCGATGCGTTGGCCACAGAGGACGAGGAAGACGCCGAAGGCACGTCCGAGTTGCGCGATCCGGAGAAGCGCGGTTGCCGTCCGAGCGACCTCCTCCTTCTCGGACTTGTCCGCCATCAGGAAGAGCTCCGCGAGTTCGTCCACCAGGACGACGATGGGGATCGGCCGCAGGTCGGGCAGCAGCTTCCAGATGTTGCGCGCGCCGTTGGCAGTGCAGATGTCCATCCGGCGTCCCAACTCGTCCACCAGGTCTTCCAGCAGCTCGACGGACTCCTTCCGTGTCGTGGCGAGGGCGGAGAGCCGCGGCTTGTACGGGGTGAACTCCACGCCGCCCTTGAGGTCGAGGCCGACGATGCCAACAGGCTGAGGAGCCAGGTCCCTGATCAGGGCGTTGGCGAGGTTCGACTTCCCGGATTGCGTCGCGCCGACCAGCATCCAGTGCGGCACGGTCCGGAAGTCGATGACCCAGGGCTCCCCGTTCTCCAGGACGCCAGGCCGCACGACGAGGAGCGTCGGAGGAGCACTGTTGGCGGTGACCTTCGTCAGCGGGTCGCGCCGAGTCGCCAGGAGCGTGATCTTCCCCGGCTTGTGCGGCAACACCCGGACTCCATGCACCTTCCAGGAGTGCGCCAGGCGTTCCGCTACCGCGCTGTAGTCGCTGGGGATCTGGCCCTCGTGCAGCTTGACCCGCAGCCGCCAACCGGACGGCGTCGGCAGGACGAGGCCAAGCCGGGGAGCCTGCTGGACGTCCACCAGGCGGAACCGCCGACGTTCGACCACCATCCCGGCCGTACGGCTTGCCGTGCCGATGACCGGGAGCGAGTCCAGTGTGAATCGCCAGGTCCGCTTCGTACGGGTCACCTTGCAGCCGGAGGCTACGGCCCTCCAGGTCAGGTAGACCCAGACCGCCCGCAGCGGGAACCCCACGCAGTACCAGAAGGACAGCGGGTGCCAGTGACGCCAGGCCCAGAGCCCGGCCGCCGCAGCGGCCAGGACCCCAAGCACCAGGTAGAGCGTCGTCTCGCTCATGTCAGGCAGCCGCCGCAGTCTCGACACCGACAGGAACGATCCGCTCCGCGCGGAACGACACTCCCGAACGGCTCGACCCGTTGATCGTCTGCTCCCAGTAGAAGCCGACGAGGCCAACCGGCGTGACGACCTGTCCGAGGGTGACGCCGGGGTCTCCCGTCACGGCGACGGTGACCAGGTCCACGCGGCCCTCCATGTTCGCGGCGGACAGGCCGACCTGGTAGACGGCGTCGCCGTTCTTGTCGACCTTGACCTCTCCCGTTTCCTGGTTGACCAGCTTCGGGCGCGGCGGGGAGACGCAGACGAACGCGAGGTTCGTGGTGTCGACGGGGATGTTGCGCATGTCCAACCTCCAGGCTTGAACCGACTTCCTACTTTCATAGGTTACCTAGGAAAGTAGGAACGTCAAGCACTTGGCCGGAAGTTTCCTGGGAACGCAGGTACCTGCGTCAGCCGGGTAGTCTGCTGACATGGGAAGTAACGGGTCCGTGGACCGGCGCAAGGTGTACGTACGCATCGCCGATGACCTGCGGAACGACATCGCCTCAGACCGCTTGCCGGTTGGCGAGCCCCTACCGTCGATCGCTCAACTCGTTGACCGGTACGGCGTGGCGAAGGCCACCGTGGAGCGGGCCCTGACCGTGCTCCGCGAGGAGCACCTCATCCAGAGCAGGCAGGGAAGCCCGAGCGTCGTCCTCTCGAAGCCCGAGCATGAAGAAGCCGGAGACTCCCCCCATGAGCCGAGCCAGGAGTTCACACTCCTGTGGGCCCAGCTCAAGGAGATCAGGGAGAGTCTCCGGCAGCAGCGGATCAGGCTGGACGAGCTTGACGAGCGGACGAAGGACCTGTGACCCGAGCCTGGATCTTCTGCGTCATCCGCTGAATCTCAGCGATCTCGGCAGCGATCTCCGCGAGTTCCCTCTGCAACCGCTGACGCTCAATCTCGGTAAGACCAGTGTTCGTGACCATCACCGTTCCCGATGTGTACCGATGGGTGCGCTTCCACTCCTGAGTAGGTCTCCAACGTCCCGGCAAGGTGACAGCACGGGATGTGAAGCGGGTCACAGGCTTCGGACTCGGGATCAGTCGAGCGCCATCTTGGCAGCCAAGGCCCTGATCTCCCTCCCCTTCGAGTGCTTGCCGCTACTCCGCAGGTCCCGCACCAGGTTCCGGACGAGGGGACGGTTGCGCACGTGCTGAGGTGCGATCCGATCGGCCGTCAGCAGCGCGTCCACCGCCTTGTCTTCCTTGCGATTCATGGCCATCCCAGCCGCCCGGCAGGTCCAGTAGTGCGCCTGACGCTCCCCAGAGGCGATGTCCGCGACCTCTACCAACTCCGATCGGGAGACGACATCGCGCGGACGGCCGAGTTCGAGGCTGATCTCAACGGCGTGAATCCGCGTGTTCACCCGGTTGAACTGCGTCTGGTAGACGTTCCCGTTCGGAGGGAGTGAGGCAGCGACCCGCTCCGCCTCCCCGAGGTGGGCCTCCGCCTCCGAACGGTTGAGCAGCCGCGAATACGACACAGCGGCCCGCAGGTGCAGAGCGCCCCACAACGCCTGAAGGGTCGGCTCGCTTGAGCCCATGTGTTCGTCGATGTCGTCCAGGGCGGCCAGGGCAGCGGACTTGGCCCCGTCCAGAGATGCCTCATGGAGCCAGACCCCACACAGATCCCACGCGGACGCAGCCACGAGTTCGGGAGCGCCGACTCGATCGGCGGCTACCAGCTCCCGCTGAACCGCCGTCCACCCAAGGTCGTGATGACCGAGCAGGTTGGACGTCACGCGCGCCATGTGGCAGGCCCGGAGCATCAGCGCCTCTGCCCGATCCCGGTTCGGTGCCGTGCGGTCGGCTGTGTGGAGCGTCAGGTCCGTGATGATCTGAGGGAGGATGTCGCCGAGCGCCGAGAACCGCGCATCCTGCCGCAGCTTCTCTGCCAGTGCCACCTGACCGGAAAGCTCCTCCAGGGTGCTCGGCTCCCGGCCCCGGATCAGGGCGGCACCACCCGGCATGGTGGCCTGCTGGAGCGCGAGCCGAAGCTCAGGGATCGTCGCGTGCCCGGAGTCGAGTTCTGCCGTCTCATGCCGGTAGGGCTGTCCGGTCAGCTCGGGAATCTCGACATCGAGCGCCTCGGCGAGCTTCGCCAGGACGCTGGCGCGATCGAGCGGCAACCGCCCGTTCTCGATCTTGGTCACCCAGCTGACCGAGCGCTCCATGGTGTCCGCGAGCGTCGCCTGATCCCAACCCTTCCGACGACGCGCACGAGCGACCCGTTGCCCAGTGGTCATCTGCTCCGACACGAGCACTCCCTTCGCCACACTGGCAAGTTAGGGTCCGCTGCCACCCTCACTGTCAGAAAAAGTGACAGCAGCAGTCCCGCAGTGCTTCTGACCTGGAGAGACCCCGTCGCAGAAAATCTGCCAACTGTCACACGCACCACTGAAGCACAGCCGGAGCGAGCCGCGCCAAGGACAAGTTGGCGCAGGAGGCCGGGTTTCTGACTCACGTAGCCGCACGACGACCGTAAGCAACGATGAAGCGCGCCGCGTGGGCAGCGCGCTTCATCGTCAAGAACATTCCGCAGCAGGCTTCGGCTGTCAGGCCAGGTGACTCCGGCTCAGGTGTAGGTGTCGCCGAGGTCGCCCATGGCCTCGCGGAACTCCTGGGAGCGGATCCGGTCGGCCACGTTCAGGAGGTCTTGGATGGCGGATGCCTCGATCCAGATCCGGCGTCCGTTCACCCGGCCCCCGAGGCCGAGCAGGGTCACCCACAGCGAGACGCCCATGTATCCCTCCACCTGGTGAGGCTGGACGTCGAGGACCCAGCCCGCCGTGACCGGGGATCCGGCCATTGCCTTGCGTGCCCGCCGTGCGCTGGCTTCTACGTCTTCCCAGTTGTCGGGTTCGAGCATCCAGCCCATATCTGGGCCTGAGCCGTCCCGTTGAAACCAGGTCCGTCGGATGCGTGGCCACCTCACAGCGGGACCCGGATCAGGGTGGTGACGCCGTCGTGGTCGGACAGGCGACGGCCGCCGACCTCGGCGGACAGCACCGCGTGTTCCATGACCTGGACGCCTTCGATGTTGGTGAGAATGCGGTCGGCCCGGTGCGGCACGTTGGTCTTGGCGCCGTGCCCCACGGTGGGGGTGAGGTCGCCCGCCTGTTCGCCCAGGTCGACGAACCCCGCAGCGGCGATGATCTGGGCGGGGGTGGTGTCGAGCTTGCGGAGGATCTTGCCGTTGGACAGGTCCAGGTCCTCGGGCAGGTCGCGTTCGGCCAGGGCGCGGGCGTTGAAGTCACCGGCCGCGATCGCGTTGACCTTGCCGAGCAGGTTGAACATCTCGGCTTCCAACGTGCGGGTACTGGGGTTGGACGGCGCGAGGTGGATCCCGCACAGGTCCACGCGGCGCGGTGTCGCGGTCCTGTTCCCGATCTTGATCTCGACCCGGGCCAGGGCGTGGAACCACGGGCCCGCGCCCGTCTCGTGACGCTCCCGCACGACACGCAGCGTGCTGGTCTCCCGCACCAGGATCGCGAGGTCGCACCCATAGAGGGGAGCGGCCACCAAGTACCGGCCGCCGGACATGTCCAGATACTCGGCGACCTGGTGGAGACGCAGGGACCCGTCATGTCTCCACTTGCATTCCTGGAGGAACACCACGTCATGCGGGCCGACCGCCGCGATCTGCTCCAGGATCCCCCGCAGCCGGGAGTCGTCGGTGCCGCCGTCGATCCCGCCGTTGTTCAGGTTCCACGTCGTGACCCGCAGCGTGCCCATCATCGGCATGTCACTCATCGGTCTTTGCCTCCTTGTCGGTTCCGGCGGAATCTCCCGCCGGGTCTTCTGCCGTCTCCCCTGTCATGTCGCCCGGTGCGGTGTAGTCGGCCAGAGCGAAGGTGGAGTGGCTGAGGAGCATGTGAGCGCCGCCGAGGGTGTCGCGACACGAGGCCAGGTTCGACATGGCCTCGTTCAGCGCTTGCGCCTTGGCTCGCACCCGCGCGGCGTCCGCGTCGTCCCAGACAGGGCCGGTCGCCACGGTGGCGTCATAGGCGGACTGCATCGCGTCCTGAATCCTCGACAGGACCCCGAGGAACTGATCAAAGGCCCCGAACATCAGGTCGAGGACGAGCCCTGCGGTTTCCATTGGCACCGGAGCGCCGACCGCGTCTCGAAGCTCCGACGCCGCATCGAGCACTGCCTCAGCCAGCGGCAGCGCTCCGCTTGGCTCCCCGGGGACGGATGGTGAGTCCCGCTGAACGGGCGGCAACTCGTCCGCCTGGTCGCTAGGCGGGGGGACGGCGGACGGCCCGCTGTGCTCCTGTGGGCTGGGGTCCTGTGGCCCGTGGGCCTGCACTCGGCCAGGGCCACCGGTCCGCCTGAACCACCGCATCACGCAACTCCCGAGGACTCATCGCTTCCACCAGGCGCGACCCGCCACGCACCCGCACCACCGCCCACCACGTACGCGTGTGCTCGCCGAACCACGCAGACTCCACCCACCCGAACTCCCCCTGAATCGCCCGCGCGATCTGCCCAGCACTCACCCCCGCCGCAGGAGCACGCACACCAGGACCACCACCGGCACCACCGACCGCCCCGGCCAACGTTCGACCGCAGGAATCGCGAGGGACCTCGCCGGGGGACGGACGGGACCACTGGCCGCCCATCACGAGGCCCCACCGTCAGCGAACGGAACCGCCAACACCCGCGCGATAGCGTCCGCCGTCAACGTCGTCTCAGTCGCCGGATACAAGGGCTCCAACTCCGGCGAGTCGCCACGGTTCGGCCCTGACCAGGCCCAGAACCACCACAACCGGCGATCCGGCCAGTCCGGACGGCACCACACCTCCTGGTTCAGCCCCGGCGACAACGCCGCGCCCACGAGGTCGTCAGGGGCAGGCTCCCCAACCGGGTTCCGCGCCCACACCGCACCATGCCCAAGCACCCTCGCGGCAAGGCCACGCGCGGCCAACTCCACCACCAGCGCACGCGCCGCCGGAGCCCACGCCGCCGCCTCAGCCATACTCAACGGCCGCTCACCCATCGCACGCTCCCAGCACGTAGCTCACTCGCTGAGCTGCACCAGGGATGTCGTCGGCCCTACCGAGCAGAACCTCCTGTGCCGCCCACTGAAACCAGAGCGCTCCGTCCCTCTCGCCGCACCCGATCGTTTCCTGGGCCTCCGGAGGTCCGAGGTACTTGACGTGCAGCAGTGGCGGATCTTCCATCGCGAGACGCGTCCTCAGCCCCGCTGCTTCAAGAGCAGCACCGAGCTTCTCCAGCCGTGCCCTGGGATTGGCCATATCGCCCTCCGCTACGGATCGCTCACACGGAAGCTACGACCGGCGATCATGCGATCAAGCAGGAAAACTGACACCACAGGCCGCTGACCAGGCAACATGTCGACTCCGGCGGGCTCGGCGCAGGCCGGATGAGAACTTTCTTTACGTCTTCAAGGGCGGCCCGCAAGCGGGCCGCCGGGGCCGCCGCCCTCGGCTCTTCGCGCCGGGCGTGCGGCCTCTCCGGGCCGGTCCCGGCGCGAAGCCCGCTGACGGCGCCCCTGGACACAGATCGGGCCGCCATCCAGGCGGAGGAACCTCACCGGGGCCATGCCCGCACCGTCCGCGCCATGGCCACCGCACGTGAGCAGCATCCGGCGACGAGGACCAGGCCGACGAGCACGTGACCGAGCCAGCCGACGTGACCGGTTGAACGTGCCCGAAGCGGGGGCTTCGCAGCCCCCAGCCCCCCGCGCACCGGAGCACTCATTCGCGCGAATCTGTCTGTCACGGGGTACGGGCCATCCGCGCGAATGAGCACTCCGGACCGGTGCGCAGGCTACGACGAGCGCGCAGGCTGGGAACGGCTGGTTCCGGGCAGCGGCTTCTACGTTGGCGACGCTTGATCTGGAATTGCCGCAACGGCGCCGGCTGACTCCCTTCGGTCGCCCCTTCGGGGTGGCCTACGGCCATCGACCGGCCCCAACCATGTGGGCGGACAGGGAAGCCGCGGCCCTCACGTCTCCGCATCCGTGCGGCTCGCGGACGTAGCGGCACGTACGATGACGTCGAAGACGAGACCAGCCAGCAAGAGCAGGGTCCGAGGAACGCGGATGCTGTACATGAGCGACTCAGTTCGCCGGACGCTCCCCCCTGGTCAGGGCGGGTTTCGTACAGCGCCGGAGTACAGCAACAGAGGCTCACAGTCCCTCATCAGCACGCACGTCCCCACACTCGCCGACCTGGCACCGAGGGCGTTGAACCAAGATTGCCGATAGTTCGGGACGAAGAGGTCGTGGGTTCAAATCCCGCCACCCCGACAGGTTGAAGCAAGGGGCCGGTCTCCAAGGAGACCGGCCCCTTGATCGTTTGACCCCCGTTCGACTCCGGAACGAACGGGCCGACTGTCGTCGATCCCGCTCCGTCGGCACAAATCCGCGGTTCTCCGACGGTCCTGGGGTTGAAGGACCGGGGCGACGGCAGAGCCCTGATCACCGAATGGCCCGCCGCCCTATCCGCCGAAGAGTGGTGCCAGGTCGAGGCCTAGCTCAACGCGACTCCTACTGATCACCTGCTGCACGAAAGAGTCCACCAGGGCAGCCAGGTCGCCGCCCGACATTGGACGCGTCCAACCGTCCGGCGCGAAGACCGAGCCGAGGCACCATCTTTCACCGTCGCTCCTGATGAGAACGGCTCCCTCTTCAAGCCCCTGAAGATCACTCGACCGGTAGTCAGATCGCAACCGCTCGGCAACCCGTCGCCACGCCGCCAGTTCCGTCGCCAGCAGGACGACCGGAACATCCTGCTCGGCGAAGATCGTGTCATCCCGCTCGAAGATCTTCACCTCGGCCTCGACATGGCACATGATCTCCGCAGTGTGCCGTAGCACCTCGGCGCGTCCCCAGGTCTGCGCCTCCGGGCACAGACGCAACAGATCCGTCGCATGGAGATTCTCGAAGGAGATCACACTCCGAGCTTAGGTCGGCATACGTTCCACTGATGTCGCCCCCATACCGCGGCACGCGGTCGACCATGGGCGGGCGGGGGCCACCGGTCGCGGCACAGGCGTCGCGTGACCGTAGTCGTCGTGGATGCCGCTGGTGTGCTGGAGCAGGTGGCGGATTGTGATCTTGCGGCCTCTTGTTGCCGTTCCTGGACAACACGCCGGGGAGCCATCGTTCAACGGTGTCGTTCAAGCTGAGCTTGTTCTCGTTGACCAGCTGCATGATCGCGGTGACCGTGAATGCCTTGGTGACGCTGGCGATCCGGAGATAACCATCCGGGGCCGACGTCCGCGTGGCACGAAGGCCGGCATGGCCGATGGGGCAGCGCCGCCGTTTTCCCTCACGTCCTGCAGGAGCAGCTGTGAGCCCCTTGCCGACCCGAATGATCGACCGTTGGCAGAAGCGCCGTGACCAACTACCGGGTGAGGAAGTCCTCTACTGGCACATCCTTGTGGGCGATCAGCCCGAGGCCGTCGCTCTGGCCCGGCTTGCCCAGGAGCGTCTCGCGCCTTTCGCCGCCGATCTTCACTTCACCCCGCTGGAGTGGCTTCACATCACCGCAATGGTCGTGGGTCCACCCTCCGACACGGTCCCGGAGAAGGTGCTCCGTGAGACGCGCAAGCGCCTCGCCGCCATCGCGCCCGCCCGTGTCGAGATCGGCAGCGTGGCCTACCACCCCGAGGCCATCGTTCTGCTCGTCGAGCCCTTTGAGGCGCTGCGGCCTTTTCGCCATGCGGTCCGGGCCGCGTCCCGCGCCATCGCCGGTCGAGACGACTTGGACTCTCAGGTGCCTTGGATTCCGCACATCACCCTGGCTTACAGCACGGCCTCACGACCTGCCGGTCCGCTGATCACCGCCCTTGGCCGACGGCTACCGCGCCGTTCTCTCACCCTCGACACGCTGGAGCTGGTTAACCAGATCGGTCCCGAACGGTCCTGGGCCTGGCAGCCGCTGGCCGCCGTCACTTGCGGGAGCGCTGACTGACTCGGGTCTGTCTTGCTACGACCCGTTCGAATGGTTCTGCGGTCTCGAGCGCTGGTGCGTGGTTATTGTGGCTCTCGTCCGGTGAAGCTGACCTGGACGTAGCGGTTGGCCAGCTGGACGTATTGATCGATGGCGTGACTGGACTGCAAGCGACCGTCTTCGAAAGACCGCCGATCTTCATGGTCGGGCAGGTTCCAAATGGATGCGAGCGCCGCCTCGGCGGCTTGGGTCAGCGCTGGATCAGATACCAGGATCTTCAAGCGATACAACTCCTGGTTGACCACGGCGCGCAGCCGATGGGAACGCAGGCGTGCCTCCTCGTGGGCGGCGCTGCCGGCGTTCTCGTTCGCGCGATGCCAGAGGTCGGTCTGGCCGCCTCGGTAGTCGGCCACCGCACGGGCGAATTCACTCAGCACCGAGACTTGCTGTTCTCGCAGTTGCCGCTCCAACGAGAATTTCTCTGTTCGTTCCGAGATCCGACGTTGGAAGGAGTACGTGACCAAGGAGCCGAGAAGAGTTCCCACCACCGCGATCAGGCTCGTTACCGCTGCACCCATATCGCATAGTTGAACACGGTTGAGGCGGCCCCTGCAGTCCCTTCATTGGGGAGGTGACGGCCCGACCTCGCCGACCGGTGCGGCTGCGGCTTCGCGTGTGGTCGGCGGCGGCGGGGCGTCAGGGTGATGCGTGGTCGGGCTTCGGGGGCGCGCAGAGGGCGTCGTCGACGAGTTTGTTCTCGGCCTGTGAGATGCGGACGACGTCGTCCTGGGACTTGGCTTGGACGCCTGTCAGGGAGACGGTGACGGTGCGGCCGGTGGCGGTGGTGCCGGTGGCGGTGATCCAGCCGAGGTCGCCGCCCTCGTGGCCCCAGTAGGTGCCGCCGCAGGTCAGGGGGTGGGAGAAGAGTCCCAGGCCGTCGCGGGCGCCTGGCATGAGGGGTTCGAACCGCTTGTTGATCTGGACGGTCTGCTTCATCTGTGCCAGCTGCGTCGGGGGCAGGAGTCTGCCGCCGAGGAGGGCGCGGAAGAACCGGTTGAGGTCGGCGGTCGTGGAGACGAGTCCGGCTTCTCCGTTGTTGGCCAGGGCGACCTGCTCGGTGACGTCCACGATCGGTTCACCGGGCTTGAACTGCTGGTAGGTGTGCGCGTGCGGTTGGGGAAGGGTGGGTGACTTGCCCGGCCAGAAGGTGTGCTGGAGACCGAGCGGGCGGACGATCCGGGTCCGCACCTCCTCGTGCCAGGGGTGTCCGGTGACCCGCTGGATGATCATGCCGAGCAGGGCGTAGCCGGTGTTGGAGTACATCCAGTCCTTGCCGGGGGGCCGGAAGTCCGGGTGGTGGTTCATGGCCCTGGCGACGAGTTGCTCGGCCGTGTAGGTGTCGTTCCGGTGTTGGTGGAAGTCCTCCGCCGAGGTGTAGTCGGGGTAGTCGTCGTGGATGCCGCTGGTGTGCTGGAGCAGGTGGCGGATCGTGATCTTGCGGCCGTTGTTGCCGTTCTTGGAGACCGCGCCGGGGAGCCATCGTTCGACGGTGTCGTCCAGGCGGAGCGTGTTCTCGCTGATCAGCTGATGGATCACGGTGGCCGTGAAGGCCTTGGTGACGCTGGCGATCCGGAAGTAGCCGTCCGGGGAGACCGGGCTTTGGGTTCTTGTGTCGGCGACGCCGCTGGTGGCGGTCAGGTTCCGGCCCTCGGGGGTGATCAGGCGGGCCTGGACGCCCGTCACGCCGAGGGCGGTGATCGCGGCGGCGTCGCGCTCGAGCCGGTTCTGGTCGGTGTGCCCGCCGGCGGCGCTCGCGCCGGACGTGCAGCCGGTGGAGAGGGTTCCGGCCACGATGGCTGCCAGGGCCAGGAGGGATCGGCCACGCCGAGTCGGTGATGTCGTCATGGGTGGTGACGCTAGGTCTGGCGACGGGACGCGGACGATACAGCTCACCTGTGAGAAGAAGGGGTAGTTGGCTGTAGTGCCGACATCGGACGCCATGGCTCAAACTTGTGCGAATGAACCATCTTGGGGGCGGTCGACCATCGGCCATGGTGCGTGGTCTGGGTTATCTGCTGGGGAGTTTGCTCACCGCCGCGGTCGCCCTGCTCGTGCTGCCCGTCCTCGTCGTCCCGCCGACGACGCGCGCCTGGGCGTCCTGGCATCGGGGCCGTGCCGACCGGTTGCTGGCCTCTCCGGGGTCCGGGCCCGTCCGCGTCGGCGCCTGGCGTGTGCTGGGGTGGTTGTGCACTTGGATCGTGACGAGTTTGTCGTTCGGGCTCGTCACGGTGTTGTGCGCCGGGAACGCGGTGGCCACGGCCGTCACGGTGCCCTTCTGGTGGGCGTTGCCGGACGGCACTCGCGCGGGCGGCTTCGGGGCCGGTGTTCCGCTGTCCGGGTGGGGGACGGCGTTGACCTTGGGCGTCGGGCAGTTCGTCGTCTTGGCGGCCCTGACGTACTGGCTGGTTCCGCTGCTGGCGCGGCTGCACGCCCGGATTTGCGTTGCGTTGTTGATGCCTTCGGCCGCGGAGCGGTTGGCGGAGCGTGTGGAGACGCTGACCGAGACCCGGGCCGGGGCCATGAACGCGCATGGCGCGGAGCTTCGCCGGATCGAACGCGACCTGCACGACGGCACCCAGGCTCGGCTGGTGGCCATCGCGATGCGGTTGGGCGTGGTCCGTGAGTCGCTGGGCGAGGACCCCCGGATGGTGGAGAGGCTCCTGCGGGAGGCGCACGAGGGGACTGAGGAGGCCATGGTGGAACTTCGGGAGGTGATCCGGACGATCTACCCGCCGATCCTCGCCGACCGCGGCCTGGACGGCGCGCTGACCGCGCTGGTCACCCGGTCGGCGATCACCACGACCCTCGACATCGGGGAGCTCGGAACGGTCCCCGCCGCGGTCGAGGCCGTGGCCTACTTTGCCATCGCGGAGACGATCACCAACGCCACCAAGCACAGCGTGGCCACCCGGACCGCCGTCCGCGTCGCACGCGACGGCGACCGGCTGTCGGTCGAGGTCACCGACGACGGGATCGGCGGCGTGGACGAGACGCGGGGCACCGGCATCGCCGGGATCCGGCGGCGGGTCCTGGCGCTCGACGGCACGTTCCGCGTCCACAGCCCGGTCGGCGGCCCGACCACGATCACGGTGAGCCTGCCGTGCGGGTCGTGATCGCCGAGGACAACGTCCTGCTCTCCAGCGGGCTGGAGCTGCTGCTGACGTCCAGGGGGTTCGACGTCGCCGCGATCGCCGAGGACGCCCCCGGCTTCCTCGCGGCGGTCGCCGAGCACCGGCCGGACCTCACCATCGTCGACGTCCGGCTGCCGCCGGACTTCCGCGACGAGGGCATCCACGCCGCCCTCCGGGCCCGCCGCGAGAACCCCGGCCTGCCCGTGCTCGTCCTCTCCCAGTACGTCGAGCGGCAGTACGCCGGCGAGCTGATCTCCGATGGACGCGGCGGCGTCGGCTACCTCCTCAAGGACCGGGTGAGCCGGGTGAGCGAGTTCGTCGACGCCGTGCGGAGGGTCGCCGCCGGCGGCACCGTCATGGACCCCGAGGTGATCGCGCAGCTCCTCACCCGCGACGTCCACGACCCGATCGCCGTCCTGACGCCGCGCGAACGCCAGGTCCTGGGCCTGATGGCCGAGGGCAAGGACAACGCCACGATCGCGTCCCGGCTCGTCATCACCGAGAACGCCGTCCACAAGCACATCGGCAACATCTTCGCCAAGCTCGGCCTCTCCCCGGACGACAGCGGCCACCGCCGCGTCCTCGCCGTCCTCACCTACCTCAGCCGCGACTAGCCGTCGCGGGTCAGCGGACGACGTCCACCGGGGTGCCCGGGGGGACGCGGCGGAGGCGGAGCAGGGATCTGTTGTGGAGGCGGATGCAGCCGTGGGAGATGCGGGCGCCCCGGGTTCCGATGGCCCGGTCGCCGCCGAGGGGGCCGTGGATGCCGATGACGGCGTCGCCCGAGCGCTCCCAGTTGGAGATGCGGCGGGAGTGGGCGGACGTGACGAGGATGAAGGGGCCGTACCCGTTGTTGGGACGGGGTGGGCCCTGGCGGAAGGCCACGAAGAACCTGCCGGTGGGGGTCGGGTCGTCGGGAGCTCCCACTCCTGCCGGCGCCGACATGATGCGGCGGCCGTCCTTGTAGAGGTTCAGGTGCTTGCTGGAGAGGTCGATGACGATGCGGTAGGGCGTGTTGCCGAGCTTCACGTCCTCGTTGCGGAGCCAGGTGGTCGAGCCGTTCGGTCGCTGTGCCAGGCGGACGCGGACCCAGCCGGGGCGTGTCTCGATCACCGGGAGCGCGGAGGAGCGGCCGAACCAGCGGGACCGGATCTTGCCTTTCGCACGCTTTCCGGGACTGGCGTACCGGTGCGCGTTGGTGTTGAGCGTGGCCACCTGTGTGCCTGCGGCCTTGGTCTGGCCTCCGGTGCCCCCTCGCTGGAACGCGTCCGCGGGAGAGGGGAAGCCTGCTGCCAGCACGGCGGCGGTGACTGTCGCCGCCGTGCCGATGAGAAGTGCCTGGGGTAGCTGCGCCATGGTCTCGTCCGTCATCCGGTTACGGGTACGTGGCCGTAGGCAACCACCTTGGCGGGCCTGGAGGCCACTGGGACACGGGATGCCGGTGGTGTTCCCTTGGCAATGGCACGGTTTCGCACGACCAGGCTCCTGAGGTCCTTGGCGCGGATGCGGTAGGTCGCGGTGCAGGTCATGGACTCGCGCGGCGCGAGGTTCCGCTTCGGGCACCGGATCGCGGACAGGCCGTGCAGCTTGTCCTCGATGCGGACGTTGTCGAGGGCGACGGTTCCGGTGTTGGTCACCCGGTAGGAGTAGTGGAGTGTCTGGCCCACCTTGGAGAACGTCTTGGGACGCACCTTCTTGTGGATGGTGAGCCCGGGCTTGGTGGTGCCGTGGACGGTCGCCTCGGACGGCCCCGACTGTGTTGGTGTCGTCGCGCCGGGCGGCGTGCCGTGGGCGGTCGCGACGTTGCGGATCGAGCCGCGGTTCACGTCGTCCTGGGTGGTGGTGTAGGTGGCGGTGCAGGTTTCACTGTCGCCCGGCGCGAGCGTCGTCCGCGGGCAGGTGACGCCTGACAGGCCGTGGAGCTGGTCGGTGACGCCGACGTCGGTCAGCGGCACCTCGCCGGTGTTGGTCACGCGGTAGCTGTAGCGGATTTCCTGGCCTGCCTGGGAGAACGTCGTCGGGGCGGCGCTCTTGCGGACCGTGATCCCGGCCGTCGGGGCGGCGCCGGCGTGGACGGTGACCTCGGACGGTTCCGATTCCGTGGGCTCGGTGGCGCCGGGCGCGGTGCCTTGGGCGGTCGCGGAGTTGGTGATGGAGCCCGCGTCCACGTCCGCCTGGGTCGTGACGTAGGTGGCGGCGCAGTCGGTGCCCTCGCCGAGTGCGAGTGTTGTCGACTGGCACGTGACGGCGGAGAGGCCGGGCAGGTTGTCGGTGATTCCGATGCTGGTCAGAGGCACGTTTCCGGTGTTCGTGACGCGGTAGCCGTACGTGATCGTCTCGCCCGCGGCCGAGAAGGTCGTCGGGGCGGCCGACTTCGTGACGGTGATCGCAGGGATGGCCTCGATCTCGACGGTGACCTCGGACGGAGGCGACTCGATCGGCTCGCCTTCGGGCGTCGTGCCATGGGCGGTCGCCGAGTTGGTGATGGAACCGTTGGCGACGTCCTGCTGAGTGGTCGTGTACGTGGCGGCGCAGTCGGTGCTCTGGCCTGGGTCCAGCGTTGTCAGGTCACAGGTGACGGCGGAGACGCCGGGTAGGGCGTCGGTGATTCCCACGCTGGTCAGCAGCTCGTTGCCGGTGTTGGTGACGCGGTAGCCGTAGGTGATCGTCTGGCCGGCGGCCGAGAAGGTCGCCGGGTCTGCCGACTTCCGCACCGAGATGCTCGGCTGGTGGGCGACGGTCACGGTGACCTCGGACGGCTCGGACTCCGTCGGGGTCGTCGCGCCGGGCGGCGTGCCGTGGGCGGTGGCCGAGTTGCGGATGGAGCCGTTGGCCATGTCCTGTTGCGTGACCTGATAGGCGGCGGTGCAGTCCGTGCTCTGGCCTGGGTTCAGCGTTGTCAGGTCACAGGTGACGGCGGAGACGCCGGGCAGGTCGTCGGTGATTCCCACGCTGGTCAGGGGCAGATTGCCCGTGTTGGTGACGCGGTAGGTGTACGTGATCGTCTGACCCGCGGCCGAGAAGGTCATCGGGTCGGCCGACTTCGCCACCGTGATGCCCGGGTTCGCGACGGCGTAGACGGTGGCGTCCGACGGCGCCGATTCCGTTGGCGTCGTCGCGCCGGGCGCTGTGCCGTGAGCGATGGCCGTGTTGTGGATGGAGCCGTTGTTCAGATCGCCCTGCGTGGTGACGTAGGTGGCGGAGCAGTCCGTGGTCGCTCCCGGCGCCAGTGTCGTTTGCGGGCACACGGCCGCGGACACTCCCGGCAGATCATCCGTGATGCCCACGCTGTCCAGGGTCACGTTGCCGGTGTTGGAGACCTGGTAGGTGTACCTGATGGTCTGGCCGGGCGCCGAGTAGGTCAGCGGGTCGGCCGTCTTCAGGAGCTGGATCGCCGGGGCGGCGGTGGCCAGGACCGTCACGTCGGACGGGGGCGACTCGATCGGCCCGCCGGTGGGCGGCGTGCCGTGGGCCGTGGCCGAGTTGTGGATCGAACCGGCGTCCACGTCCGCCTGGGTGGTCGTGTACGTGGCGGAGCAGTCGGTGCTCTCGCCCGGGTTCAGGGTCGTCGCGGCACAGGTGGCCGTGGCGACGCCCGGCAGGTCGTCGGTGATGCCGACGCCGGTCAGCGGGACGTTGCCGGTGTTGGTGACGCGGTAGCCGTACGTGATCGTCTGACTGGCGGCCGAGAAGGTCATCGGGTCGGCCGTCTTCTGCACCGTGATGCCCGGGTTCGCGGACAGGGTCACGGTGACGTCCGACGGGCCGGACTCCGTGGGCGCCGTCGCGCCGGGCGCCGTTCCGCGCGCGGTCGCCACGTTGCGGATCGAGCCGTTGAGCACGTCCTGCTGGGTTGTGAGGTAGGTGGCGGCGCAGTCCGTGCTCTCGCCGGGGGCGAGCGTGGTCGCCTGGCAGGTGGCCTCGGAGACGCCGGGAAGGTCGTCGGTGATGCCGACGTTGTCCAGGGTCACGTTGCCGGTGTTGGTGACGTGGTAGCCGTACGTGATCGTCTCCCCCGCGGCCGAATAGGTCGTCGGGTCCGCCGACTTCTCGAGCGTGATCGCCGGGTTCGCGGGCGAGAAGATCGTGATCTCGGACGGGGGCGACTCGATCGTCCCGTGTGGGGCGGTGCCGTGGGCGGTCGCGGAGTTGTTGATCGCGCCCGCGTCCACGTCCGCCTGAGTGGTGGTGTACGTGGCCCTGCAGTCCGTGGCCTGGTCCGGGTCCAGTGTTGTCAGGTCACAGGTGACAGCGGAGAGGCCGGGCAGGTTGTCGGTGATGCCCACGCCGGTCAGGGGCACGTTGCCCGTGTTCGTGACGCGGTAGGCGTACGTGATCGTCTGGCCGGGCGCCGAATAGGTCATCGGGTCGGCCGACTTCGCGATCGTGATGCCCGGGTTCTCGATGGCGGTGACGGTGACGTCGGACGGGCCGGACTCCGTGGGCACGGTCGCGCCGGGCGCGGTGCCGTGGGACGTCGCGGTGTTATGGATCGAGCCGTCGTTCAGGTCCTGCTGGCTGGTCACATAGGTGGCCGAGCAGTTCGTGCTCTGGCCGGGCGCGAGCGTGGTCGACGGGCAGGTGGCCGTCGAGACCCCCGGCAGGTCGTCGGTGATGCCGACGTTGTCCAGCGTGACGTTGCCGGTGTTGGTGACGTTGTACTGGTACGTGATGGTCTGGCCCGGGGCCGAGTAGGTCATCGGGCTCGCCGACTTCTCGACCGTGATCGCCGGGTTGGCGGCCGCGGAGATCGTGACGTCCGAGGGCGGCGAGTCGATCGGCCCGCCGGTGGGCGGCGTGCCTTGGGCGGTCGCCGAGTTGGTGATGGAGCCCGCGTCCACGTCCGCCTGGGTGGTCGTGTAGGTCGCGGAGCAGTCGGTGCTCCCGCCCGGGTCCAGGGTCGTCGCGCCGCAGGTGACGGCGGAGAGGCCGGGCAGGTTGTCGGTGATGGCGACGCCGGTCAGCGGCACGTTTCCGGTGTTGGTGACGTGGTAGCCGTACGTGATCGTCTGGTCGGCGGCCGAGAACGAGTCCGGGGCGGCGGACTTCTGGACGGTGATCGACGGGTTGACGTCGGCGGTCACGGTGACGTCGGACGGTCCCGATTCGATGGGTACGGGAGCGCCGGACGGCGTGCCGTGCGCGGTCGCCGTGTTGTGGATCGAGCCGTTGTTCACGTCCTGCTGGGTGGTCGTGTAGGTCGCGGTGCAGTCGGTGCTCTCGCCCGGCGCGAGGGACGTGACCGGGCACGTGGCCGTGGAGACGCCCGGCAGGTCGTCGGTGATGCCGATGTCGTTCAGCGTCACGTTGCCGTCGTTGGTGACGTGGTAGCCGTAGGTGATGGTCTCGCCCGGGGCCGAGTAGGACATCGGGTCGGCCGTCTTCAGGAGCGTGATCCCGGGACTGGTGGTGGCGGTCACCGTGGCGTCCGCCGGGGCGGACTCCGTGGGCGCCGTCGCACTGGGCGCGGTGCCGTGCGCGGTCGCGACGTTGAAGATGGAACCGTTGTCGACGTCCTGCTGGGACGTCACGTAGGTCGCGACGCAGTCCGTGGTCTCCCCCGGGTTCAACGTCGCCAGTCCGCACGTGACCGCCGACAGTCCTTGCAGGTTGTCGACGACACCCACACCGCCCAGGGGCACGTTGCCCGAGTTCGTGAGGTGGTAGGTGTACGTGATCGTCTGGCCCGGCGCCGAGTAGGTCGTCGGGTCCGCCGACTTCTCGAGCGTGATCTCCGGGTTGGAAGCGACGTACACGATGGCCTCGGACGGCTCCGATTCCGTGGGCTGGGTCGCGCCGGGCGCCGTGCCGTGGGCGGTCGCGACGTTGCGGATCTGGCCGTTGATCAGGTCGTTCAGGGTCGTCGTGTAGGTGGCCGTGCAGTCGGTGCTCTCGTCTGGCGCCAGGGTTGTCTGCTGGCAGGTGGCCGCGGACACGCCGGGCAGGTCGTCCGCAATGCCGACGTTGTCCAGCGTCACGTTGCCGTCGTTGGTGACGTGGTAGCCGTACGTGATCGTGTCGCCGACGGCGGAGAAGGTCGTCGGTTCGGCGGTCTTCCGCACCGTGATCGCCGGGTTGGCGGTCGAGGAGATCGTGACGTCGGACGGAGGCGACTCGATCGGTCCTCCGGTGGGGGGTGTGCCGTGCGCGGTGGCCGAGTTGTGGATGGAGCCCGCGTCCACGTCCGCCTGGGTGGTCGTGTAGGTGGCGGTGCAATCCGTGCCTTCTCCGGGCGCCAGCGTCGTCGTGTTGCAGGTGATCGCGGACAGGCCGGGCAGGCCGTCGGTGATGCCGACGTTGTTCAGCGTCACGTTTCCGGTGTTCGTGACGTTGTAGCCGTACGTGATCGTCTGGCCGGGCGCCGAGTAGGTCATCGGGTCGGCCGACTTCGCGACGGTGATCCCCGGGTTGGACTCGGCCGTCACCGTGACGTCGGACGGCCCGGACTCCGTGGGCACCGTCGCGCCCGGCGCGGTGCCGTGCGCGGTCGCCGTGTTGTGGACGGAGCCGTTGTTCAGGTCGTCCTGCGTGATGACGTAGGTGGCGTGGCAGTCCGTGCTCACGCCTGGCGCCAGGATCGTCTGCTGGCAGGTGGCCGTGGACACGCCGGGCAGGTCGTCCGCGATGCCGATGTTGTCCAGGGTCACGTTTCCGGTGTTCGTGACGTTGTAGCCGTACGTGATCGTCTGGCCGGGCGCCGAGTAGGTCATCGGGTCGGCGGTCTTCTGGACCGTGATCGCCGGGTTGGCGGTCGCGTAGATCGTGAGGTCCGCCGGCGGCGAGTCGATGGGAACGGTCGCGCCGGGCGGGACGCCGTGCGCCGTCGCCACGTTGTAGACGGCGCCGAAGTCGACGTCGTGCTGGGTCGTCCGGTAGGTGGCGGTGCAGTCCGTGGTCTCACCCGGCGCCAGCGTCGTCTGCGCGCAGGTGGCCGTGGACACGCCGGGCAGATCGTCGGTGATGCTGATGCCGTCGAGCGTCACGTTGCCGTCGTTCGTGACGTGGTAGCTGTAGGTGATGTCCTGGCCCGCGGCGGAGAAGGACGGCGGGTCGGCGGACTTCGTCAGGCTGAGCGCCGGGTTCGGGACGGCGAGGACGGTGGCCTCCGACGGGCCGGACTCGATGGGCACGCCGTTGGGCGGCGTGCCGTGCGCGGTCGCGACGTTGTAGATCGAGCCCCTGTCCATGTCCGCCTGCGTCGTGATGTACACGGCCGAGCAGTCCGTGCTCTCACCGGGGTTCAGCGTCGTCGTGGCACAGGTGACCGGCGGCAGGCCGTTCAGGTCGTCCGTGACGCCGACGTTGGTCAGTGGAACGTTCCCGCCGTTGGTGACGTGGTAGCTGTAAGTGATGTTCTGGCCCGCCGCGGAGAAGCTGGTCGGATCGGCCGTCTTCTGGATCGTGAGTTCAGGGTTGATGACGGCGTTGACGGTGGCCTCGGACGGCGCCGACTCGATCGGCGCCGAAGCGCCGGGCGGGAAGCCGTGGGATGTCGCGGTGTTGTGGATGGAACCGGCGAGCAGGTCCTGCAGGGTCACCGTGTAGGTGGCGTGGCAGTCCGTGCTCTGACCCGGCGCCAGCGTCGTGGCATCGCACGAGATCGATGACAGGCCGGGCAGATCATCGGTGATTCCGACGTTGTCCAGCGTCACGTTTCCCGTGTTCGTGACGAGGTAGCCGTACGCGATGGTCTCGCCCTCGGACGAATAGGTCGAACGGTCGGCCGTCTTCATGACCGTGATGTCCGGGGTGGCGGTGGCCAGAATGGTGACCTCGGACGGAGGGGACTCGATCTCCGTGCCGCCGGGCGGCGTTCCGTGGGCGGTCGCCGAATTGTGAAGGGAACCGGCGTCCACGTCCGCCTGCGTCGTTCGGTAGGTGGCGGTGCAGTCGGTACTCGCTCCCGGCGCCAGGCTCGTCTGGCCGCACGTGGCCCCCGACAGGCCGGGCAGGTCATCGGTGATGCCCACGTTGTCCAGGGTCACGTTTCCGGTGTTCGTGACGTGGTAGCTGTACGTGATGTCCTGGTCAGCGGCGGAGAAGGAGTCCGGATCGGCCGACTTCGCCACGGTGATGCCCGGGTTGGCCTCGGCGGTCACCGTGACGCTGGACGGTCCGGACTCCGTGGGCTCGGTCGCACCGGGCGCTGTGCCGAGTGCAGTCGCCGAGTTCTTGATGGAGCCGTTGTTCAGATCGCCTTGCGTCGTTCCGTAATAGGCGTGGCAGTCCGTGCTCTCATTCGGCGCCAGGGTCTGCCGATCACACGTCACCCCCGAAAGTCCTGGGAGGGGGTCGTTGATTCCCACATTGTCCAGGGTCACGTTTCCGGTGTTCGTGACGTGGTACTGGTACATGATGATCTGGTCGGGAGCGGAGAAGGTCATCGGGTCGGCCGACTTCACGACCTCGATCGCCGGGTTGGCGGTGGTCAGAATGGTGACGTCCGCCGGCGGCGACACGGTCGGATCCGTCGCGCCGGGCGCGAAGCCGTGCGCGATCGCCGAGTTGTGGACGGACCCGGCGTCCATGTCCTGCTGGGTCGTCACATAGCCCGCGGTGCAGAGCGTGCTCTGCCCCGGCGCCAGCGTCGTCTCCTGGCATGTCACGGGTGACATGCCGTCCAGGTCGTCCGCGACGCCGACGTTGGTGAGGGTCACGTTCCCGCTGTTGGTGACGTAATAGCGGTACGTGATGCCCTGGCCCGGCCCGTCGAAGTGGTCGGGATCGGCCTCCTTCGTGATTCCGATCGACGGCTCGGCCGGGGCCCTGATGGTGTTGTCCGCCGGACTCGAGACGGCCGGCTCAAGGGTGACGGGATCGTTTCCGTAGGAGTACGCGACATTGTGGACATATCCGTTGTCCACGTCCTGTTGCGTCGTCGTGTAGGTCGCGGTGCAGTCCGTGCTCTGTCCCTGGCCCAGCACCGTCGTGTCGCAGGTGATCGAGGACAGGCCGGGCAGGTCGTCCTTGACGCCCACGCTGATCAGCGTCGTGTTCCCGGTGTTGGTGACGCGGTAGTGGTAGTTGATGGTCTGGTTCGCGCCGGTGAAGTTGTCCGGGACGGCGTCCTTCAGGATGCCGATCGAGGGCGCGGGGGCCTCGGTGAACGTGACGGTCGACTCGCCCGGCGGGTTCAGGCCGAAGAGCTGGGTCATGTTCGAGGCGTTGTTGAGGAAGGTTCCGGCGGCGTCGGACGTGACGTCGACGGCGAACCTGCAGGACGCCTGGCCCGCGTTCAGGAGACCTTCGGTCAAGGAGACCTGGGTGTCGCCGGGGTTGGCGTTGACGATCCCGGCGGGGCAGTCCGTGCCGGCGTTGGCCGGGTAGGCCACCTTCATGCCGGGTGGCAGCGTGTCGGTGAACGACCAGCCCTTCTTGGCGAGCAGGTCGTCGGTGTTGGTGATGGTGAAGAGCAGCTGCACGGGGCGGGTGGCCTGCGCCGTGTCGACCATGAACTCCTTGTCGAGCTGCGGCGTGACGTCCAGCAGCTTGACGTCGTCGAACGCGTGGTCGTTGCCGGCGCCGCTGCCCTGGGCGTTGGTCATCTTGATGCCGACGCTCGTGCCGCTGTAGAGCATCGGCATGTCGCTCATGAAGGTGCCCGCCCAGAACCCCGGTGAGATCTGGGGTCCGTTCGCGCACGCGTCGATGGGCCTGCTGGTCACGGGGGTGTCGGTCGCCCCCTGGGTCAGGTAGAGGTTGAGCAGGGCGTGGTTCGGGTTCACGTCGCAACTGGTCTCGGACACGTTCAGCGAGGTCGCGAGGAACCGGCCGTTCGGCCCGGCGAACGGGATCTCGTGTCCGGTCTGGAACTCGATGTGGTTCGGCCCGGGGTTGCCGCTGTTGACATGCCCGTTGGTGTAGGCGCTGACGGCATGGTTGGCGCTCGTGGGGTTCGTCTGGTTGAGAACGCCGAGCGACTGGGCGAGCTGCCGGACGTGGTTCCACGCCTGGGCCCCCGGGGTGCCGGGACCTGTTTGAGGATCACAGTCGGCCACCTGGGGCGCGACGGCCGCGTTGCCACCGGCCGGGTCGTCGTAGGCGGCGATCCAGCCGTTGCAGTTCTGCAGCCACGGCAGCTCGGCCGTGTACGTCATGCCGGACGTGCCGGTGTAGCTGGTCAGCCGGATGGGCAGGGTCGACTGGCGGTTCTCGAAGTCCTCGTAGAACGCCACCTTGGGCGGCTGCGGCACGCCCGGCATGCCCGGCGTCGTCGCCGGGATGACGGGCCTTCTCATCGCGGCGTCCGCCCGGCTCCGACCGGTCGCCGCGGGCATGACCGCCGTCGACAGCAGCACGCAGCAGACCGCGGCGGCGGTGAACGCCCGAGTCCTGGTCAGCGCGCGGAACACCCCGCGATGTGGACCGCCCACGTCTCCCCCAGACGCCAGCATGATCAATACGGAGCGTGATCTACCCGCTACCGATCACGGGGAACCTTCGCGCCACAATCCGGAGGACCGCATGTTTTCGCTGGTCAGGGGCGTTTTGGACAACATCCACAGAAACGGGGCGAGGGCCTGGTCCCGGGATCGGGAGCAGGCCCTCGTCAGCTCTCTGAAGGACGGTCGGCGCCAGGTCTCAGCCGGTCACCGCGCCGGTCTCAGCCGGTCACCGGGATGTGCCTGTAGGCGACCGCCTTGGCCGGCCTGGACACCACCGGGACGCGCGAACCCGGCGGCGTCCCCTCGGCGACGGCGCGGTTCCGCACGGCCAGGGACCTCAGGTCCTTGGCACGGACGCGGTAGGTCGCCGTGCAGGTCATCGACTCGCCGGGCGCCAGCGTCCGCTGCGGGCAGCGGATCGTGGACAGGCCGTGCAGCCTGTCGGCGACGCTGACGCCGTCGAGCGCGACGGTCCCGGTGTTGGTCACCCGGTAGGCGTAGTGCAGCAGCTGCCCCACCCTGGAGAAGGTCTTCGGACGGACCGTCTTGCGGATGGTGAGCCCCTGCTTGGCGGTGCTGTGCACGGTCGTCTCGGACGGACCGGACTCGATGGGCTGGTCGGAGCCGGGCGGCCTGCCGTGCGCCGTCGCGACGTTGCGGATCGAGCCGCGGTTCACGTCGTCCTGGGTCGTCCGGTAGGTGGCCGTACAGTCCATGCTCGCGCCCGGCGCGAGCTCGGTCTGCGGGCAGGAGACGCCCGACAGGCCGTGCAGCCGGTCGGTGACGCCGACGCCGCTGAGCGGCACCCGCCCGGTGTTGGTCACCCGGTAGGTGTAGCGGATCTCCTCGCCGGCCTGCGAGAACGTCGTCGGGGAGGCGCTCTTGCGCACCGATATCCCCGTCTCATTGGACCTGGCCTCGACGGTCACCTCGGACGGCCCCGACTCCGTGGGCTCGGTCGCGCCCGGCGTAGTGCCGACGGCGACCGCGGTGTTGTGGATCGAGCCGCGGTCCACGTCCGCCTGCGTCGCCGTGTAGGTGGCGGTGCAGGTGGTGTCCTCACCCGGCGCCAGGGTCGTCGCCTCGCAGGTGACGCTCGACAAGCCGGGCAGGGTGTCGGTGATGCCGACGTCGTTCAGGGTCACGTTCCCCGTGTTGACCACGTGGTACCGGTAGGTGATCGTCTCGCCCGCGGAGACGGTGCTCCTGTCGGCCGTCTTCGTCAGGGTGAGGCCAGGAGCCGCCTGGGCCACCACTGCGACGGAGTCGGGCTGCGACTCCACCAGGTTGGCCGAAGCCGGTGGATAGCCTTGGGCGACCGCATAGTTCACGACGGAACCGCGTTCCAGGTCGGCCTGGGTCGTCGTGTAGTTGCCCCTACAGCTCGCCACCTCACCCGGCCCCAGCGTCGTCCGGTCGCAGGTGATCCCCGTCAGGCCCGGCAGATTGTCGACGACCCCCACGTTGCTCAGGGTCAGGTTGCCCGTGTTGGTCACGAAGAAGCCGTAGGAGATCGGCTCACCCGCGGCGTCGAAGGACAACGGATCGGCCCACTTCTCGATCGCGATCGACGGGTTGGGCGTGGACGGGATGTAGGCGTCCGCCGGAGGCGAGTAGAGGAAGCTGCCGTCGGGTGTCGTGCCGTACGCGTTCGCGACGTTGAAGATGATGCCGCTGTCCACGTCCGCCTGCGTCGTGGTATAGACGGCGGTGCAGGTCGTGCTCTGGCCCGGCGCGAGGGTCGTCGTCGGGCAGGTGACGGGCGACAGGCCGGCCAGGGGGTCGGCGACGCCCACGTTGTTCAGCGTCACCATCCCGGTGTTGGTGACGGCGTACGAGTAGTGGAGCGTCTCGCCCGCTGAGGAGAAGGAGCTCTCGGCGACCTGCTTGTTGATCGTGATCCCCGGTGACGCGATGCTCGGGATGGTCACGTCCCGTTGAGGCGACGTGACGGTCCGGCCGTCGATGGGATCGCGCCCGTAGGAGTTCGCCTGGTTGCGGATGTAGCCCCGGTCCAGGTCCGCCTGCGTCACGCTGTAGTTCGCGAAGCAGGACGTGGACGCCCCGGGCGCCAGCACCGTCGCGGCGCAGGTGATCGGGCCGATGCCGGGCAGGAAGTCGCCGACCCCCACGTCGGCCAGGGCGGTCTCCCCGGTGTTGGTGACCTGGTACCGGTACGTGATGGTCTGGCCGACATAGGCGATGGTCGCCTGGTCGGCCGTCTTGACCAGGTCGATCGAGGCCGCAGGGGGCTCGTTGAAGACGACGTCGGATTCGCCCGGCGGGTTCAGGCCGACGAGCTGGGTCATGTTCGAGGCGTTGTTGAGGAAGGTTCCGGCGGTGTCGGACGTGACGTCGACGGCGATCCGGCAGGACGCCTGGCCCGCGTTCAGGACGCCGCCGGTCATGGAGACCTGGGTGTCGCCCGCATTGGCGTTGATGGTCCCGGCGGAGCAGTCCGTGCTGGCGTTCGCCGGGTTCGCCACCCGCATCCCGGACGGCAGGGTGTCGGTGAACGACCAGCCGTTCTTGGCGAGCAGGTCGGCGGTGTTGGTGACCGTGAAGGTCAGGCGCACCGGCTGACCCACCCGGGCCGAGCCGGTCTCGAACTGCTTGTCGAGCTGCGGCGAGATGTCCAGCAGCCGGATGTCGTCGAACGCGTGGTCGTTGCCCGCGCCGCTGCCCTGCGCGTTGCGCATCTTGATGCCCACCGACGGGTCGGTCCAGAGCACCGGCGCGTCACCGATGAACGTCTCCGTCCAGAATCCCGGTGTGAGCTGCGTCCCCTGGGCGCACGGGTCGACCGACTGGGTGGCGACCTTTGTCTCCGCCGCCCCGTGGTACAGGTAGAAGTCGAGCAGGGCGTGGTTCGCGCTCACGGCGCAGTTCATCTCCGCGGCGTTCACCGAGAACGTCAGGAACCGGCCGTACGAGGCCAGCGGGATCTCCGAGCCCGTCTGGAACTCGATGAAGTTCGGCCCGGGGTTGCCGCTGTTGATATGGCCGTTGGTGAAGGCACTGACGGCATGGTTGGCACTCGCGGGGCTCGTCCCGTTGAGGACGCCCAGCGACTGGGCGAGCTGCCGGACGTCGTTCCACGCCGTGGTCCCCGGGGTGCCAGGGCCACCCAGAGGATTGCAGTCGGCCACCTGGGGCGCGACGGCCGCGTTGCCGCCGGCCGGGTCCGCGAAGGCGGCGATCCAGCCGTTGCAGTTCTCCAGCCAGGGTTGGTCGGCGGTGTACGTCATGCCGGTCGTGCCGGTGTAGTCGTTCAGCCGGACCGGCAGGGGCGACTGGCGGTTCTCGAAGTCCTCGTTGAACGCCACAGTGCCCGGCTGCGGTATGCCCGGCATGCCCGGCACCGTGGCGGGAGCGGCAGGCCGCCTCGTCGCCGCGTCCGCCCGGCTCCGTCCGGTCGTCGCGGGCATGGCCACCGTCGTGACCAGCACGCAGCCGAGCACGGCGGCGGTGAACGCTCTCGACTTGCTCAGGTGGCGGAACACTCCGCCGCGGCGTGGACCGCCCATGTCTCCCCCAGGCCCAGCATGATCGATACGCGGCGCAGCCTACCCACTACAGATCGTTGCGAATCACCCTTTGGGGGCCGGATGGCAGTCATGTTTACGCAGGTCAGACGAAGATGTGACGGTACTCAGTGCATGCCGAGGGCCTGATCCCACGATCGGGAGCAGGCCCTCGCGTGCCGTCGAGAGGACGGGTCGTGTCCGCCTTATCCGGTCACGGGAACCTGCGCGTAGGCCACCGCCCCGGCCGGCCGGGAGGCCACCGGAACGCGCGTTCCCGGCGGCGTTCCCTGTGCGATGGCGCGGTTCCGCACGGCCTTGGCCCTGAGGTCTCCAGCGCGGACGCGGTACGTCGCGGTGCAGGTCATCGACTCGCTCGGGGCGAGGGTCCGCTTCGGGCACCGGACGGCCGACAGGCCGCGCAGCTCGTCCTCGACGCGGACGTGATCGAGCGTGACGGCTCCGGCGTTGGTCACCCGGTAGGAGTAGCGCAGCGTCTGGCCCACCCTGGAGAACGTCCTCGGACGCACCGTCTTGTGGATGGTGAGCGCGGGCTTGGCGGCGGTGCCGTGGACGGTCACCTCGGACGGAGCCGACGTGATGGGCTCCTCGGCGCCCACCGGTGTGCCGAGCGCGGTCGCGACGTTGTGGATCGAGCCGCGGCTCACGTCGTCCCCGGTCGTCCGGTAGGTCGCCGAGCAGTCCGTGCTCTCGTCGGGCGCCAGCGTCGTCGCCTCACAGGAGATGCCGGACAGTCCGGGCAGGCCGTCCACGATCCCCACGCGGTTCAGGTCGACGTTGCCCGTGTTGGTGACGTGGTACCGGTACGTGATCGTCTCGCCCGCGGCGGAGAAGGAGTCCCGGTCGGCCGACTTCGTCAGGGCGATGTCCGGGCCGTGCTCGACGGCCACGGTGACGGAGGCGGGCGTCGACACCACGGGTCCGGACGCGCCCGGCGGGGTGCCGTGGGCAGTCGCGGCGTTGCGGACCGATCCGTGGTCCGCGTCGGCCCGGGTCGTCCGGTAGACGGACGTGCAGGTCGTGGACCCGCCCGGGGCGAGCGTCGTCTCCTCGCAGGTCACCGGCGGCAAGCCGGCCAGATCGTCCGAGACACCCACATCGCTGAGGGCCACGTTCCCGGTGTTGAAGACGCGGTACCGGTAGGTGATGTCCTGGCCGGGGCCGGTGACGCGGTCCGTGTCGGCCTCCTTCTCGATCCGCATCGACGGCTCGACGAGCCCGTTGATGTTGTAGCTCGCCTCTGGTGACCCGATGTACCTGGCCTCGACGGCATCCCACCCGATGGCGAGCGCCGTGTTCCTGATGTGGCCCCGGTCCACGTCGGCCTGAGCCGTTATGTACTGAGAGCGGCAGTCCATCGTCGCGCCGGGCGCCAAGGACGTGGTCGGACAGTGGACCTGCGATGGGTCGAAAATGTCGTCCAGGACGTACACGTTGGTCAGGGGCTGGTTCCCGTCGTTGGTCACGCGGTACCAATAGTCGAGGCGCTGGCCCGGGGCGCTGAAGGTGTTCTGGTCGGACCACTTCGTCAAGGCGAGCGAGGCGAGGGGGCCCTCGTTGAAGACGATGGTCGAGGAGCCCGTCGGACGAAGCATCCCGCCGACGGCGGTGATGTTCGAGGCATCGTTCGTGAAGGTGCCGGGACGGACCGCCGTGACGTCGATGGCGAACTGGCAGGAGCGCACGCCCGCGTTGATGATGCCCCCGGTGAGGGTGACCTGCCCGCCGTTGCCCCAGATGGCGCCGCTCTGGCAGTTCCAGTAGGTGCCGATCGGGCTCGCCACCACCATGCCGTCCGGAAGCGTGTCGACGAACGACAGGTTCTGCTTGTAGCCCAGGTCGTCGGTGTTGGTGATGGTGTAGTAGATGCGCACGCGGTCCCCCACCTGAGCCGTACTGGCCGCGAAGGACTTCTCGAGCCGTGGCTCGGTCTGCGCCACCGCGGCCGGGGCGACGGGCTTCCGCGTCGCCGCGTCCGCCCTGCTCCGGCCGGTCGCCGCGGGCATGACCGCGGTCGACACCAGCGCGCCGCAGAGCGCGGCGGCGAAGAACGCTCTCGTCCCGTTCAGGTGGCGGAACACTCCGCCGCGGTGTGGACCGCCCATGACTCCCCCAGGCCCGACATGATCACTACGCGGCGCACTCTATCCGCCACAGATCGTTGCGAGCGGCCCATTCAGGGGCAAGCGAAAGCCATGTTTCCGCAGGTCGGACGCCCTCCAGCGGGTCAGGTCCAGAGCTGGCGCAGGCGCCAGGCGGGCGCTGGGTCCGACACGTCCGGGGCGGACGCGGTGACCTCGGCGATGGCCAGGGCGCCGGTGGGCGTGGTGACCTGGAGCCGCAGGAGGCGCGGGGCGCCGGGCGGCTGCCATTCGGCCATGACGCGGCGGACGCCGAAGTGGCTGCCGTCCGGGCGCGTGAGGCGGACGGGCCGCCCTGACGCGTTGGTCACCGCGGTGACGGATTGGTCGAGGTGCATGGCCTCATACTAGAACACCTGTTCGACGTTGGCCGGTATTGGTTGCGTGTCGTTGGTGTCCCGGCAGCCCCGGACGTTGATCGTCAAGGACCGGCTCCTCAGGGGCGGGCGGCCAGGGTGGCGACGACCGTGGCGGCGAGTTCGTCCAGGTAGGCGCCGGTGGGGGCGGTGCGCAGGACGGTCAGCCGCCAGTAGAGGGGGCCTGTCAGCAGGTCGAGCGCGAGGTCCGCGCCGGCCGTCTCGGCGCCGCCCCCTTCCAGCTCGCCCCGCTCGACGGCCCTGCCGAAGACCTTGGACGTGATGTCGCGCTGGGTGTCGCGGAGCGCCTTCTCCAGCGTCCGCGCGATCTCGGGATTGCGGGCGGCCTCGGCCAGCAGGTCCGGGACGATCTGGGCGGCCAGCGGGTGCCGGAGCGCGCGACTGAGGATCTTCAGCAACGTCCGGACGTCCCCGAGCAGGGAACCGGTGTCCGGGACGGGGATGCGCAGCGCCGCCACGGCGGAGACGGCGTCGATGACGAGTTCCAGCTTGGACGGCCAGCGCCGGTACACCGCCGTCTTGCCGACCCCGGCGCGGCGCGCGACGGCCTCGACCGACAGGCGGCCGTAGCCGGAAGCGGCGAGTTCCTCGAAGACCGCGGCGCGGAGGGAGTCGGTGATGTCCTCGCGCAGGACGGCGGCTCCGCTCGGGGCGCGGCGAGGTCGGGGCTGGGTCGTCATGGACGCCGAGCCTATCCCGAGTGGACGGAACGGTTGCGTTCCGTCCATTGGCTGCCCTACGGTGAAAGCGAAGCGACGAAACGGTACCGTTCTATCCATCGTGCCGAAGGCGAGCACCATGATCCATCCGGGAATCCGCACGTCACCGCCGTCCCCCGAGGCCGACGAGGACGATCTTCCGCCGCACGAACTGGCCGCCAGGTACGGCCTCACGATCAGCGGGGCCAGACCGGGCCTGCTCGACTACACCCGGCAGGTGTGGTCCAGGCGGCACTTCGTCACGGCCTACGCCACCGCCCGGCTCACCTCGATGTACGCGACCGCGAAGCTGGGCCAGCTCTGGCAGGTGATGACACCGCTGCTGAACGCGGGCGTCTACTACCTGATCTTCGGGGTGCTCATGGGCACCCGGCACGGGGTCGCGCACTTCATCCCGTACCTGTGCACCGGCGTGTTCGTCTTCACCTTCACGCAGTCGACCGTCCTCGCCGGGACGCGCTCGGTCCAGGGGAACCTGAGCCTGATCCGGGCGCTGCACTTCCCGCGCGCGTGCCTGCCGATCGCGCTGACGCTCAACCAGCTGCAGCAGACGCTGTTCTCCACCGGGGTGCTCGCGGTGATCGTCCTGGCGTTCGGGGAGCCGCTCACCGCGCGCTGGCTGCTCGTCCCGGCCGTCCTGCTGGCGCAGACGCTGTTCAACATGGGCCTGGCGCTGGCCATGGCGCGCGTCGGGGCGAAGTTCACCGACGCCGCGCAGCTCGTGCCGTTCGTCATGCGCACCTGGCTGTACTTCTCCGGCGTCTTCTACGCCCTGACCACGCTCACCAAGCACGCGCCCGCCTGGGCCGGGGCGCTGCTGGAGGCCAACCCCGCCCACGTCTACATCGCCCTGACGCGCTACGCGCTGATGCGCTCGGTGCCGACGTCCAGCCTGCCCGCGCACGTGTGGGCGCTGGCCTTCGGCTGGGCCCTGGTGGCCGGCATCGGCGGATACGTCTACTTCTGGAAGGCCGAGGAGGCATACGGTCGTGGCTGAGCAGCGCAAACCTCCGCCCACGGTGATCGTGGAGGACGTCCATGTCGTCTACCGGGTGCACGGATCGGGCACGGGACGCGGCAGCGCCACGTCCGCGCTCGGACGCCTCGCCACCCGCCGCGCCCTGCCGGGGACGCGCGAGGTGCACGCCGTCAAGGGCGTCAGCCTGGTCGCGCGCCGGGGCGAGGCGGTCGGGCTGGTCGGCACCAACGGATCCGGCAAGTCCACCCTGCTGCGGGCGATCGCCGGGCTCCTCCCGCCGGAGCGCGGACGCGTCTACACCGACGGCCAGCCGTCGCTGCTCGGCGTCAACGCGGCCCTGATGAACGACCTGTCCGGCGAGCGGAACGTCGCGCTCGGCTGCCTCGCCATGGGCATGTCCCCAGAACAGACCCGCGAGCGCTACCCCGGCATCGTCGAGTTCTCCGGGATCAACGAGCGCGACGACTTCATTCACATGCCGATGCGCACCTACTCGTCCGGGATGGCCGCCCGCCTGCGCTTCTCCATCGCCGCCGCCAAGACGCACGACGTCCTGCTGATCGACGAGGCGTTGTCCACAGGCGACAGCGGCTTCCAGCGGCGCAGCAAGGAGCGCATCGAGGAGCTCCGCCGGGAGGCCGGAACCGTCTTCCTCGTCAGCCACAACAACGGCACCATCCGTGAGACCTGCGACCGGACGCTGTGGCTGGAGTCCGGCGTCCTCCGCATGGACGGCCCGACCGAAGAGGTCCTGACCGCCTACGAAGACTTCGCCAAGGCACGCCGCTAGGCGGGGCCGCGCTTCCACTTCCGCCCGTGAGCCGACGAGGGGCCTGGGCGAACGCGGTGGCCTGCTCGCGGATCCCGGGTCGTGGTCATATCTCGACGAGAATCAGCTCTCCCTCCTCGCCCAGGGTGTCACGGGCGAGGAGGGAGCGGGTGACGGGTCAGCGGTTCAGCGATCGCCGGGAGCGGCCACGTGGCGGACTGTCTTGAGATCCTCGGACGTCACGGTCCCGGGCCGTACGGTGTGGCAGACGTTGTGGACGTCGCAGTCGGTGGTGAGGTCGGCGTTCGCCACTGAGCGGGAGCCGAC
This sequence comes from Spirillospora sp. NPDC052269, assembly GCF_040679435.1. NCBI lineage: Bacteria > Bacillati > Actinomycetota > Actinomycetes > Streptosporangiales > Thermomonosporaceae > Spirillospora > Spirillospora sp. NPDC052269. The sequence goes on from NZ_JBFAUU010000004.1 coordinate 423,303, forward strand.
CAGTTCGTAGGTCTTGGGGTCGAAGAGGAGGCCGCTGAGGGAGACGACGTGGCGGCCGGTGAGGGTACGGGCGTTCGGGTCGATGGTGATGCCGGGGATCTCCGACAGCGCCCGGTAGAGCGCGGCCCGGGTCGCCGGGGGCGCGCCGACCGGGGAGTTCCAGATCAGGTAGGCCAGCGTCAGGAACTCGCTGCTGCTCCGGTTGAGGGACTCGCTGCTGCCCCGGCTTCCGGCGCGGAGGAAAGGGGTGACGCTGGGGGCGCCGAGGATCGGCTGGACCAGCCTGCCGTCGCCGACGCCGGGGCCGGTGGACGGCAGCTTGGCGATCTCGGCCAGCAGCGCGTGCGGGTCAGTGGGGAGCTTGGCGAGCATGTCGTACGACGCCAGCACGCTGTAGCCGGGAGTCGTGTTCTTCAGGATCAGCTTGCCGTCCTGGAAGAAGGCCAGCTTCCTGCCGTCGGCACGGAGCCACTGGGCGTCGTGCCGCAGCGGCCACCCGGTGCCCACGGTGGTGGACGAGATGTAGAGCCACTGGTGCGGGCCCGGGCGCGGGTTGGGCCGGTTCGCCGCCGCGTCGGCCGCCTTGTCGAGGAAGGTGGTGGCGGCGGTGAGCCGGGTTTGCGTCGCAGGCCGGCTGGTGCCGGTTCCCATGGAGTACACCGCGACCGTGGCGACGGCCGCCGCGGCCACACTCGCCGCACCGGCAAGCCACACGGGCCGTCGCCGCGACGGTGCCCTCACGTGGGTGTGGTGGGCCGTCATCGCGTGGGCGCGGAGGACGGACGGGGCGGGGCGGCGTTCGAAGGCGGCGTCGGCGAGGTCGTCGACCGCCGGCTTCAGGGTGTTGATCACGTCGGTGACCTGGTCGTTCTTCACGGCTTCTCCGTGCTGACTCGGGGGCGGACGGTCGGTTCGGGCGTCGATCTCCCGGCGGCGGACGCGTCGAGGGCCGCGGCCAGGCGGCGGCGGCCCCGGTGCAGGCGCACAAGGAGGGCGGCCCTGGAGCAGCCGGCGACGCGGGCCGCCTCGGCGGGGTCGAGGCCGTGCCACGCGGTCAGCGTGACGGCCTCGGCCTCCTTGGCCGAGAGCGCGGCCAGCGCGGCGAGGGCCTGGTCGCGGGCGATGACGCCGTCGGCGGCGTCCCGGCCGGGGGACGCGGTCTCGGTCAGGACGGCCAGCCGGTCGACCAGGCGCCGGGTGCGGTCGGTGGCGCCGTGCGACTGCCGGGCGAGGTTCCTCGCCACGCCGAGCAGCCACGGCAGCGCCCGGTCCGGGATCTCGTCGACCTTGCGCCACGCGACCGCGAACACCTCGCCGGTGACGTCCTCCGCGGCGTGCCGCTCGACGCGCAGCACGACATAGCCGAACACGCTGCGGTAATGCGTTTCGTAGAGGCGGGTGAACCTGGCTTCGCGCTCGTCCACGCCACCTCCTCTCTGCTCGGGGCCGTAACGCCGAGAAGTCGGAGAAGGCGGCCCAGGATTACGTCAGGGTCACCGGACTCGTCTTGCGCCACGCCGGGCGGAGCCGATTTCCTCAGACGGGTGCAGACAGAACAAACGTCCACACCGAGGGACACCGCGCCCAACGACCACCGGGCGCGCCGCGCCGTCACCGTCTTCCCCGTCCTCGTGCTTCTGGCCGGCGGGCTCGGGCTGCTCATGCCGGACACCCTGCGCGGCGGGAAGGAGGCGGTGCCCTACCTGCTGGGCGTCGTGATGTTCTGCATGGGCCTGACCATGACGGGCCAGGACTTCCGGGGCGTCGTGCGGAGGCCGTGGGCGGTCGGTCTCGGGCTGGTCGCGCACTACGTGATCATGCCGGGCCTGGGCTGGCTCATCGCGAACGCGCTCGGGCTGTCGCCGCAGCTCGCGGCCGGGGTGATCCTGGTCGGCTGCGCGCCGAGCGGGACGGCGTCCAACATCATGGCCTTCCTCGCGCGCGGCGACGTCGCGCTCGCCGTGTCGATCGGCACCGTGTCCACGCTGCTCGCGCCCCTGTTCACGCCCGCGCTGACGCTGCTGCTGGCGGGCGAGTACCTGCCGGTGCACGCCGGGTCGATGGTGACCGACATCCTGAAGACCGTGCTGGTCCCGGTGGTGGCCGGGTTCGTACTGCGGACGGTCGCGGGCGGGCTGGTCAGGCGGATGGCGCCGGTGCTGCCGTGGGTGTCGGTCGCGGCGATCGGCGTGATCGTGGCGATCGTCGTCGCGGGCAGCGCCAGGACGATCACCTCGGCGGCGGGCGTGGTGTTCCTCGCGGTCGTCCTGCACAACGGGTTCGGGCTGCTGCTCGGCTACCTCGCCGGACGCGCCGGACGGCTCGGCGAGCGCGGCGGCCGCGCGCTGACGTTCGAGGTCGGGATGCAGAACTCCGGGCTCGCCGCGGCGCTGGCGACCGCGCACTTCAGCCCGCTCGCGGCGCTCCCGGCGGCGATCTTCTCGGTGTGGCACAACGTCACCGGGGCGCTCGTGGCGGCCTGGTTCTCGCGCCGTCCCGCCGAGGACTGACCGGATTTCCGGGGTTCCTGACCGTTTCCCGGATTCGCGGGCACGAAGGGTACGGGTCGCGTCACCATGAGTTCATGGACACTCGGGTACGGGACGGCCGGCGGTGAACGTCGGGGCGTTCCCGCTGATGCGCGGCTTCGACACCATCAACGTCAGCACGGAGCTGGAACCGATGGCGGCGATGCGGGACGCGGACCTCGGGGAGCGGATCCGCGCCTTCCCCAAGATGCTGCCCGGCGGGTCGCCGGACTTCGGCAGCGCCGAGCAGCACGGCGACGGCTGGTGGGTGCTGTGCACGGGCGCGAGCGATCCGTGCTCGGCGCGCGTCGACCTGGCCTCGACGCTGCGCAAGTCCGCCGGTGCGGTGGAGGGGCCGGTGGCGCGCGGGGTGCGGCGCGAGCGGGACGCGTCGACCGTCCGGGCGATGCTCGCGGCGGCGGGCCGGCTCGATCCGGAGGACGGCGAGCAGCTGCCGAAGGACGAGTGGGAGATCGGCGAGCGCCGCTACCGGATGATCCGGATCGAGAAGTTCGTCCTGATCAACTCGGACGGGATGGAGCCGCCGCGGTCGAGCGACGCCGAGCCGCCGGACGAGTCGTCCCTGCTGCGCGGGCATCCGATCGACCCGGCCGCGCCGGCCGGGTTCTGGGAGGCGCAGCTGCGCCTGAACCTGACCTCCTTCGGGCCGATCCCGGGGACGATGCCCGAGCAGGTGGAGGCCGAGGCGCGGCACGCCTGCCGGACGCATCCGGGCGTCGTGATGCTGCCGCCGACGTTCTCGGTCGTGGAGGTCACGGCCGGGGGCGGCTGGGAGCCGCTGACCGGCGGGCACGGCCCGGCGAGCGCCAAGGAGCGGCTGAGCGGGCACTTCACCCAGCTGCTGCCGATGCTGCGCGAGTTCCAGGGCGACCCGCCGTCCGAGGAGGAGCTCGCCGACTGGACGTCCGCCGCGGCGCGGATCGACGCGGGGCCCGGGCCGGAGTGGAACGTCACGATCTGCGGTGAGTCACGGCGGTTCCGGATCGTCCGCATCGGCCGGATGATCCGCGTCGGCCGGGACGGCCCGGAGCCGCCCCGGCCGTCCGACCAGGAGCGCTACGGCTGACGCTTCCCCGGAGGGCGCGTCACCAGAGGTCGGCGAGGTCCACGGCTCCGGCCATGACGCGGGCGCCCTCGTCGTTGAGGTGCATGCCGTCGCCCGCGTCCAGGTCGGGGCGGATGTAGCCGGGGGCGTCCGGGTCCTCGACCGCGCGGGCCGAGTCGAAGACGCCGTCGAAGACGTCCGCCGTGCGGATCCACTCGTTGACCACGCGGCGGATCTCGAGCCCCTCGGGCGAGCTGACGCCCTCGTAGATCGCGCCGCCGAACGGCCCGATCGTCCCGGCGATGACGCGCAGTCCCGCGGCGTGGACGCGGACGGCCAGCTCGGTGAACCCGGCGATCAGGTCCTCGGCCGTGGGCATCGGCAGGCCGTAGGCGCCGGGGAAGCCGAGGTCGTTGATGCCGAAGTGGATCAGGACGTGCGTCGCGCCCGGCACCGACAGGGCGTCGCGCTCCAGCCGGGACAGCGGGCGCTCGCCGATCTCGTCGGAGAGCAGGCGGTTGCCCCCGATGCCCTGGTTGACGACCCAGCCGCGGTCGAGTCGGTCGTTGAGGGCGTCCACCGAGCGGTGGTCGCCGCCGACCGTCGTGCCCGTCCCCCCGAACCAGGAGTCGCCGAACGCGACCGCGACGGGCGTCCCCTCCGGCGCGAGGACGTCCACGCCGGTCACGAAGACGCGCGTCTCGAAGGTCTCCGGCGCGTCCAGCTCGACGGCGGCGGTCTGGTTCCCGGACGCGGAGTACGAACGCTCCATCGGCATGTGCGAGTGGGTCGCGAGCCCGGTCTCCTCCGGGAGGTAGAGGCTCAGCGACAGCAGGTTGCCCGCCTGGACGGCCAGCGGCACCTCGTCGCTGACGATCTCGCCGCCGGGCGGGATCGTGACCTCGGCCCGGCCGTCGAACCGCAGCTCGCGGTCGGTCTCGGGGACGATCGCGTCGGTCTTCGCCTGGAGCGCGACGCGGGCCGCGCCGATCCGCAGCGGGGTCCGCCCGAACCGGTTGGTCAGCCGGACCCGGATCCGCTCGCCGCCGCCCGCCAGCAGCAGCGGCTCTCGGACGGTCTGGTCCGCGAACCCGCGCGGCTCCACGAGCTGGAATTTCTCGTAGGGGCTGATCACGGCCGAGCGGAAGCCCGCCACCCACTGCTGCGACATGTACGCCTCGCCTCGTTCGTCCCAAATGTCGACCTTGGAAACCCGGGACGACCGGCGCTGATTCCCGGTTGGCCGGGGTCGGTCGCGAATTCCGCCGAGATCTGAGGACGTTCCATGACGTCCCGCGTAATCGCCGCGCCACGGGGTCCGGCGGCAGGCTCACGGTCATCAGCGAAACAGCAACTCGCAGGAGCGCGACATGACCGCCGTCTCGGCACCGCCATCGGCCCCCGCCCGGGCGGCCGCCGCCCCCGGCTGGGGGACCCTGCTCGTCCTGCTCAGCGGGATCTTCATCACCACCCTCGACTTCTTCATCGTCAACGTGGCGATCCCCGCCACCCAGCGGGACCTGCACGCGACCCCGTCGCAGATCCAGTTCGTCGTCGCCGGGTTCGGCGTCGCGCTCGCCGCCGGGCTGATCACCGCGGGCCGCCTCGGCGACCTCTACGGACGGCGCCGGATGTTCGCCGTCGGGCTCGCGCTCTTCACCCTCGCCTCGGCCGCCTGCGCGGAGGCGTCGTCCGCCGGAATGCTGATCGGCGCGCGGGTCGCGCAGGGCGTCGGCGCGGCGGTCCTGATGCCGCAGGTGCTCGGCATCCTCAACACCGTCTACACCGGCGCGGCGCGGGCGAAGGCCTTCAACGCCTACGGGGTCGCCATGGGCTTCGGCGGGGTGTTCGGGCAGCTCATCGGCGGTGTCCTCATCAAGGCGGACGTGCTCGGGATGGGCTGGCGCGCGATCTTCTGGATCAACGTCCCGGTCGGCGCGGCGGCGCTCGCGATGATCCCCCGGCTCGTCCCGGAGTCCCGTGCGAACGGCGCGTCCCGGCTCGACCCGATCGGCACCGCCCTCGCCTCGCTCGGCCTCGTCGCCATCGTGTACCCGCTCGTCCAGGGCCGTGAGCAGGGCTGGCCGATGTGGACCTGGGAGTGCCTCGGCGCTGCGGTCGTCCTGCTGGCCGCCTTCGCCCTGCACCAGCGCCGCGCCGCGAACCCGCTGGTCTCCCCAGCGCTGTTCCACCACCGCTCGTTCCCGGTCGGCGCGCTCGTCGCACTGGTCCAGGCCATGACCACGGGCGCGTTCTTCCTGACCCTCGCCCTCTACCTGCAGCTCGGACGCGGGCTGTCGGCGCTGGAGTCCGGCCTGATCTTCCTCCCGCTGGGCCTCGGCTACTTCGTCTCCTCGGCGCGCGCCGGGGCCATCGCCGAACGGCTCGGACGGCAGACCGTCGCGATCGGCGCGTTGGCCATGGCCCTCGGCTACGGGATCCTCGCGGCCACCTCGGCCGAGTTGGGCATGCACGGCACGGTCGCATGGATCATCCCCGGCTCGGTGGTCGCGGGCGCCGGGATGGGCCTGGTCATGGCGCCACTGCCCGCGCTGGTCCTCAGCCGCGTGGACGCCGAGCACGCGGGCGCCGCGTCCGGTGTGCTGAGCACCGCGCAGCAGGCGGGCGGCGCGATCGGCGTCGCGCTCGTCGGGGTCGTCTTCTACGGCGCCCACGGCGGCGTCCCGCACGCCTTCACCGCCGGGCTGGTCTTCCTCCTCGTCCTGGACGTCCTCGCCGCGGCCCTTGTGCAGGCCCTCCCCAAGGCCCGGTGAGCCCGGCCGACGCACGAAGGGCCCCGCCGATATCGGCGGGGCCTTTCCCATGTCGGTCAGTTCCAGCGGACGGCGGTCGCGGCCCAGGTGTAGCCGGTCCCGGCGGCGAGCAGCAGCGCGACGTCGCCCGAGGTCAGCAGGCCCGCGCGGGCCGTCCGGTCGAGGGCGAGCAGGGTGTCGACGCCGCTCATGTGGCCCGTGTCGTCCAGGTAGAGCGTGCGCTCCTCGGGGACGCCGAGGGTGTCGAGCAGCGCGCCGTGCATCGACCGCTTCATGTGCAGGACGCAGAGTCGCGCCACGTCCTGCGGTGTGAGGCCGGAACGCTTCAGCGCGCCCTCGGCGACCGCGAGGAAGTTCGGCAGCGAGACCTTGTCCAGGCCCTCCTTCATGGACGCGGGGTCGGCGACGTCCAGGAAGTGCCGTCCGGCGTCGACGGTCGCGCGGCTGGCCGGTTCGACGCTGCCGCCCGCCGGGACCCGCACCTGGTGCGCGAACGAACCGTCGGTGACCATGTCGGAGGCGAGCACCTCGGCGACGCCCTCGTCCCGTCGCAGCAGCGCCGCGGCCGCGCCGTCCCCGAAGGTGAACGCGAAGCGCGAGCGCTGGTTGGCGTAGTCGAGCAGGTACGACTCGCGGCACGCCCCCACCGCGAGGACGTTCCGCAGGTGCGGTTCGGCGATCATCAGGTCGCGGCACACGCGCAGCGCGACCGGGGCCCCGCAGGACACGTAGTCGAGTTCGAGCGCGAACGCGTGCCGCGTCCCGAGCAGCTCGGCGACGCGCGGCGCGGCCTGCCAGACCGGGTGGTCCTTCCAGGTGGAGCCGAAGTAGACGACCGCGTCCACGTCGGCGGGGTCGGTTCCGGTCTCCGCAAGGACGCGCGCGCCGACCGTCGCGGCCATGTCGCTGACGTGCTCGTCCGGCCCGGCGACGTGCTTGCCGCGCAGGCCGAAGCGGTCGACGATGACGTCCTCGGGGACGCCGCTCGCGGACGCGATCTCGGCGGCCGTCATGACGTGTTCGGGCAGGTAGGAAGCGGTTCCCGCGATGAGGACGCTCACGCCTCCTCCCCGCGCGGGTGCTGGCGGGCCATGACGAGCGCCTCGCCCTCGCAGACGACGCGGTCGCCGACGGACGCGACGGTCCGCAGGTCCACGAGCGCCTTCTCCGGACGGACGGCCGTGATCACGACCTCCGCGCGGACGGTCTCGTCCGCGCCCACCCGGCCGGGGAAGTCCATGCGCTGCTTCAGGTACATCGTCCCGTTGCCCGGCAGGGACGTGCCGAGGAGCGTGGAGAACATCCCGGCGATCAGCGGCTCCGGAACCGCCTCGCCGAGCTCGTCGCCGGTCAGCTCGGCGTATCCGGCCAGGTCGGCTCGGGTGAACGCGCGGGTGACCTCGGCGCGGCGGCCGACGGCCCCGTCCCACCAGGTCGCGGGCTTCCCCCGGGTCACTTGGTCTCTCCTTCGAACTCGCAGACGGTCGTGCCGTCGCCGCGCGCGACGGTCGCGGTGACCGTGGTCCCCAGGGCGTGCGCGGTGACGGTGACGCGCTGCCCGGCGCGGGTCGGCGCGGGGAACCTCAGCGTCGTGGCGGCCAGGTCGGCGCCCGGGCGGCGCCGCCGGATCGCGGTCCTGATCAGGGAGTACAGGAACACGCCGTGCGCGACCGTCCCGCCGAAGACGGTGGTCGCCGCGTACTCCGGATCGACGTGGATCGGGTTGTCGTCGCCGCTCAGCTCGGCGAACCGGTCGAAGTCGGCCTGCTCGACGGTGAACTCCTCCGTCCACGTCTCGGGACGGAGCCGCGCCTTGAGGATCTTCCCGGTGGCGTTGCGCGGCAGCGCGTCCACGGTCTCGACGCGCTTGGGCACCTTGTACGCGGCCAGCCTCTCGCGGCAGTACGCGCGGATCCCGTCCTCGGTGACGGGCGCGGCCGTGACGAGGACGGCCCGTCCGACCTCGCCCCAGCGCTCGTCCGGGACGCCGACGACGGCGGCCTCCCGGACGTCCGGGTGGGTGAGCAGGACGGTCTCGACCTCGGCCGGGTACACGTTCTCGCCGCCCGAGATGTACATGTCCTTCACGCGGTCGACGATCGTGTAGTAGCCGTCCGCGTCGCGGCGCGCGACGTCGCCCGTGCGCAGCCAGCCGTCGGCGGTGAACGCCGCCTCGGCGGGCAGGCCCCAGTAGCCGGGCGTGACGCCGGGCCCGCGCACGAGCACTTCGCCCTCGTCGCCGCCGCCGTCCAGCCGGACCTCGGTGAACAGCTGCGGCTTGCCGACCGAACCGGCCTTGACCAGCGCGTTCTCCGTGTCGATGAGGAACAGCGTCGGCCCGGTCTCGGTCATGCCCATGCCCTGCCGGACGACGATCCCGCGCTCGGCCAGCTCGGTCAGCAGCGGGACGGGCATCGACGCGCCGCCGGACGCCCACGACCGGACGCCCGCCAGGTCCGCCTTGGCGAAGTCCGGATGGTCGCGCAGCATCTGGTACATCGTCGGGACGCCGAAGAACGCGGTCGCGCGGGTCGACAGGAGCTCCAGCGCGGCGGACGGGTCGAACTCGTGCTGGACGATCGCCGTCCCGCCCGCGAGCAGCGTCGGCAGCGTGTACAGGTTGATGCCGCCGGTGTGGAACGTCGGCAGCGCGTTCAGCGTGGTGTCCGCGCTGGTCAGGCCGACGGCGACGCCGATGTTGAGGTGGTTGGCGACGGCCATGCCGAACGTCTGGATCACGCCCTTGGGCCGTCCGGTCGTCCCCGAGGTGTAGAGCAGGTACCAGGGGTCGGACTCGCCGTGCCACGCCTTCGGGCCGACGGCCCCGCCCGCGTCCTCGGCCAGGTCGCCGATGCGGGCGAACCGGCCGTTCAGCCGTCCGGCCGCCTCGGCGCGCGCGTCGTCGGCGACCAGCAGGACCGGCGCGCAGTCGGCCATGACGACGGTCAGCTCGTCCACCGACAGCCGCCAGTTCAGCGGAACCATCAGCGCGCCGAGCCGTCCGCAGGCCACGAGCAGCTCGATGACCTCGACCCGGTTTCCGGACAGGACGGCCACCCGGTCGCCGGGCCGCACGCCGTGCTCCTCGCGCAGCCGCCAGGCGGTGCGGGCGGCCCGCTCGGACGCCTCGGCGTAGGTGAACCCGCGTCCGCTGAGCGTGTCGACCAGGGCCGTGGCGTCCGGCGACAGGCCCGCGCGCACGCCGAGCAGGTCAGGGATGTCCACGAATATGTCTTCCTTCTGGAACTACCGGCTTCTGGAACTACTGGATGTGGGTGATGCGGTTGGAGATCAGGGAGTCCACGAAGACGCCCGCGCTCGTCCGCACGACGTGCTGGACGGCGAACATGCCGCCCGGCCGCGTGCCGAGGTGCGTGTCCACGTAGTAGCCGCGGAACGCGGGGCTGATCTGGCCGTTCGCGCCGGGGGCCAGGCCCGTCGGGTCGGCGTAGTCGCGCGCGATCATCGCGTAGCCGTCACCGACGAGCATCCCGCCGCCGTTCGGGGCGAGGCTGATGCCGGTCGGGAGGAAGAACTCGTCGGCGGTGATCGACGCGGGGTGGTCGTAGGTGCCGCCGCCCTTGCCGATCTTCCCGACGTGGTTCCCCGTCGCGGCGTCGAAGACCTGGACGCGCTGGTTGCGGCGGTCGACCGCGTAGACGCGTCCGCCGCCCGCCGTGACGTCCTGGATCTGGTCGAACGTGCCGGACGCGCCCTCGCCGTAGAAGTTCGGGCCGAGCTTCCAGGTCGCGGACGCCGCGGAGTCGGTGCCCTTCGACGCGTCCGCGCCGCCCTTCACCCACGCGAGCGTCAGGTCGGACGAACTCCGGTCGAACCGGTACAGGTAGCCGCCGTTGGACGTGACGTACACGGCCGTCCCGTCGATCTTCACCGCGACCGGGAAGTTCCCCGAGGTGAAGCTCATCTTGGACGCGCCGGACGTCCGGTACGACAGGTTGAACACGGTCTTCTGCGTGCCGTCCGGCGCGTAGATCCGCAGCGAGCTGTCGCCCGTGTAGGGGTAGGGCAGCGCGGCGTCGGCGGCGACGAGCACGCCGACCTCGCCGTTCGCGACGCTGAGGCCGGTCGAGCCGTAGGAGACGTCCGCGAACTTGCCGAGGTACTTGCCGTCCAGGCCGTAGTTGTGGACGACCGAGTTCGGGACGTCGGTGACCAGCAGCGACTCCGGCTTGCCGTCGTGGGCGGGCAGGTCGTCCAGCGCGCCCGCCGCGTGCAGCTGGCCGGGCAGGTCGCGCGGATGGCCCCAGAACTCGTTGCTGGTGGCCGTTCCGACGCCCTCCGAAACCGAGCAGCGCAGGATCGTGGTGCCGGTCGAGTTCTCCCAGCACTTCTTGATCCGGTGGTTGCCGGTGTCGCTGACCAGCAGCACCTTCGCGCCCGTGTAGTAGACGCCCCACGCCCAGATGTTCTCGGTGACGCGCGTGCCGTCCGGCTTCTCGACCGGGACGACGTCGTTCGGGAGCTGGAACGCCTGGTCCTCGTTGAGCGCGGTGGCGGGCGTCCGCATCTCGACCTGGTGGATGCCGAGGTGCCCGTACGCCCAGGTCGCGGGCGCGTCGGCGCTCTTGGACGAGCGGTAGGCGACCGTCCCGCCGGCGCCGGTGTTGGCGAACTTCAGGATGCGTCCGCCGAAGCTGTCGGCGATGTAGAGGTTGCCCGCCGCGTCCGTCCGGACGCCGCGCGGGCGCTTCAGGTGGTCGCTACTACCGCTGTTGCTGAACCGTCCGAGGATGTCGACGAGGGTGAGCGCGCCGTCCGTCCCCACCTGGAAGATCTTCACGCGGTTGTTGCCGTTGTCGGCGACGTAGAGATAGGTGTGGCCGCCGTCCGGAGACCGCCAGTACGTCATGCCCTGCGGGATGCGGAAGCCGTCGCGCTTGAGCGGCGCGCTGGAGTAGTCGTCGTAGTTGGTGGAGTTCGTCCCGTAGTCCTTGTCGGTGCCCGGGATGATCGGACCGCCCTGGCCGCCGATCGTCAGGACCGGCTGCGCCGTCCAGGTCGCGGGGTCGAGCTTGAAGCCCTTGACGCGGTGGTTGAACTCGTCTGAGACGTACATGAAGCCGCCGGGCGTGACGCTGAGGTTGCGCGGCATCCGCAGCTGGTCGCCGCCGCCCGTCCCCTCGGTGCCGTAGGACGTGACGTACTGGAACTTCGCCGGGTCGGACGGGTCGGTCCGGAAGAAGTGCAGCTTGGACACGCCGACGTCGTTCACGTACAGCCCGGCGAGCCGGGCGTCTCCGGCCTCCGACTTCGACAGGAAGGAGATCCCGAGCGGCGCGGTGATCTTCGGGACGGACGTGGCCGGGCTGTCCGAGGCGAGCGTCGCGGTCCCGTCGTCGAGCTTGCCGATCATCTTGCCGTTGAGGTCGAGCACCCGGATGACGTGCGCGCCCATGTCCGCGACGTACACGCGGGCCTTGGCGGGATCGCCGGTGATGCTGTCCTTGTCGGTCGTGACGGTCGTCGGGCTGTCGAACTGGTACTTCTGGTTGACGGCCTCGCCGGTCAGCTCGGACGACCGGTCCTCGTCGGCGAACGTCGTCACGGTCGCCGCGTGCGCCGGCGAGGGCGCGACGGCCAGTCCGGCGGTCAGCGCGGCCAGCAGGCTCGCCGCTCCGACACGGTTGCTCAGGATCCTCATGCACGGCCTCCCAGGAATGCGGACATGCCCTCGCGGGCCTCGGGCGTGGCGATCTGCGCGACGAAGGCGCGGCGCTCGGCGTCCAGCCGGGCCGCGATCCCGCCCACTCCGGCGGTATGGGCGTCGGCGTTGAGCAGGCGTTTGGTGACCGCGACGGCGCGCTGCCCGGCGGCGCGGAGCGCGGCGTCCCGGGCGGCCTTCCGGACGTCGTCCTCGATCCGGTGCGCCAGGCCCCAGGCCACGGCGTCCTCGGCGGACACGGTCTCGTTGAGGATCTGCACGGCGGACGCGCGGGCCGTCCCGATCCGGTGCGGGAGCAGGGCCGTCCAGCCACCGTCCGGGCCGTAGCCGACGGTGGTGTACCAGGGCGCGAACGACGCGTCCGGGGAGACGAGCACGATGTCGGACGCCAGGACCAGCCCGAGTGACCCACCGGTCACCCGGCCGTGGACGGCGGCGACGACCGGCAGGTCGAGGCGCAGCAGCCGCAGCACCGCCGCGTTCAGCAGCCCGACGATCTCCTCGGCGTAGCGGACGAGCTCGTCGCCCTCACGGCGGGCGAACTCGCGGACGTCGCCGCCCGTGGAGAACGACGGCCCCTCGGCGGCGAGCACGACGGCGCGCACCCGGTCGTCCGCCGCGACCTCGTCCAGCCGCGCGAGCAGATCGCGCAGCAGTTCCGGGACCAGGCTGTTATGCCGGTCCGGCCGCCGCAGCGTGAGCGTCGCGACCGGGCCGACGCGTTCCCGTCCGACCGGCAAACCCGCCACCGCCTTCCAACATGAGAGGTGATTCACCTCGCAGTCTTGGACACACGACACATCCCGGTCAAGACCAACATGAGAAGTGATTCACCTGTAACGTGGAGTGCGTGATGGAGAACCCGGTCGAAACGCCGCTGACCAGCACCAAGGGCACGCCGCTGTCCCGGCGCGGCGAGCGCACGCGCCGCCGCCTGCTGGACGCGGCCGAGCGGGTGTTCTCCGAGCTCGGCTACTACGAGGCGTCCATCGTGAAGATCACCGAGGCCGCCGAGGTGTCGCAGGGCACGTTCTACCTCTACTTCGAGGGCAAGCAGCAGATCTTCGACGAGCTCGTGGACGACCTGAACCGGCGCGTCCGGCACGCGATGCGGGAGGCGTCCGGGCAGGGGGCCACGCACGCCGAGCGCGAGCGCCTCGGCTTCGCCGCGTTCTTCACGTTCACCGCCGAGCACCCGGCGCTCTACCGGATCATCCGCTCGGCCGAGTTCGTCTCGCCGCGCGCCATGCACCGGCACTACGCGCGGATCGCCGAGGGCTACGTCGAGACGCTGCGCGCCGCGATGGCGGACGGCGTGGTCGCCCAGGCCGACCCGGAGGTCCTGGCCTGGGCGTTGATGGGAGTGGGCGAGCTCATCGGCATGCGCTGGATCCTGTGGGAGGAGTCCGGCCCCCGGCAGATCCCGGACGAGGTCTTCGAGGAGCTGTACGTCTTCGTCCTGCGCGGCCTCGGCGTCCGCCCCAAGGACCGCCGAGCCACGCCCTAGTTGAGGCGGTCGTCCAGCCGGACGCGGTTCCTCTCGAGGACGTAACCGGCCAGCACGTACACGCTGACCACGGCGATCAGTTCCAGCATCTGGGGCCGGTCCAGGTGGATGCCCAGCAGCTCCCGGGTCGGTTCGGACAGGGCGGCGTCGTGGTGCAGCTCGTCCACCGCGCGCAGCAGGACGGCCTCCGCCCAGGACCAGTCGGGATGCTCCGGGCCGCACCGCACTGCGGCGATCTCGTCGACGCCGATCCCGGCGTCGAGGCCGAGCCGGACGTGCCGCTCCCACTCCCCGGCCGTCTCGGTGAGGTAGGTGATCCGCAGGATCGCCAGTTCGCGTTCACGCGCGGGCATCTCCCCCTGCCCCGCCCGCAGGAGCAGGGGCACCAGGTCGTCGACGTGCAGCTCGCTCATGCCCGCTCACCGGCCAGGGGCGCGGCGAACTCGTCCAGGCGGGCGAGGAGTTCGTGCTCGTCCGGGGTGCCGTCGCCGTTCAGCTCGCGGTAGACCGCGCCGATGTTGAGCATGAGCCGCTCGGGGTCGGCGAGGTGGGTGAACCCGCTCAGGTCCATCGACCGGACGGCCTCCTCGAACGGCGTCTCCGCCTCGTGGCACTCGACGGCGTGGTCGCGGACCCGGACCAGGTACTCGCGGAACCGCCGCACCTCCGGCTTGCCGACGACCGGCCCGTGACCGGGCACGATCGTGTCGGCGTCGAGCGCGAGGATCAGCTCGCAGGCCGCGATCCAGCTGCCGATCGGACCGGTGTGCACGACGGGGTGCCCGCCCTCGAAGAGGATGTCCCCGGCGAACAGCACGCCGGCGTCCGGGACGTGGACCAGCACGTCACCGGCCGTGTGCGCGGGCCCGACCTGGATCAGCCGGACGGTCCGCTCCCGCACCCTGAGCTCGAGCTCCCCGGAGAACGTCCGCGTCGGGAGGGCCGGGACGATGCCGGCGAAGTCGAACGTCTCGACCATCCGCGCCAGCACGCGCGGCAGCGCGTCCGGCGGCATCGAGGTCAGCAGCTCGTGCGTCTTGTCGCGGCGCATCGCGGCCGCGGCCGCCGCCGACGCGACGATCTCGACCTCCGGCGCGACGACCCCGACGTCCCGCGACGCGTCCGCGAGGAGCTGGTTGCCCCACCAGTGGTCGCCGTCGCTGTGCGTGTTGACCAGCGTGCGGATCCGGACGTCCGGCAGGGCCCGCGCGATCTCCCCCAGCATCACGTGGGTCAGCGGGACGGTGAACAGCGTGTCGACGAGCAGCGCCTCGCCCCCGGACACGACGAGCCCGGCGTTGCTCCAGCCCCACGAGCCGTCCGGCTGGAGGTAGGCGTGCGTGCCGGCGGCGACCTCGGAGAGCCCCCGGCGGAACGGAACGATCATGATCCACCCCTCACGAAGATGTACTCAAGTACAATTATGTACTCCAGTACAACTTTGAGGGCAAGTACCCTTTCCGAGGTGACCGTGACGAGTGCGGAGGGACGGCGCGAACGCCGCAGGCGCGAGACGCGCGAGCGGCTGCTGAACGCGGCGCTGGAGCTGTTCGCCGCGCAGGGCTACGCCGCGACGACCTACGACCACATCGCCGCGCGCGCGGACGTGAGCCGCCAGACCGCGTTCAACCACTTCCCCCGCAAGGAGGACTTCGTCCGGGGCTGGGTGGAGCTGCGCCACCGGCGCCTGGCCGAGCTCGTCACCGTCGCGGGCGCCGACACGTCGCCGTTCGAGCTGCTGGCCTCGCTGCTGCGCGTCCTGGCGTCCTTCAACGGGGCCGACGGCGACAACGCCCCCACCGGCGGCGCCTACGCCCTCACCAAGGACTTCCACGACAACGGCATCCTGCACGCCGTCTTCACCGAGGGCGCCACCGTGCCCGTCCCCTTCACGGCCGCCTTCGAACGCGCCCGGACGCGGGGCGAGCTCCGTCCCGACGTCCCGCCCGAGGTCGCCGGGGAGCTGCTCTACGACTCCTACCTCGGCACGCTGGGCCGCTGGCTGGCCGGCGGCGCCGCCTTCCCGCTGGCCGAGACGCTGGAGAACCGCCTGGCCGTCCTGCTGAAGGGCCTCAGCCCCGAGAACCCTCCGGGCTCGCCGGTCAGCCCGGAGCACCCTCCGCGCTGACCGGCGCGGTCACAGGTCGGGGTCGTCGCCGATGACCTTGCCTGGGTTGAACAGGCCGAGCGGGTCCAGCGCGTCCTTGACGGCCTTCTGCATGGCCCGGACGCCGAGCGGCATCTCACGCTGCATGCCGTGCCGCTTCAGCAGGCCGACGCCGTGCTCACCGGTGACCGTGCCGCCGAGCTCGATCGCGGCGGTGAGCAGGTCCTCGAACGCCGCCTGCGCGGCCTCGCGCGCGGCGTCGTCGCCGGGCGGGGTGACCAGGAGCGGGTGCATGTTGCCGTCGCCCGCGTGCGCGATCGTCGAGATCAGGACACCGTGCCTGCGGCCGATCTCCTCGGTGCGCACCAGCATCTCCGGGACGCGCGAACGCGGCACGCAGACGTCCTCGGTCAGCAGCGGGCCGAGCCGCTCCAGCGCCGGGTAGGCGAGCTTGCGCGCCTGGAACAGCGCCTCCGCCTCGACCGGGTCGGTGGACTGCTCGGCCCAGACCGCACCGCCGTCCCGGAACGCGGCCGCGACCGCCGCCGCGTCCTCGTCGCCGGACGCGCCGGGCGTGTCGATGCTCGCCAGCAGCAGCGCCTCGGCGTCCGCCCCGATCCCGAGGTGCTTCCACTTCTCGACCGCCTCCAGGGTGAACCGGTCGAGCAGTTCCAGCGCGGCCGGGACGAGCCCGCGCGCGGTGACCTCGGCGACGGCGCGTCCGGCGGACACCAGGTCGCCGAACGCGCCCACGACCGTGCGCGGTGCGTCCCGGCGGGCCGGACGCAGCCGCAGCGTCACCTCGGTGATCACGCCGAGCGTGCCCTCCGAGCCCACGAACAGGCCGGTCAGGTCGTATCCGGCGACGCCCTTGGTCGTCCGGCGGCCGAGCCTCAGCCGCGTGCCGTACTCCCCGCCGGGACCGCCGACGACGGCCTCCATGCCGAGCACGTAGTCGCGGGTCACGCCGTACTTCAGGCAGCACAGGCCGCCCGCGTTGGTCGACACGTTCCCGCCGATCGTCGACCACGGCGCGCTCGCCGGATCCGGCGGATACCAGAGCCCGTGCGCGGCGACGGCCGCCTTCAGGTCGTCGTTCACCACGCCCGGCTGGACGACCGCGACCATGTTCTCCGTGTCGATCTCGACGATCGCGTCCATCCTCGACAGGTCGAGCACCAGGCAGCCGTCCACGGCGTTCGCGCCGCCCGACAACCCCGTCCCCGCACCTCGCGGAACCACGGGAATCCCCAGCTCGGCGCACGCCGCGACCGCGCGCGAGACCTCGTCGGCGTTCGTGGCGCGCAGCGCGGCGACCGGCGCCCCCATCGGCGCCCACTCCGCCTCGTCCCGCCCGAGGCTCGCCAGCACGTCGGGGTCGGTGACCAGAGTGCTCCCGGGCAGCGCCCGGCCCAACCGTTCAGCGGACACGACGTCCCCCACTCTCACCGCTCATGTCGTCATCGCTCTGCGGACGGCGGGCGGCGAGGCCGTCGAGCAGGACGTCGAGGGCGAACGCGAAACGCCGTTCGCTCTCCCGTTCAGCGTCGGCGTCGCCCGACGCGGCCATCCGCGAGGCGAGCAGCGGGTGTCCGCCGACCGCCTCGCGCAGGTACTCGCCGACCGTTTCGGTCCAGTTCGTCCCGGCGTCGCGGAGGGCGTCCCGCCAGGCGAGCTCGGCGACGACCGCGCCCACGACGTGGTCGTTCACGACGGCCAGGGCGGCGTCCAGCCCGTCGCCCGCGAACCCGGCACGCGACATGACCCGCAGCCCGGCCTCGGCCAGCGCGAACGCGTTCGGCCCCAGGTTCGGCCGGACGGTCAGCTCCGACAGCGCCCACCGGTGCCGGAGCAGCATCGCGCGATGGCTCCGCGCCAGCCCGGCGGCCGCGAGCCGCCAGTCGGTCTCGTCCGGGTCGGCCGCGATCTCGCCGAGGACGTGGTCCAGGGCCAGTTCGAGCAGCTCGTCCTTGGTGCGGACGTACCAGTACAGCGAGCCCGCGGTGACGCCGAGCGCGTCCGCGACGCGGCGCATCGACAGCTCGCGGTGACCGCCCGCGTCGAGCAGCGCGACCGCGACGCCGACGATCCGCTCGCGGTCGAGCCGCCGGTCGCGCGGCGGGCGGTCCGGCCGGAGCCACACGGAGTCAGAGGACGGCACGCCGTCCACGCTACCGGCCCCGGCGCCGGGGGTTGACGGGGCGGCCTCGGGAGTCCTATACAGGGTTCAAGGGTATTGAACGGCGTTTAAGGAGGTCAGATCATGTTCCGTGCGAACGGGACGCTGCCCGGCACGGTCCGGGCGACCGTCCTGGGGCCGCCGGACGGGCCGCGCGCGGTCTTCGTCCACGGATCGATGAGCTGGGGCGACGACCCGGTCTCCGGGTTCGCGGCGCAGCGCCGCCTGGCGGACCGGTTCCGGCTCGTCCTGATGGACCGCCGCGGGCACGGCGGAAGCCCGGACGCCGGGCCCGCGTTCCGCAGCGACCACCTCGCCGACGCCGACGACATCGCCGAACTCCTCGAAGGCGGCGCACACCTGGTCGGTCACTCGTACGGCGCGGTCGGCGCGATGGTCGCGGCGGCGCGCCGGGCCGAGGCCGTCCGGTCCCTCACGCTGATCGAGCCGGGCTGCTACCAGGCCGCGGCGGACGATCCCCAGGTCGCGGACGCGCTCCGCGCCAACCGCGAGGCGTACGCGGACCTCCCCGAACTGACCCCGGAGCAGTGGCTGCGCGCCGCGACCGACTCCGTCGGCCTGCCTCCCATGGAACCGACCGTGGCGCGGCTCCGCGCAGCCGCGAGCGCGGTCAACGAACGCGTCTGCTGGGAAGCCGGAATCCCTGTCGCCGCCCTTAGCGCCGCGCCGTTTCCCAAGCTCATCGTCTCCGGAACATGGGAGATCGCACCCGATCTGTACCGCGAGCGCGGCAGCGGCCCGCTCCTCGCGTGCGCGCGCGTCACGGCCGAACGCATCGGTGCGCGGCACGTGTCGATTCCGGGCGCCGCACACTATCCGCACGTGGACGCCCCGGACGCCCTGAACACCATCCTCGCCGCATTCTGGGACGACGCGGACGCCCACTGACTACGGTGGTCAAGTGGATCAGCGAGCTGTGGTGCGAGAACTCACCCGGACGGCGTCACCCCCGCTGGTGCCGGAGGTGCGGCTGCGGCTCGCCGAGGAGCCGTTCACGACCTGGGCCGCCACCCGCGCCGAGGACCCGCCGTTCTGGGCCTTCGCCTGGGCGGGCGGGCAGGCGCTCGCCCGGTTCGTCCTCGATCACCCGGACGTCGTGGCCGGACGCCGCGTCGCCGACATCGCCAGCGGCTCCGGCCTGGTCGCGATCGCGGCGTCCCTCGCGGGCGCGACCCGCGTCACCGCCTACGACGTGGACCCGCTGTCCCTGACCGCGATCGGCGAGAACGCCGCCCTGAACGACGTCGCGCTCGAGGCCGTCCGGCGCGACGTGACGATCGACCCGCCGGACGAGGCGGACATCGTCCTCGCCGGAGACGTCTGCTACGACCCCGACATGGCCCCGCCGATGCTCGCCGTCCTCCGGACGTGCGCCGCACGCGGCGCGACAGTGCTGGTCGGCGATCCGCGCCGCGCCTACCTGCCGCGCGGTCTCAAGGCCGAAGCCGAATACGACGTCCCGAACACCGGCAACCTCGAAGAACGCGACACGACCCGCGCCGCCGTCTTCCGCCTCCAGCCGGACGCCTGACCACTTCGCTAGACGCCGATCCGGGTGCGTCCCAGGGTCGCGAGTTCGTCGGCGCGTTCGTTGCCCGGGTCGCCCGCGTGGCCCTTCACCCAGAACCACTCGACCTCGTGCCGCCGCACGGCCTCGTCGAGCCGCCGCCAAAGGTCGGCGTTCTTCACGGGCTTGCGTCCGCTGGTCTGCCAGCCGTTGCGCTTCCAGGAGTGCATCCACTGCGTGATGCCCTGCCGGACGTACTGGCTGTCGGTGTGCAGGTGCACGAGGGACGGACGCCGCAGATGTTCGAGGGCCTCGATCGCCGCGGTCAGTTCCATCCGGTTGTTGGTGGTGTCGGCCTCGCCGCCGTGAAGTTCCTTCACGTGCGGGCCGTAGCGGAGCACCACGCCCCAGCCGCCCGCGCCCGGATTCGGGCTGCAACCGCCGTCGGTGTGGATGATCACGGGTTCGGACAACACGGCTCCAGCGGACGGTCGATCGGCGCGTGGCCACCCTACCGTCCGTCCGGCGAGCCCCCTCCCACGATTAGGATCTGCGGAGACCATCTACGCGGAGGCGGTATGGATCCCGACGACAGCCCCGGCTACCTGCTGTGGCGCGCGACGCTGCGCTGGCAGCGCCAGATCACGGCGACGCTGGCCCCGTTCTCCCTCACCCACGTCCAGTTCGTGCTGCTCGCGAGCCTGTGGTGGCTGGACCGGGAGGGCGTCCGGCCGAACCAGCTCGCCCTCGCGCAGCACGCCGACACCGACGTGAAGATGACCTCCCAGGTCGTCCGGCGGCTGGAGGACAAGGGGCTGCTCATCCGCGAGACCGACGCCGCCGACACGCGTGCCAAGCGCTTGCGCATCACCGACCACGGCCGCACCCTGGCCGAGGGCGCGATCACCGCCGTCGAGGCCGCCGACCAGGCGTTCTTCTCGGCCGCCCCCGACAAGGACGCCCTGCTCACCACCCTCCGTCCCCTGGCCGACCGCCGCGGCTGAGACCGACCGTCCGCTCAGTCCAGGGACGGGTTGGCCGCCCGCCCTTCGGTGCTGAGCAGGACGACCGTGCCCTGGTCGGGCAGGCGCGGGAGCGCGGCGCGCAGTCCGGCGAGCGACGCCGCACCGCAGGGCCCCGCGTCGACGCCGAGGTCCGCCAAGTCGCGGACGGCCCGCGCGGCCTCGGCGTCGGAGACCGCCACGGCCGCGTCCACACCGGAGCGCAGGAGCGGCCAAGCGGTCTCGGACGGCGTGGTGCAGTTGAGGCCCGCCATGACCGTCCGTCCGGGCGGGGTGCTGGTGCGGCGGCCCTCGCGAAGCGAGGCGAGCAGGCTCGCCGCCGCGTCCGGCTCGACGGACAGCAGAGTCGGACGCGCCGTCGGCGGACCACTCCGGTAGTGCGTCACCGCCGCCTGCGCGAGCGACCCGACGCCGACCGGCACCGCGACGAGCCCGGGCGGCCCTCCGAGCCGCTCGTCGATCTCGGTGAACAGCGTCGTGTAGCCCTCGACGATCCAGCGCGGCACGTCGGTGTAGCCGGGCAGGCCCATGTCCTGGACGAGCAGCCCGCCGGACGCGGCGGCGCGCCGCACGGCCTCGTCGTACGGGAGGTCCAGCGCCGTCACCTCCGCGCCCTCGCCCTCGATCGCCGCGCACGCCGACGGGTGGACGCCCCCGGCGACCAGGACGTGCGCGGGCACCCCGTACATCCGTGCCATGCGCGCGACCGCGCGGCCGTGGTTGCCGTCCGTCGCCGTGACGACCCGGACCGGGCCGCGCTCGGCGATCGCCGCCCGCACGTCGTCCGGCGTCGCGCCGGCGCCCAGCCCGTAGTGGTCGGCCAGCGCGCGGTGGACGCCCCACGACGCGCCGAGGATCTTGAACGCGGGCAGCCCGAGCCGGGACGACTCGTCCTTCACCAGCAGCCGCCCGACGCCGAGTTCGCCGGCCAGTCCGGGGAGCTCGACCAGCGGTGTCGGCGCGTATCCGGGCAACGCGGCGTGGAAGGCGGCGACCTCGCGCGCGGGCGGCGCACACGTCCAGGAACGCGCCGCGGGGTCGGCGAACCAGTCGGTCGGGGTCATGGCGTGGGGTGTGGGCGACTGCATGAGGACGACGATCCCGCACTCGCGTTTCCCGGGTCCAGCACACGCCCACCCGCGCGCCGCGCGTCCGGTGGACGGCGGTCACGGTCGACTCACCATCCGGACATAAGGGACGGGACCACTGGCGAATGCGAGTTTTCACCGATGCGGTGAGCCCACACGGCCGTCACAGTCGATATCAAGGAACCTGCACCGTCCTGCTGCAGACCGAGAGGAGCCGGGATGCGCCGCTCACGCTTCGCCGACCGTCCGGAGCGCCGGGTCGCGCCCCGCACCCTCTCCGACCTGCTGGCCACCGACGCCCCCGCGGACGAGCGGACCCCCGCCGCCAAGCGGCGGACGCGTCGCCGACCGCGCGCTGCGCGCACTCTTCGCCACACCACGTGATCGCGGATCGGCCCGGCGAACTATGCTGAGCCGGTGCGCGCTGAACGGGATCTGAAGGCCGATGGCGTCGTCGACCGGGAGGACGCCGGTGGCCGGGAGACCCCCCTCGGCCGGGAGACCGCCGGTGAGGACGCCCCCGGCCGGGAGTACCGCCTCGCGGAGCTCGCCGAGGCCGCCGGTCTGCCGGCCCGGACGCTCCGCTACTACCAAGAGCGCAAGCTGCTGCCGCCGCCGCGCCGCACCGGACGGATCGGCCTCTACTCCGAGGACCACCTCGCCCGGCTCCGCATGATCGGCGGCCTGCTGGAGCGCGGCCACACCCTGGAGGGCATCCGGGAACTGCTGTCGGCGTGGGAGCAGGGCCGCGGCATCCACAGCGTCCTCGGCGTCGAGCGGGCCGTCACCGACCCGTGGTCGCGGGAGGAGCCGGTGACCATGAGCTACGACGAGCTCGCCGCACTGCTCCCCGGCCAGGTCACCCGCGAGCGGCTGGCCGCGGTCGCCGAGGCGGGGCTGCTCGAGGTGGACGGCGACCGCGTCACGCACCGGAGCCGCCGCCACTTCGAGGCGTCGCTGGCGTTCGTCCAGGCGGGCGTGCCGCTGGAGGAGGTGCTCGCCGCCGGGGTGGAACTGCGCCGCAGGCTGGACGGGCTGGCCGCCCTGTTCGTCGGGCTGACCTCGCGGTACGTCGTCGCCGGTCCCGCCGGGAAGGACCCGGAGGGGCTCGCCGAGACCCTCGCCCGGCTGCGTCCGGGCGCGCAGGTCACCGTCGAGGCCGCGTTCGCCGCCGCGATGGACCGCCAGGTGCGCGCGGAGATCGACCGCGTCCTGGGCGGCCTCGCCGCGAATTCGGACCCGCCCGCGGCGGATTAGGACCGAACCGCCTTTTCCACTGATACCAAAGCGTTACCGCCTGATCGACGCAAGCAGTCACAGATCATCTTTAGCGTGACAGGTGTGACACGACGCGTCCCGCGTGCGCTCACCGCCGCACTCCTCACCGCCGCCGCGATCACGTCCACCGCCGGAGCCGCCAATGCGGCTCCCGCACGG
Source organism: Spirillospora sp. NPDC052269 (assembly GCF_040679435.1). Taxonomy (NCBI): domain Bacteria; kingdom Bacillati; phylum Actinomycetota; class Actinomycetes; order Streptosporangiales; family Thermomonosporaceae; genus Spirillospora; species Spirillospora sp. NPDC052269. The sequence continues at coordinate 446,222 of NZ_JBFAUU010000004.1, forward strand.
GGCGTCCCTTCGACCCTCGCGACCGACGTCTCGGCGTCCGCCGCGATCTGCACCTCCTCGGCCTCGCCGACGACCGCCAAGCGGGTCGGCACCGCGATCGCCGCCGCCCTGCGCGGACGGTCCGGAACCGAGTCCGTCGCCGTCTACGACCTCAAGCGGAAGCTCTGGTGCGGGGTCGGGTCCGGCACCCACTACGACTCCGCGAGCACCGTCAAGGCCACCATCCTCGGCGCGCTGCTGCGCAAGGTCCTGGACGAGCGGCGCTCCATGACGTCGTCCGAGCTGTCCCTCGCCAAGAGCATGATCACCAAGTCGGACAACGCGGCCACGACGAAGCTCTGGAACCACGTCGGCCGCACCCGCATGCAGCGCTTCCTGGGGCAGGTGGGCATGACGCACACCAAGCTCGGGTCCGGCGGCTACTGGGGCCTCACCCAGATCACCGCCCGCGACGAGATCGTCCTGCTGCGCAAGTTCACCGAGCCGAACAAGCTGCTCACCGACCACGCGCGGAACTACGCGCTCGGGCTGATGCACCAGGTCATCCCGTCGCAGCGCTGGGGCACGCCCGCGGGCACGCCGTCCGGGATCACCTGGCACGTCAAGAACGGCTGGCTGCCCCGGCAGGGCAAGTACTGGCGCGTGCACAGCCTCGGCGCGTTCACCGGCAGCGGGCAGTCGTACACGATCGTCGTGCTGACCCGCGACACCCCGTCCATGGCGTACGGCGTCTCGACCATCGAACGCGTCGCGCGGGCCGTCCACCACGGGCTGAACCCGGGCATGAAGAGCATGTCCACCGAGTCCGTGCCGAACATCCCGTGGGAGCGGTCGGACGGATCGGTTCCGCCGAACGTCTGATCACCGATACTGGGGGCATGGTCGACGAGGAGCGCTGGAAGGCGCGGTTCCGTGCCGCGCGAGTGAGTCTTCCCAGGTGGGCGCGGGACGCGCCGCATCGGAGCACGTACCGGTCGAACGCGACCGGTACGTGGGAGATCTACGTCTGGGACCGGGAGACCGGCGCGCGGCGGCAGGTCACCGACCGGGCCAACGGCACGTGGATGGGCGACGTCGACCCGTCCGGCCAGTGGGTCTGGTGGTTCGACGACACCGACGGCGACGAGTTCGGCGTCTGGAAGCGCACCCCCTTCGAGGGCGCCGACGGCGGCACGGACGCCGAGATCGCCGTCCCCGGGCTGGACGCGTCGTACCCGTCCGGGCTGGCGCTCGGCAGCCGCGGCACGGTGCTGGTCGGACGGTCCGGAGAGCAGGGCAGCACCGTCCACCGGTACCGCGACGGCGAGCTCACCGCGCTGTACGAGCACGCCGAGGACGCGCACGTCGGAGCCCTGTCCCGGGACGAGTCGCTCACCGCGATCGGGCACAGCGAGCACGGCGACAGCCGCCACATGGCGATCCGCGTCGTCCGGACCGACGACGGCTCCACGGTCGGAGAGCTGTGGGACGGCGCCGGCAAGGGCGTGTACGCGGCCGGGTTCGCGCCGGTCGCGGGCGACACGCGGCTGCTGGTCAACCACGAGCGCCGCGGCCGCGAGGAGATCCTCGTCTGGGACCCGGTCGCCGGCGAGCAGCGCGAGATCACCTTCGACCTGCCCGGCGAGATCGACGCCGCCTGGTTCCCGGACGGGAAGGCGCTGCTGGTCACGCACTCGCACGAGGCCCGCGACGAGCTGTACCGCTACGACCTGTCGTCCCGTGAGCTGGCCCGGATCGACACACCGCGCGGGTCGATCGGCGCCGCCGCGGCCCGTCCGGACGGCACGGTCGAGTTCGCCTGGTCGTCCGCGGCCGAGCCGCAGGTCATCCGGTCGACCTCGGGCGGGGTCGTGCTGACGCCGGAGGGCCCGGCCGCGCCGTCCTCGGTCCCGGTCGAGGACGTGTGGGTGGACGGCCGCGGCGGCCCGATCCACGCGCTGATCAGCCGTCCGGCGGAGGGCGAGGGCCCGTTCCCGACCGTGTTCGACGTCCACGGCGGGCCGACCGCGCAGGACGACGACTCGTTCGTCCCGACCGTCGCCGCGTGGGTCGACCACGGGTTCGCGGTCGTCCGGGTCAACTACCGGGGCTCCACCGGCTACGGCTCGACCTGGCGGGACGCCATCGAGGGCCGCGTCGGCCTCACCGAGCTGGAGGACGTCAAGGCCGTCCGCGACTGGGCGGTCGCGTCCGGGCTCGCCGACCCCGAGCGGCTCGTGCTGACCGGAGGGTCGTGGGGCGGCTTCCTCACCCTGCTCGGCATCGGCACCCAGCCGGACGACTGGTCGGTAGCGGTCGCGGCCGTCCCGGTCGCCGACTACGTCGCCGCGTTCGAGGACGAGATGGAGGCGCTCCAGTCCTTCGACCGGTCCCTGTTCGGCGGCTCGCCGGACGAGGTTCCGGACAAGTACCGCGAATCATCCCCCATCACCTATGTCGAGCAGGTGCGCGCGCCGGTGCTCGTCCTGGCCGGGGAGAACGACCCGCGCTGCCCGATCCGGCAGATCGACAACTACCTCGGAAGGCTCGCCGAGCTGGGCCGTCCGCACGAGGTGTACCGGTACGACGCCGGTCACGGCTCGCTGGTCGTCGAGGAGCGGATCAAGCAGATGGAAGCCGAGATCGGCTTCGCCCTGAAGAATCTCTAACACGTCGAAAGAATCTCCACCACGTCACCCCGCCCCGCCCGGCCGCCGCCCGAAGCCCCTCAAGAACCGGCTTTCTCGGCATTTCGGACACCCTGCTCCGGTGTCCGTCCCGGGCGGGTCGGGGCGTGCACGTGCAACGATCTTGTTTGGCGGACGGCCGGCACGGGAATCGTTCCGGCCGAATGCCGCACGGCGCCCGAATGCGCCGTCCCCCCGGCGGGCAGCTGCAAGCCGGGAGGACCTGGTGAGAAAGCGGATCATCCGCGGGCTGGCCACGGCCGCCCTGCCGATCGCGGCGCTGACCGCGCCCGTTTCGTCATGGCCGCACCTGCCGCCCTTCGCGTCCCGCGCGATGGCGTCGGACGGCCGAACCCACTCACGGAGGTCGCTCGCCGCGGCCCGTGATTCGGCGCGCACCCGGGCACAGGCCTCGCCGCGCGTCCGTGCGGGCTCCTCAGGACGGGACTCCGACTCGGCGCGCACCTGGGTGCGCGACCTCATGCGCGATTCGGCGAGGAAGCCGGAGGGGCGGCAGACGATCGCCCCGTTCGTCCTGGGTGACCTGCCCGACCGCCTGTCGGAGCTGACGTCCCGCATGGCGCGCGCCGTGCGCGGTGTCCGGCTCACGCAGTCGACGGCCGAGCGGATGCTGTTCGCGCACCATGTCCGCTGGCGGTCCAACGGGCACTGCCACGATCGCGCGAACCCGTCCTGCACGTCCTTCGAGGGGCTGCTGCACGGCTCCCTGGACGACCTGTTCGCCTTCGGGCGGCTGAGCGGCTGCCCGCTCACCGTCTCCGGCGGCACCGAGCACGGGCACGCGCGGGGCCGGCTCAGCCACGGCACCGGCCACAAGATCGACGTGATGCCGACGGCGTGCCTGGACCGCTTCATCCCGCGCCGTTTCCGGCACATCGGACTGCGCGGGGACAACGCGGAGCTCTACCGCTCCCACACCGGCGTCGTCTTCGCCCGCGAGCCGAGCCACTGGGACATCCTCATGCCGTGAGACGACCAGGCACGCAGGACCGGGGCACGCACGGCCGGGCGCGACCGGCCCCAAGCAGGGCCGGTCTCAGGCGCGGACGTCGCGGATGATCTTGACCAGATCGCGGGTCGCGGACTTGAACCCGGGCAGCCGGGACATGGAGACCATCTTGTTCACCAGCGGGACCGTCCGGTCCACGAGCAGGTAGGTCTTGCGGCAGCCCTCGGACGAGTCGTGCACCCAGTACAGGACGATGCCCATCGAGTACAGCCAGAGCAGTTCGGGCAGCTCGGCGCGGAAGTCGGCGTCGATCTTCAGGTTGGAGCCGTCCACCACCTCGCGGTACAGCGCGACGGCGGCGTGCCGGGCGGACCCGGACTCGGAGCTGAACGGGTTGAGCGGGCTGTCGGGCTCGGCGGCGAACTTGAAGAACTTCCCGGCGAACTCGTGGTACGGGACCATCGTGTCCACGCGGGCGCGCAGGACGCCGCGCAGCCGGGCGTCGAAGTCCCGTTCGCGGGCGAGGACGGCCCGGCAGGCCTCCTCGTGCTCCTCCTGGAGCTGGTCGTAGTACGCCTGGAGCAGCTCTTCCTTGGAGCCGAAGTAGTAGTAGGCGTTCCCGACCGCGACCCCCGCCTCCTTGGCGATGGCGCGCATGGTCGTCGCCTCGTAGCCGTGCTCCCGGAAGAGGCGGAGCGCGGTCTGGACGATCTGTGTCCGCGTCTCGGACCTGACGGCTTTGGTCTCGGTCACGCTCATCACCCTAAAGGTCGTCGAAGGAACCTGACCGTTGCCCGAAGGACGAATTTCGGGGCCGGGCGGGCCCGTGCCCACCCCGGCCCCGCCGGACTCTCGCCCCATCACCGACAATTGCGACTCACACGTGGCTGGGAAAGCGGACGGGGGCCGGAGCCGGGGCCGGGTACTCCCTGAGCTCGATGGACGTCGCGGCCTTCGTGGTCAGCTTGTCCAGGAATCGCAGCATCGGACCGGCGGTCAGCACCTTGTAGATCCGGGTCCGGCGGCGCAGGCCACGCGCGGTCTTCGGCGCGAAGAACCCCCCGACGCCCCCGGCGACCTGCTGGCACGCCTTGGTGAACTTGCGGATCGCCTCCTCGTAGGCGGGGAACGCGACCCGGTGGTCGCCGCCCGCCGCCGCCAGCTCGCCCGCCAGGACGTAGGCGCAGACGACCGCGAGCCCGGTGCCCATGCCGCCGCAGGTCGCGCCATATCCGGCGTCGCCGAGCAGCGCGATCCGGCCCTTCGTCCAGGACTTCATCCGGACGATGCTGATCGAGTCGTGGTAGAAGAACGGCGCGTCCCGCAGGTCCTCGAGGACGGCCCGCGAGTGCCAGCCCATCCCGGCGAACCGCTGGGCGACCAGCCGCTTCTGCCCCTCGTAATCACGCCGGTCGACGTCCGCGCCCTCCCCGGCCGCGTACACGCACATCACGTTCGTGGACGTCCCGCCGTCCAGGGGGATGACCGACAGGCCGCGTCCGGGCTCGCTGTAGAGGAAGGAGTCGCGCTCGAGCCGCAGCCGGTTCGGCGCGTTGAAGATCGCCACGTTGTACCCCGAGTCCTGGACGAACCGGGACTCGTCGCCGAAGGTCAGGCGCCGGACGTTCGAGTGCAGCCCGTCCGCGCCGACGACCAGGTCGAACCACTCGGGCGCGCTCCGCTCGAAGGTCGCGTACACGCCGTCCGCGGTCTCCTGGAGGGAGGTGATCGAGTCGTCGAAGACGTACCGGGCGGCGTCCTTCGTCCGGTCGTACAGGATCCGGGCGAGGTCGCCGCGCTGGATCTCGACCTGCCCGCCGGTGAACGACGCGGGCAGCGTGATCAGGTCGTCGCCCTGCTCGTCGATCAGGTGCATCGGCCCGTTCGCGGTCTGGTGCGCGCGGATCTCGTCCAGGACGCCCATCCTCGCCAGGACGTCCATGTGGACGTGCCCGCGGAAGTCGACCGCCTGCCCGCCGGGCCGGATGCCGGACGCCCGCTCCACCACGGTCACCTCGTGCCCGTACCGGGTCAGCCAGAAGGCGAGGGACGGACCGGCGATGCTCGCACCCGAGATCAGAACCTTCATGACGCGCTCCCTGTGTCGTTCGCTCCTTGCGATGACCAGAGACTCGCCGGACGCGCTGACCGTCCGCGCACCACCCGCTGACAGCGCGAAGGGCCGCCCGGTCAGCCGGACGGCCCTTCGCGGAAACCGCTGGTCAGCGGCCGGTACCGCCGTAGACGACGGCCTCGACCTGCTCGGTGTCCAGGTCGAACGCGCGGTGCGCCTCGGCGACGGCGGTGTCCACGTCGTCCTGCGCGACCACGACCGAGATCCGGATCTCCGAGGTGGAGATCATCTCGATGTTGACGCCCGCGTCGGCGATCGCGCCGAAGAACTTGGCGGTGACGCCCGGGTGCGAGCGCATGCCCGCGCCGATCAGCGAGACCTTGCCGATCCGGTCGTCGAACCGCAGCGACTCGAAGCCGATCCGGTCCTTCAGCTTGTTCAGCGAGGTCAGCGCGGCCTGCCCGTCGGTCACCGGCAGCGTGAAGGAGATGTCGGTGCGCCCGGTGGACGCCGCGGACACGTTCTGCACGATCATGTCGATGTTGATCTCGGCCTCGGACAGCGCCGAGAAGATCGAGGCGGCCTCGCCGACCTTGTCCGGCACCCCCACCACGGTGATCTTGGCCTCGCTCCGGTCGTGCGCGACGCCGGAGATGATCGCCTGCTCCATCTCGTGCCCTTCGATCTCGCTGCTGTCGACGACCCAGGTGCCCTCCTTCGTGGAGAAGGAGGACCGGACGTGGATCGGCATGTTGTAACGGCGCGCGTACTCCACGCAGCGCAGGTGCAGGATCTTGGCCCCGGACGCGGCCATCTCCAGCATCTCCTCGTAGGAGATGCGCGGGATGCGCTGAGCGGCGGGGACGATCCGCGGGTCGGCGGTGAACACGCCGTCCACGTCGGTGTAGATCTCGCAGACGTCGGCGTCGAGCGCCGCGGCGAGCGCGACGGCCGTGGTGTCCGAGCCGCCGCGGCCGAGCGTGGTGATGTCCTTGGTGCCCTGGGACACGCCCTGGAATCCGGCGACGATGCAGATCGAGCCCTCGGTCAGGGCGGTCTGGATCCGGCCCGGCGTGACGTCGATGATCTTCGCCTTGCCGTGCGAGCCATCGGTGATCACGCCGGCCTGCGAGCCGGTGAACGAGCGGGCCTCGTGGCCCAGGTTGGAGATCGCCATGGCGAGCAGCGCCATCGAGATGCGCTCGCCGGCGGTGAGCAGCATGTCCAGCTCGCGCCCGGGGGGCAGCGGGGACACCTGCTTCGCCTTGTCGATCAGGTCGTCGGTCGTGTCACCCATCGCGGACACCACGACGACGACGTCGTTGCCCGCCTTCCGGGTCGCCACGATCCGCTGGGCCACCGCCTTGATGCGCTCGGCATCGGCGACGGAGGAGCCACCGTACTTCTGCACGACAAGGGCCACGGGCAGCGCTCCTCGGGTTCGGGATCAGGGGCTTTCCGGAGAGAGTCTACCGAGGCGGGGCAAAGTCATTACGACCAGGTAACCGTCAGCCTGAGACGTGATGTCCAGAATACGAGACACGGGTCGCTCGGAAGGCCGCCGCCGGCACCCCTCCCGGACGGACCGGCTCCCGCATCCGGGTCCATCCCGAGGCTGCCAGAAACGATCTTCGGGCGGCGCCGAAGGCGCCGAGGACGCGTCAGGGAGTCCGCCCGCCGGGCCGCCCGGAGCGTCAGGCCGCGGGGACGGCGGGCGCGATCCTCGGGCCCGTCCCGGTGAGGCCGAGGGCCCGGAAGGTGACGCGCTGGTCGAACCAGAGCAGCCCCACGGTGATCGCCGCCATCGTCAGGCCGAGCGCCAGGTGCATCGGAGCGCTGGTGACCTGCGCCCCGGCCGCGCCGAGCACGAGGTGCGCCCCGAGCCGGAGCCCGATCAGCGCGAAGAAGATCTTCCGCGTCCGGGCGTTCTTGAACATCGCCTTGATGAGCCGCCTCCGCCGCCGCAGGACGGTCAGCCCGACCACCATGTTGACCGCGCCGAGCGCCGCGAGCACCATCCAGGCGCCGTCCCAGGCCTTGAGCAGGTCGTACGCCGCCCCCATCGTCCCCTCGAACACGAAGAACCAGATCGGGAGGGGCTTGATGTCGCTCTGCTCGAGGGTCTCGCTCATGTCCTGCTCCAGGGTCCGTGTCCGCGTCCTGCCGACCCCTGAATCCTGTCGCGGAGGGCCCTTCCGGCGGCAGAACCATCCCTCCGGTCCTCGGCAGTACAAATGTCACAGCCGTCCGACAGCGCCGTTCTGTCGGTGGCGTCCGGCAGGATCGCGGGCGTGAGAATCACCAATGCCCAGGTGATCGGGCACACCTTCCTGGACGGAATGCTCGGCGACGGCTGCTTCTACCCGGATCACCTGGTCGCGAAGGGCCAGGCGATCCTGCGGCTGCTGTGCGCCCGGATCGAGGCCGCCCCTCCGGCCGACCTGGACGCCCTCTACGTCATGACGAACGCCGCGACCGAGCAGTTCAATGACCTCCAGGAGGAGTTCTTCGAGGCCGACAGCGAGTTCGAGACGATCGCCCGCGAGGTCATCGCGGAGGACTTCTTCTTCGTGGCCGAGTCCTACGGCTTCAAGGACGCCGACCCCGAGGAACTCGTCGCCGAACGCGACTGGTAGCCCGCACCGCACGCGGGCCACGCGACGGCACGCGGCCCGCGGAAGGCGAACGGGTCAGGCGGATCGGCCCGCCTTGAACGCGGCCGCGGTCTGGACGACGCGTCCGGCCTGGTGGCGGGCCGCCTGAAGGGTGTCCTCGCTGGGCGCGCCGGTGCCCGCCACGTGGGACGTCCCGTACGGGTTGCCCGTCTTGAACTGGATCGGGTCGGTGTAGCCAGGCGGGACGATGATGCCGCCCCAGTGGTAGAAGGTGTTCGCCAGCGCCAGGAGCGTGGACTCCTGCCCGCCGTGCGCCGTGTTGGACGCGGTGAACGCCGAGTACACCTTGTCCGCGAGCCCGCCCTGGAACCACAGGGGCCCGGCGTCCTCCATGAACGCCCGCAGCGCGCTGTGCGGGTTGCCGAAGCGGGTCGGGGTGCCGAACAGCACGGCGTCCGCCCAGGCCAGATCGTCGAGGGCGGCCTCCGGGACGTCCGCGGTGTTCCGGACGTGCTGGGCCCATTCCGGACGGGTGCCGACGACCTCCGGCGGTGCCGTCTCGGCGATCTTGCGCAGCCGGACGGTCGCGCCCGCCTTCTCCGCGCCCTCGGCGGCGGCCCCGGCCAGCGTGTGCAGGTTGCCCGTGGCGCTGTAGTAGATGATCGCGACGTTCACGGCTTCCACGATCGGTTCCTTCCCTCGTTCCGCGTTTCCTCCCGTGACGACGACGCGGCCCCGCGTTTTGTGAGGCGGAGGCCGCCCCGTGAGGCACACAACTCACGAGCTCGTCGGGGACGAACGATGGAAGTGGCCGACGTCCCGACGGCGATGCCCGCGCCCCCGGGAATCGCCGCCTAAGCGGAGTGGCGACTTTCCTCGGCTGGGGAAGCAGCGGATCCGGGGGGCCGGGCGTGTAAGTGGTGTGGAAAGCGACATGGTGGGAGCGATGCGCCCTCCCCGATCAAGCACGCACGAGCGCGAACGCGTGGACGACGCGTCGGCAGAGCTGGTGAGGCTGTTCCGCGAGCATCAGCTCGGGCTGGCGCGGACGGCCCTGATGATCGTCGGGGACCGGGCGACGGCCGAGGACGTGGTGCAGGACGCCTTCGTCGAGGCGCACCGCCGGATCGACCGGCTCAGGGACCCCGATCGGATGCTGCCCTACATCCGGGCCTCGGTGGTGAACCGGTGCCGGACCGTCCTGCGGAGACGGAGACTCGCGTTCTCCGTCGCGCGCGTGCACGAGCCTCCCGTGTGGTCGGCCGAGTCGGCCACGATCCTCGGCGAGGAGCGCCGGGAGGTGTTCCTCGCCTTACAGGGTCTCCCGCGCCGCCAGCGCGAAGCGCTGGTGCTGCGTTACTACCTGGATCTGAGCGAGTCCGAGATCGCCGAGGTCATGGGGATTCGCGGCAGCACCGTCAGGTCCACCACCGCGCGGGCGCTCGCCGCGCTCGCCACGCGTCTCGGGGAGAATCATGACCAGGACTGAAGAACGGCTCCGCGACGCCTTCCAGGACGCCGCCGAGACCATCCGGCCCGGATCCCTCACACCGCTCACCGTCCCGTCCCGGGCCAAGGCGCGTCGGAGCTGGGGCGTGCCGGTCGTCGTGGCCGGGCTGCTCGGGCTCATTCTGGTCGGCACTTCGCTGCTGGCCGGGGGGATGGGGAAGTCGTCCCGTCCGGCCGTCGGCTCGCGGATCCTCGCGGGCGCGCCCGAGCACGTTCTCGCGATCCGTCAGGGCCGCGCCCTCATCGAGGACGGCGCCGGGCACATGGTCGCGCGGATCGGCGGGGACCACTACGAGGCCGTCGCCGGGACGGGTGACGGGCGCGTGTTCTTCCTCGCGGCGGAGTCGGGGAAGGACACCTACTCCTTCTACCGCGTCACGCTCGGAGCGAGCGGCACTCCATCGCGTCCCGAGAAGGTGAGGACGGACGACCCCGTCCAGATGGACTCCGGACTCGGGAAGCCGGAGCGGTTCGCGGCCAGCCCGGACGGCTCCAGACTCGCCGTCGTCGGCGCGAACGGCGGAAGGTCCGAGATCCTCGTCATCGACGTTCGCACCGGCGCCCAGCACAGCATGGAACAGGTCGGTGACAGCCTTCCGGCCTCCAGCGCGACCTGGGCGCCGGACAACCGGACCCTCGGCTACATCGCCGCAGGCAGGGACGGCCGACCCACGCTGTTCCTGCTCGACACGAGCAGGGACCGGCTCACCCCGCGCGCCGTCCGGAGCGCCGCGATGCCGCAGGACGCGCTGATCAACGTCTTCGTCGTCGACCCGGACGGCCGCACGCTGACCGCCCAGGTGCAAGGCGCCAAGCACGGGCCCCGGGACGACGCCGACTACCGGCTCGTCCGGCTCTCGGCGGCGACCGGGGAGCCGACCGGCTGGACGGCCCGGCTGCCCAGCGACTCGTTCTTCGTGAAGCGGGACGCGACCGGGCGGCACTTCCTGCAGATCATCGACGGGCGTCTCGGACGCGTCGACGACGGCGGGTTCTCCTGGGTGTCCCCGGCGACCGACTACACCGACGCCGCCTGGTAGCCCGCACACCGGTTCGGCGGGTCTCGGCCGACCCGCCGAACCGGCACGGATCGGCGTCCGCCGGTCGTGCCCGGTCAGAGCGAACGCGACGCCCGGGTCAGACAGACTGGTGCCGCACGCCCTGCCAGACGGGCTGCACGCCCTGTCAGACGGCTGCCGGGGCCTCTTCGGAGACGTCCAGACGGGCGTTGGCGACGACCGCGTGCAGAGCGCGGAGCGCGGCCCCGGCGTGGTTGCCCCAGTGGTTGAAGTAGGAGTACTGCCACCACCAGAGCGCCTCCAACGGACGTCCCTGCTGGTAGTGCCGCAGGCCGTGGACGAGGTCGCTGGCGACGTCGACCAGGTCGTCCGACAGGCGGTAGGCGGTGGGTTCGGTGTCCTTGTACGGATCGAAGACCTCGACGTACTCGTCGAGGTCGTGGAGCCGTTCGCCGAGGCCCTGGCGGACCTGGTCGAGGTCCGGGTCGTCGCCGACCTCGGGCTCCCAGTTGTCCGGCAGGATCACGTCCGCGCTCGCGCCGAGCTGGGCGCCCGCCAGGATGACCTGGGACACCTCCAGCAGCAGCATCGGCACGGTGTGCGACCCGGCCTCGCCGCGCGCGACGGCCTCCAGCCCGCCCAGGTAGTTCTCCACGTGGCAGGCCACGCGCTCGGCCAGGGTGTTCCAGTCCTGCGGGCTGTTTGCGTCAGACATCGAGCAGCCTCCGTCCTTCGAATGCGCGGCCCAACGTGACCTCGTCCGCGTACTCCAGGTCGCCGCCCACCGGAAGGCCGCTGGCCAGGCGGGTGACGGTGAGGCCCATGGGCTTCACGAGCCGCGCGAGGTAGGTTGCGGTGGCCTCCCCCTCCAGGTTGGGGTCGGTCGCCAGGATCAGCTCCGTCACCGTCCCGTCCGCGAGCCGCTGCATCAGTTCGCGGATCCGCAGGTCCTCGGGGCCGACGCCCTCGATGGGGCTGATCGCCCCGCCGAGCACGTGGTACCGGCCGCGGAACTCGCGGGTCTTCTCGATCGCGACCACGTCCTTGGACTCCTCGACCACGCAGATCACCTGCGGGTCGCGACGCGGGTCACGGCAGATGCGGCACTCCTCCTCCTCGGCGACGTTGCCGCACGTCTTGCAGAAGCGGACCTTGTCCTTGACCTCCTTGAGCGCGCGACCGAGGCGCTCGACGTCGGCGGGGTCCGCGGCCAGGAGGTGGAAGGCGATCCGCTGCGCGCTCTTGGGGCCGACGCCGGGCAGACGGCCCAGTTCGTCGATGAGGTTCTGAACGACCCCTTCGTACAACGGTCGCATCCTTCCTGGTCAGAGGTGGTGGGGGGTGGTGGGCGGGCTCTGTCCGCCCACACGGGGGTGGTGGCGTTCTCGGTCTGGGGCTCGGGGCTCGGTGTGCTCGAGGCAGGGAGGGGGCGAGTGTCCTAGTCGGACGTTCCGGGCATCTGGGGTCCGCCGAGCCCGCCGCCGCCGGGGAAGCCCGGAAGGCCGGGGATGCCGCCTTCGCCGCCCATGCCGGGGATGCCGCCTGGCAGTCCCTCGGTGAGGGGGCTCATCGTCTCCTGCTGGAGTTCCTGTGCGGCGCGTCCGGCGTCCCGGATCGCGGCGAGGACCAGGTCGGCGACCGTCTCGGCGGTGTCGGCCGGGTCGTCGGCGTCGATCACCTTCGGGTCGATGGTGAGGCCGGTGACCTCACCCTGGCCGTTCACCGTGGCCGTGACCAGCCCACCGCCCGCCGTGCCGGTGACCTCGGCCTCGGCGAGTTCCTGCTGGGCGTCCATGAGCTGCTGCTGCATGCGCTGCGCCTGCTGCAACAGGTCCTGGATGTTGAATCCACCGGGTTCCACGGTGAGCTCCGTTCCGTCGCATCCCTCAACCTGACGCGGACCGTGTGCGGCCCGTCCGCCCGGCACCGGACGTTTGTCTACCTGAGACTACGGGTTTGAAACCGGATGCGGTATTCACCGCCCCGGCGCCTCGGATCGGACGACCCGTCCGATCGTTCCACGGGGCGCACCGTCCCGATCGTCCGCCGGGACGCCCTTCCTCCCCACCCCTGCACGTCGCCGAGGAACACGTCCAAGGCACGCGTCAGGCATGGCTGGGAGCGCACACCGGGAAGGGGCGGACAGGCGCGCGGACGTCGCCGATCAGGTGTTGTCGATCTCGCGGATGATCGTGCCGCCGAGCTCGCGCTGGATCAGCGCCATGCCGCCGGCCTCGGCCTCCGTGCCGTCGTAGTCGGCGTCGCCTTCCGGGTCGACCACGTCGATGTCGTCCGGCGGGCCGGGCTCGGACGGAGGCGGAGGCTCGTCCGGCGGCGGCGGGAGCGGCCCGGGATCCGATGAGGCGCTGGAGCCGCCGTTCGAGCCGCCCGGCCTGCTCGCCGGCACACCCTGTCCCGCCCGCGCCTGGCCGGAGCCGGACGATCCGGGGGCCGCCTGCGCGGGCGGCGAGGGCTGAGCGGGCGCCGGGACGGACGGACTCTGCGGCGGCCCGGACGGACGCGGCCCCTGAGCGGGCGGCGGCGCCGGGGTGGACGCGCCGGCGAATCCGGCGGCCGGAACGCCGCCGCCTCCCCCGTTGCCTCCGCCGAAGCCTCCGGCGGGTCCGGACCGTCCGCCGCCGGGGCCGGCCGGAGCCGCGCCGCCGAGGACGGCCTCGATGCGCCAGTCGACGCCCAGCCGCTCCCGGAGCACCTCGCGCAGGACGGTGTCACGGTTGCCCGCGGTGAAGTTCTTGAGCGCTCCCTCGGCCTCGAAGGAGAGGGTGAGCTGGTTCCCGACCAACCCGACCGGCCGGACCCCGTTCATGATCGAAACCCAGGCGACGCGGCTCTTGAACTTCACCGCCTCGATGATCTCGGGCCAGCGCTGCTGGACCGCCGACACGTCCCCGCCACCGTCCTGCGCGGCCGGGGCGGCAGAAGCGCCGCCGCCTGCACCCGAAGCAGGCCACCCGGAAGCGGAGCCGCTCGCCGCAGCCCCGGAGGCCGAGACCCCGGCACCCCTGGATCCGGAGCCCGCAGCCCCGGTCACCTGCCCCGCGGAACCACCGATCCCGGAACCGCCTGCGCCCGAACCACCGGAACCCGCAGCGCCAGAGGCCGCAGCACCGGCAGCCCCAACGCCTGAGCCTCCAGCCCCCGAGTCCCCGACACCGTGACCAGCGGCACTGGGCACCCCAGCGCCTGAGGCACCGGAACCCCCTGCGCCGGAAGCACCGGGAACTCCTGTGCCGGAAGCACCAGTGCCAGGAGCACCGGGCGCGCGGTTATCCACAGAACCGCGCTCGCCTTCCACTGCTCCTGTGGGGCGTTGGACACTGGAAGTGGGGTCGCCCCCCTGGGCGGGCGGGGGTTGCTGGGACACGCGAGGTTGCTGCGCCGCGAGAGGTTGCGCCACCCCACCCGAGGCCATCCCCATGCCGACACCGGCACCGCCGCCGCCGCCGCCCTGCGCCAAGCCTCCGGAAGCCGCGGCCCGCTCAAGCCGATCGAGCCGGGCCATCAGGGACGCCTCGTCCCCGTACGCCCCGGGCAGCAGAATCCGCGCCGCCATCAGTTCGAGCAGCAGCCGGGGCGAGGTCGCCCCCCGCATCTCCGTCAGCCCGGTGTGCAGCAGGTCCGCGGCCCGCGTGAGCTCCGCCGGCCCGAGCGACGACGCCTGCCGCCGCATCTGCTCCAGCTCGTCCGACGGGACGTTCAGCAGCCCCGATCCCCCGGCCTCCGGCACGTTCGACAGGATGACCAGGTCCCGGACGCGTTCCAGCAGGTCGGCCGCGAACCGCCGCGGGTCCTGCCCGCTCTCGACCACCCGGTCGATCGCCGCGAAGACGGCTCCGCCGTCCCGCGCCGCGAACGCCCCGATCACCTCGTCCAGCAGCGCCGAGTCGGTGTATCCGAGCAGCGACACCGCGCGCGTGTACGTGATGCCCTTCTCGTCCGACCCGGCGAGCAGCTGGTCCAGGATCGACAGCGTGTCCCGCGCGGACCCTGCGCCGGCGCGCACCGCGAGCGGCAGCGCGGCGGTCTCGTAGGGAACGTCCTCGCTCTGCAGGATCTCCTCGACGAGCTCCTGCAGGGTCCCCGGCGGGATGAGCCGGAACGGGTAGTGATGCGTGCGCGACCGGATCGTCCCGATGACCTTCTCGGGCTCGGTGGTCGCGAAGACGAACTTCAGGTGCGGCGGGGGCTCCTCGACGAGCTTCAGCAGCGCGTTGAAGCCCTCCCGGGTGACCATGTGCGCCTCGTCGATGATGTACACCTTGAAGCGCGCGGCCACCGGCGCGAAGAAGGCGCGTTCCCGCAGGTCACGGGCATCGTCGACACCACCGTGGGACGCGGCGTCGATCTCGATGACGTCGATGTGGCCCGTTCCGGTGGGCCCGAGCGCGACACACGAGTCGCAGACCCCGCACGGGTCGGGCGTCGGCCCCTGCTCGCAGTTCAGCGATCGCGCCAGGATGCGCGCGGACGAGGTCTTGCCGCATCCGCGCGGCCCGCTGAAGAGGTAGGCGTGATTGATCCGCCCGTTGCGCAACGCCTGCTGCAACGGCTCGGCGACGTGTTCCTGCCCCTTGAGTTCGGCGAACGTCGCTGGACGGTACTTGCGGTACAGAGCCAGGCTCATCGGGGGCCGCCCTCCCAAAAGCAGCAGAGCGTCAGAAGCGAAAAGGACCCCCCGCACACCCGCCAGAGCCTGCTTATCCTTGCTGCCTTCCGGCCCTGGGGAGGTTCACAGGGTGACGCCGTGCGAGGGGTCTGCCCAGAGTCTATGGCATCCCCGGTCCCGCTCGCGCCTCCTCCCGGACACCGCCCGGACGTAAGCTCCGCCCTCATGACGGACAACACCCCCTCCCCACCACCCGAAACCGTCCTGCACATCGCCGAGCGCCACCACTGGGAATCCGCCCGTTCCTCCGGCGCGCCGTACGCGATGTCCACCCGGGGCCGGACGCTGGACGACGAGGGCTTCATCCACTGCTCCTCCGACCTGGACCAGGTTCGAACCGTCCTGAGGGCCTTCTACAGCGACGTTCCCCCGTCCGACCTGGCCCTCCTGAAGATCGACACGACCGGCCTGGACGTCCGCCTGGAGCCCGCCGACGGCAACCTCTTCCCCCATGTCTACGGCCCGATCCCGCCTTCGGCGGTAATTGAGGTCCGAGCAGTCCCCGAAACCCGGTAAGCTCGTCTGCGGAGGATTCGCCTAGTGGCCTAGGGCGCACGCTTGGAAAGCGTGTTGGGGGCAACCCCTCACGAGTTCAAATCTCGTATCCTCCGCCAGCCTGAACAGGCTAAACGCGATGAGGGCGGCACCCACGGGTGCCGCCCTCACTGCGTTCTAGTCTCAGTTTCAGTCTCAGTTGCCCTCGCGGAAGCTCAGCCAAGGCCGGACTCGGCCCCCACCCCTGGAGGCCGAGCCGGACCAGCTACCTCCCTCTGGCTTCGAAGGCTCCGAGCCCGCCCAGGATGCCGAAGATCACCGTGACGCTTGCCGCAAAAACGCGTTGGCACGTCGAGGAGCGCGGCCCGCGAGCGGTCGGTCCGCCGCGCGAGCGCCCCCAGCCCTGACCGGCGGGTTCGTCGCCGGTCTCGCCGGGAGGTTCTTTCTGCCCATCCGTGCGGGCACGCCTCCCGGCCGCATGCTGATGTGTCCGCGCGATCGTGGAATCCACGCCGACCTCCAAGGTGATCAGAACCACCACATCCACCCGGGCCTGCAGCGCGGTGGTGATCCACAGCCGAACCCTGACCCGCTGCCAGTGGCAGAGCACCGAGTACACCGCCCGCCAGGAGCCGCGACATTCCGACACATCCCGGCTGGGTTCGCGGCTACGCCAGCCAGGTGCGGCCGGCGAGCGCCGTGCTCGATGGATACCGCCATGGCGTCGGTGACGCTTTGGGCGCCATCCAAGGCGCAGAGGGCGAAAGGATAATTCAAAGACCACGGGTTATTCTTGTCGTCATGCCGCCGACGCGGCTCCTGTGACGCGACTGGCGGGTCCACCACGAGTCTTTGGAGCGGTCGACGCGGGTTGCAATTCGGACAATGCTTCACCCTTGGTGGAATACCTCCCACGTCAACACTGATCGTGGGCATCTGTTGTGATATCAATCACCCTCGTGACGTGCATTTATCTCAGCTATTAGCCTGCTATCGTCCCTGACTCGAACCAGCAGGAAGCCTCACGTAGGGAGTGATTCCATGGAAGGTTACACGCCGGAAGAATGGGAGCTGGTGGCCTCCGGTCCCGCACTGGCGATGCTGGGTGCGATCAAGGCCGACCCGACGCCCATATCAATGGCGCGCGAGTTTGTGGAAACGGGGAAGGTGCTAATTTCGGGCGCTAGTGACTTTCCGCAGAGCGTACTGATCAAGGAGATCTGCTCTTACCTCGCCGACAAAGACACTGAGGTGCACGAGAAGGCCAATGGGACACTGTCGGAGGAATTCTTCCTCGGCGAGCTGGCCAAGGCCATTCCGGTGGTACGTGCGAAGAGCGGGGAGCAGGAGGCACAGAACTACATCGATTTCACCCGGCACGCCGCGAAGCGCATAACGGAAGCGTCGGGCGAAAAGCTCTTCGGGACAGGCGAAAAAGTCAGCGACAAGGAGCAGGCGTTCCTGGAGCGTCTGGAGAAGGTACTCGTCGACTGACCCGTCCACGCGTCGGTTCGCCGACGTTCGCCGCTGTTCGGCAGAGGTCGCCGCTTCACTCCTGCGCAGGTCACAGGAGGTACCAGACCCACTCCGGACACGCAGCCACAGACCTGGAAAGCCTGTTGGGGGCAACCCCTCACGAGTTCAGATCTCGCATCCCCCGCCAGGGTGAACGCGATGAGGGCGGCACCCACGGGTGCCGCCCTCACTGCTTTGGGTCTCCATTGCCCACGCCGCCCCCGGAACCGACCAGGAACACCCGCCTCGGACGCCGATCGCGGGCGCCTCGACCAGGATTCCAGGAACATCGGCCGAGGTCAGGGCGGTGCCTCCTGTCCAGTGGACAACACTCCCTCGCCGACCAGCACAAAGAGTTAAGAATCTGTTACATGCTGTGATGATCGGTCGGGTGTCTCCTCCCGACCCGGGTGAGCGGAAGGAGCCCGCGCGCATGAACATCACCCGCACGAACCTCCGGCGCCGTCTACCTCGCGCGGCGGGTGCCGTCGCGGTCCTTCAACTCCAAGGGCAGCAGCCGGGCCAGCTCATCGGGCAAGTTGTACAAGTACACCTGGTCCCGAGACAACGAAGGCTCGATCGTCCTGAAGTTCGCTGGAAGTCGCGGCCCCTTCGATCCGCGCTACAGACTCGCCCCCCACTGCGCTGGCAGCAGCACCCACGTCGACAACCTCATCGGCGACGGGAGCAAAACAACCCAACTCGTCATGAGCTACCACTTCCTCAACTACTGACCCTGCGCCCCTGTCCCGGCTTCACCGGACAGAAGGACCCCAACGAAGCGGGCCGACGGCACCGCCGTCACACGGACCGGACGTTGACGCCAGTCCTGTTACGGGCACGCCGGCATGGACGTCCGGGGGGAACTGCGCTCCCTTCGTCGCCCTGTCGTCCGGTCCGGGCCTCGTCGTCCGGACCGGACGACGAGCCCATGGGAGGAGGCGGGGCGAGCCGTTGAAGTCCGGGCAGTCCGGGGCGCGGACAGCAGTCTTCAGCGGAGGGGAATTGGTGCCGCCGGGTGTGTTCGGAACACGTGAGCGGCCGTGGGCCGGGCCGGGGTGCGCCTCGGATGTCCCCGTTTGGCCGTGTCAGCCCCCGCTCAACAGGCTCGCACGGCCCGATGACATGATCACGGCATGCGTTTCGTGGACTCTGACACCTTTACCGCCGATCGCGCATGGGGTGCGCTCGACATCGCCGAGGTCGACGGCGCCACGGTCCGGTTGCACTGGACCGACCAGCCCTACATCTGGCATCTCAACGATGGCCCCGAGGTCTTCGTGGTTCTTGATGGCGCTGTTGACATGCACTACCGCCAGGACGGCCAGGAGCTGGTCGAGCACCTCACTCCCGGCCGCATCTGCTACGCCGACGTGGGCGACGAGCATGTCGCCCATCCCGCGCCGGAGGCGCGCATCCTCGTGATCGAACGCAAGGGCAGCATCTAGTCCCGAGCATTTGCCAGGGCTGAGCGTGTCGGTGAGCTCAGCGAGAGGGCCTGTCACCCATCGGGGGACAGGCCCTTCGGCGTTCAGGCGGACATGCGTTCGCTGGGCCAGGCCAGGGCCAGTGGGTAGCGGTATTCGATGCCGCCGTGGCCGGCATCGAAGAGCTCGAAGTAGATCCGGTCGTCCGGGACGCCGACGGCCTTGAGGGCTCGCCGGAACGCGGTGGCGCCGTAGTCCAGGTACCCGCCATACAGGTCGCGCAGCAGGCGGGAACGGCGGGGCAGCTCGTTTCGGTAGCCGACGTCGAACAGCGCGCCTCCCGCGTGGGTGGCGAGCGCGCCGAACAGGTCCGGCCGCAGCATCGGGGTGACCATCGCGCAGTAGCCGCCGGTGCTCTTTCCTGCCAGTGCCCGGTGGTCGCGGTCGGCCACGGTGCGGTAGCGGGCGTCGACGAACGGCACGATCTCGTCGCAGAGGTAGGAGCGGTAGCGGCCGGTGGCGGGCGAGTCGAGGAACTGGCTGCCGCCGAACGACGTCCAGCCGTCGGCGAAGACCACGATCGCGGGCAGCGCCTCACCGCTCGCGAACAGCGCGTCGACCAGCTCCGGATACGGCTGCCGGAACGCCGCCCGGTTGAACCACGTGCCCGCGTGCCGTCCCGACGGATTTTTCACCGGCTGCTCGCCGTCCGGCCGTCCGGCCGTCCGGCGCAGCCGCGGGCTGGAGTCGGTCGGCGGGCGCGGCGTCGGAGGCGGGGAAGCGGGTGTCGCGGTCCGGTTCTGGGGTCGTCGGCCGGCCCGAGATGTATCCGCGGACGGACGGCCTTTGTCCAGGCAACGTCAAGCGTCCGATCAGACGTTTCACATATGCCCTGGTCAGCGGCACATTTGACACTTTGACGACATCAATCCGTTGTTGACATCCGCGAGATCCATGACGCTTTCGACCTTGTGAGCCACCGGTGCCGGCGGCTCGGTCCGGGACATCGCCTACGTCCGCAACGGGAGACCCGATGAAGCTGTCCTCAAGCGTCGCCGTGCTCGCGACGGCCGTGCTGCTCGCCTCCGCGACGGAGGCGTCGGCGGCGCCGGCGCCTCCGTCCAAGGCGCTTCCGAGCGTGAACATGGAGGCCGTCGTCAAGGCGGCCCAGATCGATCCGCGGCGGCCCGACAACACCCTGACGCCGGGGGCGAAGGCCAGCGTCCTGCTCGTGGAGCGGGCGCTGTCCGACCGGCACCTGCTCGACAAGAAGTGGGTGGACGGCTACTTCGGCACCACGACGATCGCCGCCTACGCCAGGTACCAGCAGTCGCTGGGCTACAGCGGACTCGGCGCCAACGGGCTCCCGGGGAAGACGTCGCTCGCCAAGCTCGGCGAAGGACGTTTCAAGGTCACCCACGTCCTCACGCCGGGACCGCGGGTGCGCGTCGGGAAGTTCGTCGTCGACGCCCGCACGCAGGCCATGCTCACCGCGGCCAAGCGGCTGCTGCACCGGAACCTCGTCCTGGACCAGGGGTCCTACAACCCCGGCGGCGACCCCACGTCCGCGGGCACCCACGACGGCGGCGGCGTCGTCGACGTCAACGTCAAGGGGATGAGCCCCGCCACGCGCACCAAGGTGGCCAAGGCGCTGCGGCAGGTCGGCTTCGCGGCCTGGGTCCGCAACCCCTCGCAGGGCGACTGGCCGTGGCACATCCACGCCGCCGCGATCAGCGACACCGACCTGTCCAGCCAGGCCCAGCACCAGATCGGCGACTACTACCTCGGCGAGAACGGCCTCGCCGGCCACGGTCCGGACGACGGGCCGAAGGTGCCCATCCGCACCTGGGAGGAGTACCTGCGCCTTCGCTGACCGTCCGGAATCCCGAAGCACGAAACCCGAACCCCCGCATCCCAGAGAGAAGGAGATCAGTCATGCGTGCCTTCAACAAGATCCTCGCCGCGTCGGCCGCCGTGGCGGCGCTCACCGGGACCGTAGTCGCCGCCGCTTCGCCCGCCATGGCGGCGGGACGCAACGGAGTCTGTGACGACGGCGAATTCTGCCTCTACTTCAACAGCAACCAGAGCGGTTCGGTCTCCGACTTCACCGGCTCGGTTTCCGACTACGGCGCCAAGCAGCCCTCCTGCTACGACTTCAAGGGCGCGGGCAACGGCAAGGGCCTCTGCGTCAAGAACAACGCCGCCTCCGTGTGGAACCGCACCGGCGGGACCGTCACCGTCTACTACAACAGCCGCTACGGCGGCCACTCCCAGAGCTTCGGCTCGGGCGTCAGGGCCAACCTGGACTCCACGCTGAAGAACGAGAACGCCTCGCACCAGTTCGGCGGCTCCACCCCGCCGCCTTCCTCGAAGACAAACATGTCGTGGGCGCTGTACCAGACCAGCGGCGGCCACATCTCCTGCTACTTCGACGGTTACGGCAGCACGAGGGGACGCCACGAGGGCATCGACATCACCCGCCGCATCGGCTCGGAGGTCCACGCCCTGGTCGGTGGCAAGGTCATCACGGTCCGCCGGGGCTACAACGGCGCGAAGGGCCTCTCCACCATCGCCGTCTACAACTCCTCGCTGAACAAGACGATCATCTACCTGCACACCAACCCGGGCTCGATCCACGAAGGGCAGATGATCAGCCGCGGGCAGGTCATCGCCACCGAGGCCTACCACGGGGTGTCGTATGCCGGCGGCGCTCACACCCATGTCGAGATGCGGCTGGGCTACAAGACGCTCGCGGCCAAGAGCGTCGACGACTGGAACCTCGAGAACCCGAACCCGAACTCGTTCTGGGTCTCCCAGGGCTACAACGTCCGATAACGCGCCCCTGTCCTCCTCAAGCGAAGGATGAGTGTGTCGATGCGAACTGCACGGCTGATCCCGGGACTCACCGCGGCGGCGGTCGCGATGACGCTCGGCGGGGCGGTGCTCGCCACCGCTTCGCCCGCCATGGCGGCGGGACGCAACGGAGTCTGTGACGACGGCGAATTCTGCCTCTACTACAACAGCAACCAGGGCGGTTCGGTCTCCGACTTCACCGGCTCGGTTTCCGACTACGGCGCCAAGCAGCCCTCCTGCTACGACTTCAAGGGCGCAGGCGCCGGCAGGGGAATCTGCGTCAAGAACAACGCCGCCTCCGTGTGGAACCGCACCGGCGGGACCGTCACCGTCTACTACAACAGCCGCTACGGCGGCCACTCCCAGAGCTTCGGCTCGGGCGTCAGGGCCAACCTGGACTCCACGCTGAAGAACGAGAACGCCTCGCACCAGTTCGGCATCTCCGTGCCGCCTCCGCGTGGCCCTTGCGAGACCGACGGCACGAACACCAGGACCCCGTCCTCGATCCTTGTGTACCGGGTGTCCCAGAGGCGCGTGGAGCGGGTGGACTTCAAGACGTACGTCAAGAACGTCCTGCCCAATGAGTGGATGGCAGGCTGGCCGAGGGAGTCCCTCAAGGCCGGGGCGATGGCCGTCAAGAGCTACGGCTGGTACTGGGCGATGCACTCGTCGCGCAAGACGCCATGGAAGCAGTGCTTCGACGTCTACGACACCGATTCGAGCCAGGTGTACCACCCGGGCTCCGCGACGTCGTCCACCAACGCCGCCGTGGACGCGACATGGAGCACCCGGATGACCCGGAGTGGCTCGATCTTCCAGGCTCAGTACTGCTCCTACCCGGCCGCGTGCAGGGACTACCGCACGGGGCAATGGATGTCGCAGAACGGCTCGCGTGACTTGGCCAAGAGCGGCTGGGGCTACGCCGGCATCCTCCACCACTACTACAACGGAATCGCGCTCTCCTGATCCCCTGAGGACACAGGTCGACGTTCCCGGTTCTCCGTCGCGGCCCACGCCGCGGCGGAGAACTAGGGTTCGTCGACGATGACCTGAAGGTTGACCGAACGCTTCCCGGGGAACGCGACCGTGCCCGACGCGTCCAGCATCTTGAAGCGCACGAAGCACAGGCCGGACTTGCCCGGCATGACGACCTCGGTGGAGATGTCCGCCATCTCGCCGGGGAGTGTGTCGCCGATCGGGATGTTGGTGGCGGTCCGGCACTGGCCCGGGCGTTGCGGCAGGTCGAGCCGGACCAGGGAGTACCCCTGCCACGGCACGGTCCCGATGTTCTTGATCCGCCAGACCTTGGTGACGGTCTTGCCGGGCTCGACATGCGTGCAGTCGGTCAGCGTGACGTCGCTGACGAAGATGGACGCGTCGCCCTGGTGCGCGGGCGGCGCCGCCGGCGGTTGCGGCAGGTGGACCGGACAGGACGGCACGGCCTCCGCCGTCGGGCCGGACGGGTTCAGGGCGTGTCCGGCGGACCCGAAGGAGCCGCGGTTGAGGGCGACCACGGAGATGACCACCGTCCCCATGACGACCGCCGCGGACACGGCCGTGACCGGACGACTCGGACGGAACCGCCTCCGCCGCCCCGACGCCGGGACGGCGAGCAGGACGTCACCGGCGACCGGGACGACCGGCCGGTTCCGGTCCGCGGACTCGTCGGCGCGCAACACCTCGCCCGCGAGCCAGTCGGGTTCCCGGTCTCCGTCTGTGCCTCGATCAGGCTCATGGACTTCACCTGTGAACCGGTCGGGCTCCCGAACCTCACCCGCGAGCCGGTCGACCGACTCCGGCTGGCCCTTGTCCGTGAGCCCCTCGGCGAGCCGGGTGTCCTTCGGGACTTCGCCGGACACGTCGTCGCCAGATCGGCCGTCGCCGGACGGATCGTCGCCGCCGACGGGAGCAGCCCCGGAGACGTCCGCGGGTTCGTCCGTTGACGCGTCCGCTGGGCCGTCCACGATGGGGTGGCCTCCGGTGGTCACCGACCTGACCGCGAGGTTCGCCTTCTCCCAGCGTTCGCGGAACTCCGCCGGATCACCGCCGCACACCTTCACGAACTCGACGGTGGTGCCCCAGCTCGGGAGCCGGTTCCCTCTCGTGGCCTCGTGCAGTGTCGCGTGCGAGATCGCTCTCGACCGGCCGGACATCTCCCGGAATGACGGATTGCCCACGGAGTTACGCAGTTCCCGCAGAACTGCCGCGAAGTGCTCGATCGCCTCCGCTCGCGCACGCATGCGGTCCACCGAGTGAAGCTAACAGCGGCCACACGCTTTACTCAAGTTTGAACATGCACCAGGAGGCGACCCTCGGCCGACCGGTCAGCGCAATTCGGTGCAATAACTAGAGACTCCCAGGTCACAGCCTCGCTCCAACGCGCCTCTACCCAAGGGCTCCGGCGTAGGGCATGATCCCCCGACGGATCGGCCCGACCCCCGGCCGGTCCATCGGCCCGCCCCTGGAGGAGCCTTGTCCCGTCCCATCAGTGCGCCGCGCCTCGCGCTGGCCACCGCCGCCGCGATCGCCACCGCTTCCGGACTCGCCGTCACCCCCGCCGACGCCGCACCCGCCACCGGGCCCACGACCGGCACCGGGCAGGTCTTCATGGTCAACCCCGTCCAGTCGTCGGGGAACGAGAACCTGAAGGACGACAAGGACTCCGCCTCGGCCGTCCCCACCTCCGCGTACGCCACGGTCGCCCTGCGGAACCTGGACGGCAGCGGCAACCTCGCCGGCCGCTGGGCCGTCGTCCGCTCGTCCACCGGCGCGCCCGCGTTCTCGTCCACCGGCTCCTTCAGGTTCACCCGTGACGCCGACCAGTTCGAGCAGGTCATGGCGTACTTCTGGGTCAACGAGGCGCAGGAGTACCTGCAGGGCCTCGGCTTCGGCTCCGAGTTCCCCGGCGCCAACGACAAGCCGCAGAACGTCCGGATCAACCAGTACGGGGCCGACAACTCGTTCTTCACCGACAAGAAGAACGAGATCCGCTTCGGCAAGGGCGGCGTGGACGACGCCGAGGACGGCGAGGTGATCGTCCACGAGTACGGGCACGCCGTGCACGAGGCCCAGGTTCCGGGCTTCGGGTCCTCGGAGGAGGCCGGCGCGATCGGCGAGTCCTTCGGCGACTACCTGGGCGTCGAGGTGGGCCTGGCCGCGGACGCCCGGTACGGCTGGCCGCGCCTGACCCCCGAGGCCTGCGTCGGCGACTGGGACTCCACCGAGTACACCACGACCACGCCGCACTGCCTGCGCCGCCTGGACACGGGCAAGGTGTACGGCGACAAGGTCGGCGAGGTGCACGCCGACGGCGAGATCTGGTCCAACGCCCTGTGGGACATCCGGCAGGCGCTGGGCGCGCGCGTCGCCGACCGCATCATCGTCAACGCCCAGTTCTCCTTCGCGCCGGACACCGGCTTCAGCGCCGCCGCGAAGACCACGGTGGCCACGGCCCGCACCATGTACGGCGACAAGGCCGCCGAGACGGTGCGTCGAGCCTTCGCCGCACGCCAGATCCCCGGACTGTGACGCATCGCCGGATGCCGGGCCGCCGTGGCCCGGCATCCGGCGCCCCGGTGCCGCCTTTGTATGCGTGTGCGGATGTATGCGAGCGCGGACATCACCCGCAGGATGGCGTCCGAACGGACACGTGCAGGCCATCCGGACGCGTGCAGGCAGTCCGGACACGTGCGGGTCGTCCGTCCTCTTTCTTCAGCTGTAGCCGTCGGAGCCATGCGACAGAATGCTGTTCGGCGTTCCCGACAAGAGGAAGACATGGCGGACGAAGAGACCCTCACCGGCACCGAGGCATCGCATGACGGCGACGCGGAATCCCCGAAGCCCGCGGGCGGCCTCACGCCTCTGCGGCAGCAGGCCGAGGCGACGTTCAAGGCCCTTGACAGCGACGAGGACGGCTTCGTCACCCGGGACGAGCTGCGCACGTCCTACAAGAGCCTCGGCCTGGACCTCCCCGAAGCGGCCATCGACCAGCTGATGAGCGCCGACACCAACGGCGACGGCAGGATCGACCTCGAGGAGTGGCTGCGGTCCGTCGACCAGGCCCAGCCCGAGCCCGCCCCCGCCCCGGAGCCTTCCGCGCTCGACTGACGCTCCACGAGCTCAGCGTCCCGCCGGATCGTCACGAGGACGGCGCCCTTCCTGGGCACCGCCCTCGCGGCATGGTCCAGCCACCTCAGGGCCGCCATCATGGGACGCATGGGTACGTGGGTGTACGTCCGTGGCTGGCTGGAGTTCACGGGCCAGAAGGCCGAGGCTGAACGGATCATCCAGGCCGAGGGCGCCGAGGGGTGGAGCTTCCCCGAGGGCGGCTGGCTGGACGCCGCGTGCTTCGCCCGAGCCGTCCGCTCGTCCGACGAGGTGCTCGCGCTGGTCCGGAAGGTCGCGGCGCTCCCGGCCACGGACGAGGACGGCGATCGGGTGGGCGGGCTCTTCCTCGTCTTCGACGAGCGCGACGGAACCGGCCAGGTCGAATGGCAGGTCAGGGACGGCCAGGTGTTCATCGATCAGGCGCCGTCCCGCTACGACTACCTCTGGCGCTAGCCGAACACGCTCAAAGAGCAAGGTCATAGGCCGTTTCCCAGTTCCTCCACCCCCTGATATCCATCTTGTATACAAGTCGCATACTCTTGGGATACAAACCTCCTCCCCGGAACGAGAGATCCCCGCCGCGATGCACGGAACCGACGAACCGCGTCCCGCCACGTCCGCCTGGCGGCCCGTCGCCGCCGCGATGTTCTGCTGCGGCTGGGCGGGCAACCAGTTCACGCCACTGCTGGTGATGTACCGGAAGCTGGGCGGCTACTCGCCCCTCACCGTGGACGCGATGCTCGGCGCCTACGTCCTCGGGCTGGTGCCCGGGCTGCTGGTCGGCGGCCCGGCCTCGGACCGCTACGGCCGCAGGCCGCTGATGCTCATCGGGACGGCCCTGTCGGTGATCGCGTGCGCGGTGCTCGCCGCCGGTCCCCTGGGCGTCGGCCCGATCTTCCTCGGCAGGATGCTGACCGGTGTGGCGGTCGGTGTCGCCATGGCGGTCGGGACGAGCTGGGTCAAGGAACTCTCCGGTGCTCCCTTCGATCCGGACGCGTCGCCCGGCGCGGGCGCGCGACGTGCTTCTCTGGCGCTCACGGCCGGGTTCGGGATGGGGGCGGGCGTCGCGGGCGTCCTGGCTCAGTGGGCTCCGTGGCCCATGGTGCTCCCCTACCTGCCCCCGATCGCCCTCTCCCTCGCGGTGCTGATGCTGTTGCCGAAGGTCCCGCAACTCTCCCCAGGACGAATCGAAGGACCGCTTTGGCGGGATCTGCGCGTCCCTGCGGCGGGGCACCGGCGGTTCGTCAAGGTCGTGCTCCCCACCGCCCCCTGGGTTTTCGGCGCCGCCGGCATCGCCTACGCCATCACCCCTCAGTTGGAGGCCGACCGGATGGGTACCTGGCAGCTCGTCTACGCAACGGCGCTGACCGTCCTCACGCTGGGGACGGGGGTGGCCGTGCAGCCCATCGCCAAGCGGCTCGACTCGCTTTCCACCGCGCGAGGCGCGATGGTCTCGCTGGGCCTGGTCGGCCTGGGTGCGCTCATGGCCGCGCTTAACGCAGGACCTCGTTCGCCCTGGGCGGGGTTGGCCGTGGCGGTCGTCCTGGGCGCGGGCTACAGCATCGGGCTCGTCAACGGGCTCCTGGAAATCCAGCGCATCGCCACAGGACGAGACCTGGCCGGGCTCACAGGCGTGTTCTACGCCCTCGCCTACACGGGCTTCCTGCTCCCCGCCACGCTGGCGCTTCTTTCTTCCACTCTCTCCTACACCTTCCTTCTGCTTATGGTGACGGCCGTCGTGCTCACTTGCCTGGGCGTCGTGGCGACCAACTCGCGCCGCCACCTCCCCATGAGCAAGTTCGCAGGCACACCGCAGAGCACACTGCACCTGGACCGAGCAGACGCGCAGGCATGAGCCAGAGCCAGATGAGCGCAGGCAAGGTGAGCCAGGTCCGCATGGCTGAGGGCCGGATGGGCGCGCGCACCCGCGTCCCCAGTGCGCCCCAGACGCTGAAAGCAGCGCGCGATCTGCGGGACGATGACGGCATGACCATGCGCACCCCCGCCGCCGAACGCGCTTACTCGCACGTGAGGCGGCGGCTCCTGGACGGCACGCATCCTGGCGGCACGCTGCTGTCCGAGGGCGCGCTGGCCGACCAGCTGGACATCTCCAGGACGCCGGTACGCGAGGCGCTCCACCGACTGGAAGCCGAGGGATTCCTCCGGCTCTACCCGAAGCGCGGCTGGCTGGTCGTCCCCGTGACCTTGGCCGAAGGCCGGGAGACGATGGAGGCACGCCTGCTCCTGGAGCTCTACGCGCTCGACCGCGTGGCCTCCATGGGCCCGGACGCGCTCCGGGAACTCGGGCAGGCGCTCGCCCCGGACGCCGACCCCAGCCGTCCCGTCCGGGACGACGACTTCGTCGACATGGGCGCGTCCTTCCACAACCGGCTCCTCGCCGCGGCCGGGAACTCCGTCGTCCAGGACATGTACGCGCGCCTGTGGAACAAGCAGCTCCGGCTCACGGCGGGCTCCGTCGCCGACCCGGACAACGCGGCCGAGGACGTCGAGGAGCACGGCCGGATCGCGGCCGCGCTCCGCGACGCGGACGCTCCCCTGGCACGAAGGCTGCTCCAGGAGCACGCGGGAGGCATCCTCAGACGGCTGGGTCTCGGCGGGCAGGACATCCGCCTCCCTCCCGCCGCGAACTGACCGGCACTCGCATCACTCCTGCTCAGTCATCCCGACCGGGAAGTTATCCACAGCTCGGAGCGGAAGACGCGGGTCCTCGGCGCCCGTGCCACCCTGATGAGGACGCCCTCGACCGCGAGGGCACCGGAGAGATGGGTCGGGATGGACTTCAGAGACGACGCCGAACTCGACGCCTCCCAGGTCGAGGACGCGCGCGGCGGAGGCGGCGGTGGCATGCCCGGCGGCATGATCATCGGCGGTGGGGCCGTCGGCGTCGTCGTGACGATCGTCGCGCTGGTGTTCGGCCTCGACCTGACCGGCGGCTCGGGGTCCGGCTCCCCTCCGGGCGGCGGGCAGGGCGCGGTCGGCTCCGGCTCGAACCTCGCCGCCAAGTGCCGCACGGGCGCGGACGCCGACCAGTCCGCGGACTGCCGCATCGTCGGCACCGTCAACAGCGTCCAGAAGTACTGGTCGCGGGAGTTCACGGACCAAGGCCGCCGCTACTCACCAGCCAAGACGCGGCTGTTCAGCGGTGCCACCCAGACCGGGTGCGGTCACGCCACCTCGCAGGTCGGCCCGTTCTACTGCCCCGCCGACCACCGCGTCTACCTCGATCTGTCGTTCTTCAACGACCTCCAGCGCGACTTCGGCGCGAAGGGCGGCCCGTTCGCGCAGGCGTACGTGGTCGGCCACGAGTACGGTCACCACATCCAGAACCTGCTCGGCACGATGGGAAAGGTGAAGGCGAACGCCAAGGGCGCCACGGGCGGCTCCGTCCGCCTCGAGCTCCAAGCCGACTGCTACGCCGGCGCCTGGGCCAAGAACGCCGTCTCCACCGGCTTCCTGACCCGCCTCACCCAGAGTGACATCAGCGAGGCCCTGGACGCCGCCGGAGCCGTCGGCGACGACCGCATCCAGAAGCGCGCGCAGGGCCGCGTCGACCCGGAGGGCTTCACCCACGGCACCGCCGCCCAGCGCCAGAAGTGGTTCTCGACCGGCTACCAGGCAGGAGATCCCAGCCGATGCGACACCTTCTCCGGCTCCATCTGAGCCGTCCCGCCGACACCCGAGGACGCCCATGACCACGCCTCACAGGACCGACCGCCCGCTCCCGGCATCCGAGACCTCCGCCACAGCCGTGGCCGCAGCCGGATTCCCCGCATCCGCTCCCCGGACGTCCTCGCGTCGATCCGGCACCGGCCGGGCCCCGGCGGCGACCACGTCGTCCATGGCCCCCGAGACCGTAGACTCGAAACCGTGATCTTCAAGGCGGTCGGTGACGGAAAGCCCTATCCGGAACACGGCCTGTCCTCCCGCGACTGGGCCAAGCTCCCGCCGCGCCAGGTCCGGCTCGACCAGCTGATCAGCACCAAACGCGAACTCGACCTGCAGTCCCTCCTGGCCAAGGACTCCACCTTCTACGGCGACCTGTTCCCCCATGTCGTCCACTGGAGGGGCGAGTTCTACCTCGAGGACGGCCTGCACCGAGCCCTCCGCGCCGCCCTGCAGCAGCGCCTCGTCCTGCACGCCCGCATCCTGGACCTGGACGCCGTGGACATGGGCACTCCAGCTGACCCACACCGGGCGCCTCCCCAGCACCCGTAGGCGCCGACCAGCCAGCCATCCCCACCACGAAACGCCAAGCCGACATCAGGTCGGCCGCAGGCGATGCGTCCACATACCCGCATGTCCGGATCTGCCTCTTGAACGCGCCCCGAACCCGGCGTTGGCTGAAACCGAAGGAAGGGCGAGGCGATGACGGGGTCAGCATGAGCCGGAAGGACTGGGTACCGGGCCGGAACCTCTCGATAGAGATACTCGCCTGGCAGGCAGCCCGCCCTGTCCTGGCCCGCCGTGCCTGGTCCTGGTGGTCAATCCCTCTACGCATCCTCGCAGCGGGGCCGCGCATGCCGAATCGCGGCGCCATGGCCGCACCCACCGCCCACTCCTACACCCAGGAGATCAGCAACGACCGCCTGACCGATTACGCGGTAGCGGTGGACGAGGCGACCGAACGCCTGAACAAGCCCGAAGTCGACCTCCTCCGCGCCACCGGAGAGCTCCCGTCCTGGTTCTACGACGAGGTCGAGCGCCTCTGCGAGGTCTGGCGCCGCACCAAACGGAACGCCTGACCCCGCCCGCTCGAACCCCGCCGCACCCCGTCAGCGTCAACGACCGCGTCAGCGGGCCTCAGCGTGCTCGCGAACAGGTCCCGTGGCCTCAGACTCGATCAGGCGCTCGAACTCCGATTCGACGGCGGTCCCGCTGGGCCGAACGAACCCCGGCCGGGACGCCAGAAGGCCGAGGACCAGCTCGGGCACGATCAGCACGAACAGCAGGCCGAGGGAGATCGTCCAGCCGCCGGTCAGGTCGTGCAGCAGGCCGACGGCCAGCGGCCCCACGCCGGCGAGCAGATAGCCCGCGGTCTGCGCCATCCCCGACAGGCGCGCGGCGACCATCGGGCTCGACGAGCGCAGGTTGAGCAGGGTGATCGCCAGCGGGAACGCGCTGCCCGTGCCGAGGCCGAGGAAGGCGACCCACACCCATGCCGCGGACGGCGCGACGAGCAGGCCGCCGACGCCCAGGACCATCGTCGCGGCGACCGCGATCACCAACGCGCCCTGGCGGCGCATCCGAGCCGCGGCGACCGGCGTGGCGAAGCCCAGCGGGATGCCGATCAGCATCATCACCGAGACCATCGCGCCGGCCTCACCCGCCGCGACCCCGTGGTCCCGCATGATCTGCGGCAGCCACGACATCAGGACGTAGAACATCAGCGACGCCAGCCCCATGAAGCCCGCGACGGACCAGGCCAGCGGCGACCGCAACAGCGAGCCCTCCGCACCGGCGGCCCCGCGCTCCGCGGCGGCCTCGGCGGTCGCGGAACGCCGATCACGGCGGACACGGATCGCCAGCGGCCCCCAGGCCAGGGCCCCGATCAGCGACGGAACCGCCCACACGGCCAAGGCCATCCGCCAGCCGCCCGTGTTGTCCAGCGGGACGGCCAGCCCGGCGGCGATCGCGCCGCTGCTCGCCATCAGCATCATCATGAGACCGGTCAGCGAGCCCACCCGGCTAGGGAACGCGCTCTTGATCATCGCGGGCATCAGCACGTTGCCCATCGCGATGCCCGCCCCCGCGAGCACCGTCCCCCCGAACAGCGCCGTCTGCGCCGGGACGACCCGCAGCACGATCCCGCCCGTGATCAGGACCAGCGCGACCGTGATCGCCGCCTCGGGCCCGACGCGCCGCGCGAGCACCGGCGCCAACGAGGCGAACACCCCGAGGCACAACACGGGCAGCGTGGTCAGCACGCTGACCTCGACGCCGCTCAGACGCAGCGACTCCTGCAGGTCACTGAGCACCGGCGCGACGCCGGTGATCGCCGCCCGCAGGTTCACGGTCAGCAGGATGAGCCCGACAAGGGTCCAGATCGCCGTCAGCCGCGAAGCGGCCGGGACAGTGGTCGATGCCTTGGTCTTCATGATCCTTCGGTTCCGGGCGCCGCCGCAGCGCCGCCATCGTCGTGAATGTTCTTACTGATCAAGCCGTAACCCATGGCCAAGACGCCGCGCTTCCCTCACTCGAAGCCCACCGTCCAAGCCCCACACCGCGAGCCCACGCCCGCCCGCACAAGCCGTCCCACGCGAACCGACCCACGCCGCACAAGCCGACCTGCGCGGACCGCACCGCACGAGCCGCCCGCGCGAACCGATCCGCACGGACCACGCCGCACGAGCCGCCCCACGCGAGCCGCCCACGCGAATCGATCCGCGCAAACCTGTTTCCCCTTGGGCCGATCCGCTTGAGCTGCGAACCCCTCCGCGGCGATCCGC
Organism: Spirillospora sp. NPDC052269; assembly: GCF_040679435.1. Lineage (NCBI taxonomy): Bacteria > Bacillati > Actinomycetota > Actinomycetes > Streptosporangiales > Thermomonosporaceae > Spirillospora > Spirillospora sp. NPDC052269. The sequence goes on from NZ_JBFAUU010000004.1 coordinate 478,626, forward strand.
ACGCTCGGCGAGCCCGGCTGGGCACACGCCGTCGGGAGTCAGCCGAACGCGGACGCCCAGCCCTCGCATCAAGCCCCACGCCGTGCGAGCCCAGTCACGTGATGCGAGCCCAGGTCGCGGGGAGCCGGGCTTTCAGCAGTGCCCCACCACACGGATTCCTCCGTGCTGCGCTGCCCTGCCCGGACGTTCCGCGAACTCGGTCAGCGCGTCCGAACCTGGAGCCTGGATGAACGGGCCCCACCGTCTGCGGGTGCACCCGGTTCGCAACGACCGCCGCGAGCCGGCACACGAACGCGCAGTGGCCGACCCTGCGACGCGACCGCCATCCGCGCAACGACCGCCGCCCGCACGACGCGCCCTGCCCACGCAACGCGCTCCGCCCATGCGACGCCCTTGGCCCACGCGACGCCCTTGGTCCGCGCAGCACGCCCTGTCGGTGTGCGGCGTGGGCCCATGTGCGCGGGCCGAATTCGATGCGCGCGCCTTGCAGCTCATCCAGTACGAGTCCGCCTCACACGTCGCCTGGACTGGCGCGTGCAAGGCCCGGGCTTCGCGGCCCGGTGCGGCTCCACCGTCGGCCCCTCGGGTCATGTGGCCGCTCCGTGTGAGCGCTGGATGCCCGGATGACACGGCGCCCGGCCACCACCCGTTGTGCCTGGTACTGGGCCAGTGCACTGCACCTGGGCAGTGCATGGCGCGCTGGAACGTGCCAGTGGTGTGGCCCGGACGGGCTCAGGAGCCTTGAACCCTCGCTGGACGGCCTGGTCCCGGTCTTGATGAGGCCAGGTGGCCGACGCGTCCACGAGACGTTCGGCAAGGCACCCGTGAGGTCGTCACTGGTTGTCTCGCGTGAACGCGCACGTGGGACGCACGTCCGAGAAGGAGCAGGTCGGCGCCCGCGCGGGCCGTCTAGGCGGCACGTGATGGTCGCCGCGGAAGGCGGGGCCGGGCAGAGGTCAGGGGACGTCGGGGACGGAACGCTCGACTTCGTCGTCGGTGTTGTGGTCGTCCGCCTCGTCCATGATCTGGTCGAGGCATCGGCGGGCGGCGGAGGCCGCGGCTTCGCCGTCGCCTGCGGCGACGGCCGCGGCGATGGGGCTGTGCGGGATGTCGACGTGCTCGACGACGGCCCCGGCGGCGCCGATGCTCGCCCGCAGGGCGGCGCTGAAGTCGCGGTACAGCTCGATCAGCATGCCGTTGTGGGTGGCTTCCACGACGGCGGTGTGGAAGACGAGGTCGGCCTCGACGAACTCGGAGGTGTCGCCGTTCGCCCACGCCGCGTCGCGCCGGGCGAGGGCCAGTTCGATCGCCGCGAGGTCGGCCGGGGTGCGCCGGGCGGCGGCGAGCCGGGCCGCCTCCACCTCCAGGCCGCGACGGATCTCCAGGGTCTCGACGAGCTCGGCCCGCTCGAGCCGCCGCCGCATGGCGCCGGACATCTCGCTGGTCGCGCGCACGTACGTGCCGTCTCCCTGGAGGCTCTCCAGGATCCCGGCGTGCGTCAGGGCCCGGACGGCCTCGCGCACGGTGTTCCGGCCGACGCCGAGGCTCTCCGAGAGCACCGGCTCGGGTGGGATTCGGACGCCGACCGGCCACGTGCCCGCGACGATCTCGCCCTTGAGCTGGTCGATCACCTGCTCGACCAGGGACGAGCGGCGAGCTGTTCGCAGTGTCACGTTCCTCCTCCCGAGCCGTAGTACCGGATGCTTGGCTCCAATGAACCAATCATCCCATGTCTCCATGTTAGGACGTCCAGAGCCGGGTCCGCCATTCCCGCCCCGGCCGTCTACGGCTGGACGACCACCCCATGGCCTCGTGCGCGCGCGGCGGCCAAGACGAGGGAGACCGCCGCGATGTCCTGCGGAATCACGCCGACAGACTTGTAAAGCGTGATCTCGTCCGGCCCCTTCCGCCCCGGGCGTGTGCCTTCGATCACTTCGCCCAGTTCAGCCCGGACATGGTCCGCCTTGATCACTCCCCTCTCGATCGGATCCGCGAGATCGAGGTTGGGCGGGACGGCCTCCAGCGCGGCCCGCCGCGACTCCACGAACAGCGCGGATTCGGCGATGGTCGCGTCGTCCACCTCACGCCCGCGCGGGTTGTAGCCGACCGACGTGATGTGCGTGCCTGGAGCGATCCACGCACGCCGGATCACGGGCTCGACCGCATAGGTCGCGCCGCACACGATGTCCGCGCCGTCGCAGGCCTCCTCATAGGACTCCACGGCGCGCACAGGAACCTCGCCCGACACCTCCTCCGCGAACGCCTGCGACCGGTCGAAATCGCGGCCCGCCACACGGATTTCCTTCAGTGGGCGTGCGAACGGCAATGCCCGAACATGCGCTCGCGCCTGAGGCCCCGTTCCCAGGACAGCGGCGACCGAGGCGTCCGGACGGGCCAGCAAGCGCGCCGAAAGCGCAGCGCAAGCCCCTGTCCGGGCTGCCGTGAGGTACGTCCCGTCCATGAACGCCGCGGGTTCGCCCGTTCGCGGGTCGAACGCGACGACCACGGCTTGGCGTACCGGCAGGCCGCTCCCCGCGTTCCCCGGGAACACCGACACGAGCTTGCTGATCAGCAGGTTCGCGGACGGCGCGTACCCGGGCATGTCGAGCAGCAGCGCGTCCGCCTCCGGGACCGGCGCCACTGTCCGGGCGGGGACCTCCGCCCTCCCCGCCGATAGATCGGCCATCGCCGGTGCCAAGGCGTCCACCAGCGCCCCGATGTCCAGCAGTTCCTCGACGTCCGCCCGCGAAAGCACGATCACGCCGGCACCGTACCGCCCGCCTCCGACATTCCCGCGCCGCCGACGAACGCTCATGCTCCTCGGGCATGCCCGAGGAGCATGCCCGAGGAGCGCGGCAGCCGAGCAGGGGCCAGGAAGACGGGCCAGGCGCGCAGGACCCGCCTCTTGGGGGATTTCAGCAGCTCAGCAGGACACTCGCGCGCCACAGCGGCCGGACACCACAAGACGTTCGCACCCACCCCAGAACAGCGGCTGAGGGTGGGTGCGAACGTCGTGGTGGGTCAGACTCCGATGTCGCAGGGAGCGGTGTGGGGACGGGCGGAACGAAGGCCCACGGCCTCGAGCGCCCGGCGGTAGGCGGTGGTGGCGGCGAAGGTGTCGCCCGCGTACTGGAAGAGATCACCCAGTTCGTGGAGCAGACGGGCGGACGCGCGGCTTGCCGGGAGCTCGGTCAGCTGCGTGGACGCGGCGCGGAGCACCACGAGCGCGGCCTTCGGGTCCTGCTGCGCCACTCGTGCGCGCGCGAGGACGAGACGGGCCTGCGCGACCTTGTGCGTGCGTGCGACGAAATCGGTGTCCGGGGGCGGGCCGAGCGTGCTGAGGCCGTCCTCGTGGGGCGCGGCCAGGACCATGCCGGTCTCGAGGAATTCCTCCAGACCGGAGATCGCCTGCTCGGGCTGCCCAAGAATCACCAGCGCGCGTGCCGTTTCCACGGTGCGTTCGGTGGCCTCGGCGCCTTCCAGGTCCTCGGCCCCCTGCAGCAGACGCAACGCCTCCTCCGCGGCGGCGGGGGACGCGCCCAACGGCATGTCCTCCCGAACCGGCGTCTCGGCGGCGAACGCCGGGACGCCACGGAGCAGGGCCTTCGCGGCGGCGAGGTCCAGACGCGCGAGCGCACGAGGACGAGTGCCCTCCCCTCGCGCGGAGAGCGCCTGGTCGGCGAAGTAGAGCGAGTCGCCGATCGCGCTCCGGTCGAGGGCGCTGACACTGGCCTTCTGGTAGCAGGCGCTCAGGGTGTCGCCGTCGCCGGTGCGTCCGGCTTCCTCGGCGGCGAGCAGCGTCCGTCCGAGCGCGTGCGCACGTTCGAACTCAGAGCGGTCCACATAGGCGAGCAGCAGCATGCGGCCCACCTCGATCCGCTCGTGCCCGCGCGTGAGGCCGAGCTCGTCCAGGCGCGCGAGGGTGCGTTCCCCCAGCGCGATGGCCTGGCCGAGGTCGCCGACCGCGTGGTAGCAGCGGGCCAGCGCGATCACCGGCGGAAGCCAACTGGTGCGCCCGGGGTCGCGTTCGGCCTGCTCGCGCAGCTCCTCGAAGAGGGCGATGGCGTCATCGACCCGGCCGAGGCGCTCAAGCGCGTGGGCCTGTCCCTCACGCGCCCGCGCGGTGAGATCCGGGTCGTCGCTGCGCTTGATGACGTCCTCGAAGACGGACGCGGCGCCGCGCGGATCACCGGCGAGCAGGGCCAGGTGCGCGTGGCGCTCCCGGACCTCCAGGTGCGCGCGCTGCTCGGGCTCCACGCCCTCGGCGAGGTACTCGGGCGTGCAGCCGAGACGCTCGGCCAGCATCCGCAGGACAGTGGGAGTGGGAGTCCGCTTACCGGACTCGATCAACGAGATATAGCTGTCGGAGAGGTCGTGTCCGGCGAGCTGCGCCTGCGACAAGCGTCTGGTCAGCCGCAGGTTGCGGACGCGCTCCCCGACGTTGCCTGGACCCGGCATGAGAACTCACTTAGCGGAAGTAAACAGGCGGCTGGGGTTCCGACATAATTGCACATCGTCGGTTATCGCACGTCGAGAGTAACGAAGCGGTCCCAGTCGTCCCTAGATACGGCTTTGGCGGTGATAACGGTGCAACTCAGTAGATCATGCTGGACGGACGCCGCGCACGGAAGGCGTACCACGCCCGTGAGAGCTCACCGCGACCGCCTCGACGGACCGTCCAGCACGGGGATCGCGGTTCCCGGCGCGCGAGAATTCGCACGCCACAACGCGTTTCGGCCCGCCCGCCCGAGGTCCCGGCCGCATCCGCCAGGGTCGGCGCGTGACGTAGATCACACTCGCGTGATCAGTCGTCGGAGGCGTTCTTGTTGGGGAAGATCATCTCGCAGACCTCGAGGTACAGCTGCTCCGGGTAGGGCAGGTACGGGACGGCCGAGAGGGCCTGGTCCTGACCGGCCGACTCCAGGACGAACTCGCCGTACCCGAGCATGCGGCCCGCGACGGTGCGCTTGAAGCTCATGTCCGTGACCTTCGCCAGCGGCATCATCGCGACCTTGCGCGTGACCAGGCCGGTGGTGAGCAGCATCCGCTGGTTGGTGATCACGAAGTAGTCCACCGACCACTCGGCCACCCGCCAGACGAACCAGGCGAGCAGGATCAGCCAGCCCCACCAGATCCAGCTGATCACCGTGCCGGCGTCGCTGGCCAGGGTGTTGCTGAGGACCCCGGCGAGGATCAGGCCGCCGAGGACGAGCCCGACCGGCAGCATCAGCACGGCCGGATGGCGCCGAACCGTGATGACCTGCGACTCGTGCGGGAGCAGGTACTTGTTGACCGAAGCCGGAGCGGAGTCCCCGGGAGTGACCAGGCGCATGGGTGACCTCAGCCGAGCGCGTCGAGGAAGGTGGCCACGGAACCCGCGGCGGAGGTCAGTCCGTCCGCGATACGGGCGACCGCGCGCGCCGCACCGTCGGGCTGCTGCACGAGGTAGACCACCGCGACCGCGGCGGCTGCCCAGGCGACGTACTTCTTGGCGGGCACTCATGCCTCCCTGAACGGACGTCCCACAGACCCTTGGTCAGTTTCGCACAGCGTCCAGGCCCGGCAAAGCATTCCCGCGACGCCTCCACCACCGTGTCACCAGAACATGACCCCAACGTTCCAGGGCGCCCGTTCGTTCTGTGGGGTGAGGGACGACGGAGACGGAAGGGTCAGGGGGTGTTGCCCAGTGAGGTGCGCGGTGAACGGCGCTTCTTCTCGGCGGCAACGACGGCGAGCACCTGAAGGTGCTTGCGCGCGACGCGCTCCACCAAATCCGGCGACGCCGCGCCGGTCACCTCGAGCGCCCCGAACCGCGCCGCGGCGACACACCGCTCCACGATCCGTCCGTCGTGCACACCTGAGAACTCCCGGGCGAGCCGCTCGCCGATCTCACCGAATGGCGGTTCGGAATCCGGACGCTGAGCCATGACGCATCCCCCAAGCTCGCTCCCCACGCCCCGATCCTGAACCGTCCCCGTTGTGCCGAAGCGGCGGAGAGGAACGCCCCTCGACGTTCCGTTAATCCATTACTACCCATGGTGACCATTCAGCGAACCACCAAGATCACCAACTCCACGGGAGGCCCGAGGAAACGACCACCAAGAGCCACACGGAACAGCTGAGCCAAGGCTCCATGCCGCCGACGACGAACCGCCCCCTTGAAGCCCACAGGGCATCCGAGCAGCGCAAACGCACGAGGAGGCAGAGCATCCGGACCAGCGAACGCACTGCGGGACTCACAGCGGGACGCGGAATGCCCTGGAGCCGCAGAAAGGCTTGGATTCTGCGGGCACGGAACCAACCCAGCACGCCCCATGCCCAGCGATCCAGCCGTTGGCCCCGTTGGGGTGGCGCTGGTCTCCAGGTGAGAGCCGGCCGCCCCCGCTTGGCACCACCGGTATGGGTGATGGTGGAGCGGGGGCGGCGCGGGCCTCGGGCGGTCGCGGGCGAGTCAGAGCCCGTCGGTCGCGGCAGGAACCGGTCAAAGCCCCGTCGTCGCGAAGACCCGAGCAGCCCCGACCGTCGCGAGAGCTGGTCAGACTGCCGCTCGTCGCGAAGAGCCGAGGGCTGCCGCTCGTCGCGAAACGCCCGTCAGGCGGCCGGGCGTGGCGAGAGCCGCTGACTGCCGGTCGTGGCGAGGGTGGTGGCTGCCGGTTGCGGCGGGCGGGCGGCCTGGGGTGGTCGGGCGGGTCAGACGACGCCGTAGAGGCGGTCGCCGGCGTCGCCGAGGCCGGGGATGATGAAGCCGTGCTCGTTGAGGTGGTCGTCGATCGCGGCGGTCACGACGCGGATCGGGGCGTCGATGTCGCCGACGGCCTCCTCGAGGTGCTTCAGGCCCTCCGGGGCGGCGAGCAGGCACAGGGCGGTGACGTCGCGGGCGCCGCGGTCGAGCAGGAGCCTGATGGCGGCGGCGAGGGTGCCGCCGGTGGCCAGCATCGGGTCGAGGACGTAGCACTGGCGGCCGGACAGGTCGTCCGGGAGGCGGGTGGCGTAGGTCTGCGCCTGGAGCGAGCCCTCGTCCCGGATCATCCCGAGGAATCCGACCTCGGCGGTGGGCAGCAGGCGCGTCATGCCGTCCAGCATGCCGAGACCGGCCCGCAGGATCGGCACGACCAGCGGCTTCGGGCTGGCGAGCTGGACGCCGTGGGCCTCGGCCACCGGGCTCTGGACGGTGACGTCGGTCACCCGTACGTCCCGGGTCGCCTCGTAGGCGAGAAGGGTCACCAGCTCGTCCGCCAGACGGCGGAAGGTGGGCGAGTCGGTGCGCACGTCCCGCAGCGTGGTCAGCTTGTGGGCGACGAGCGGGTGGTCGACGGCAAGGGTCTGCATATGTTCACGGTAGCCGACCCCGGATGGCTGATCAGATCGCGCCCGGCCTGCGGATAGGACGCCGAACCGCTGGGCACCATGGCGGTATGGACAGCGATCGTGAAGTCCGCCCGAGAGGTGGCTCCCGGCCCGTCCGGGAGCCCGCCCCAGACCCGCCCGGCGGGGAGGAGAGCCCGCGGGTGCGTGTCGGAGCGACCACCTGGAACGTGGACGGCCCGGCCGTCACGGAGAGTCCGGGAGCACCTGTCGGAGCGCATCGAGGCTCGGCGCGCGCCGAGTCGGGCCGTCCGGCACGCGAACAGGCGGCCGGGCGTGTCCGGCCCCCGAAGCGGGCGACCGGGCGCACACGCCCCCCGGAGACGGACCGGAACCCCCGGAGCGCGGGCGCGGCGAACGCGCCGGCGCAGCACCCCCCACATCCCGAGGCCGAGACGGCCCCCCGGCCACGAGCCGAAGCGAGCGCCCGTTCGGACGGCGACCTCGAAGACCGCGCCAGGACTCCCGATGCGGGGAGAATTCCCTGGTCGGAGGACCTTTCGGCAGCGGCAGGCGAGCCGGATTCCCCCGCCGGGGCCGGGCCTGATCGGGGCGCCTCGGCGCCCCGTCGTGAGTCACGGCACACAGGTGCACCGTCCGCTATCGGTGATCCTGGGGTCATGGCCAGGAAAGTCGCCCATCTGGATTTGGAACTCGGCGCCGAGCGCAGGAGACGTTCGGAGACCAAGCGCGTCCTCTGGCGAAACGGGGCACGCTCGGCTTCGGCAGCCGACGAGTACGCGGACGAGGACGACCTCGACGCCGTGCCCTCGTCCACCCGTCCGACCGGCGGGGAGGCCGGCGGCGCGTCGGAGCCGGCGTCCACAGGCACCCAGGAGGCAGGGGTGCTGAATCTCACCCCCGAGGAGTCGCGGGAGCGGCTGCGCCGTCGCGCTCGGTTCCTGCGAGAGCTCGCCGAGGCCCGTGAGCTGCGCGAACGGGTCACTCCGCACCGGGCGCGGCGAAAGCAGATCCACGCCGCGCTCCGTCACCGCACCTTCCGCTTCTTCGGCTGACCCTCGCCGCACCGCGGCACGATCCCTGATCAATCCGGCGATTTTCGAGGCCCGGCGGGGTCCTGGCGTCCCCGCCGGGCGCTCGAACCTCCACGGAGTAGGGGCCTGGTGGCCATCCGAGACATCCGGCGGGGCCGGATCGAGTAGATTCGGACGGCGCGGTGTCCGGCCGGACGCCGTGGCACCCCGCCCGGCACGGCGGCGGGGTTCGCGATGGCCGGGGCGCGTCCGTGCTCCAGCTCTCGCGGGACACGCGCGCCGGTGGGGTGGACATGACGGATGTGGACGCGGCGGACTTCGCCGTCGTGGTGTACCGCGAGGACGCTCGCTGGGAGGCCGAGATCCTCCCGGTCGCGTTGACCGAGGATCTGGAAGGGCTGATCCACGCCCTCCGCCAGCAACCGAGCCTCGGCGGCACCATCGGCCTGGTCTCGGTGGGCGACGACTTCTTCGTGGCGATCCGGCTCCTCGGCGACGAGGACATGGTCTTCCTGTCCGACGTCACGGCCTCGGTGGACTGGCCGCTCGCCCAGCAGGTCCTGGAGTACCTGGACATCCCCGTCCCCGAGGACGAGGAGCTGGACCAGGTCCTTCCGGTCGGCGACATGTCGATCTTCACCGACCTGGGCCTGGACGAGATGGAGCTCGGCGCGATCTCCGGCGACCTCGAGCTGTACCCGGACGAGATGCTGCTCAGCATCGCCGGCCGCCTCGGCTTCGCCGCCGCCTTCGAACGCGCGCTCGACGCCGTCGCCTGACCCGTCCCCGCGTCTCTCGCCTGATCCCTCGCCGGTTCCGTCCTGCCCGGACCTCGCCGGTCTCGTCCTGCCCGGGCCTCACCGGTCCCGTCCCGCGTTGGACGGCCCGGGGGTGTGCCCGGCCGAAGCTCGTGGTCCACAATGAACGGGTGTCGTACTTCGCCGCCGTGTTCGCCCGGACGCCCCAGGGCTGGATGGGAACCGAGGCCGCTCTCGCCGAGGCCGAGAGCGTCGACGACGTCGCCGACCAGATGCGCGAGGCCGCCGTCGAGTCCTATGGGGACGCGGTGGTGCTACTGGTCGAGCGGGAGGACGACTGGTTCGCGATCGTCCGGCTGGACGGCGAGGACGAGCCGAGCGCGTACGTGTCGGCCGTCCGCGACGACCGGCTCGCGGGCCTGTTCCAGCCGCTCGTCGGGGATGCGCCTGACGGCGATCCGTCCGGCGACGCGTCCCTGCTCACCGATCTCGGTGTGGATGGCGGGCAGCTCGCCGAACTGGGCGAACGCGGCCTCCCGGGGGACGCGCTGCTGACGATCGCCGAGCGGGTGGGATTCGGCGAGGAGTTCGACCGGCTCCGTGACTGACGACGCCGGGAACGATCGCGGCCCGACCGGCGACGCCTTGCCGCGACGCGCGGCGCGAACGGGGGCTGAGGCGGACGTGGAGTTCGGCATCCCGGCGACGGACGAGGCCGCCCGCGAGTACGAGCCGAGCATGCGCCTCGCGCTGGACGAGGCACGTCTCGCCGCCCAGGCCGGAGACGTGCCGGTGGGCGCCGTGGTCCTCGGTCCGGACGGGGACGTCCTGGGACGGGGCCACAACGACCGTGAGCGGACCTGTGATCCGACCGGGCACGCCGAGATCGTCGCGATGCGGGAGGCCGCGTCCGCGCTCGGCACGTGGCGGCTGTCCGGCTGCACGCTGGTGGTGACCTTGGAACCGTGCACGATGTGCGCCGGCGCGGCCGTCCAGTCCCGTCTGGACCGCGTCGTCTACGGCGCCATCGACGAGAAGGCGGGCGCGGTGGGCTCGCTTTGGGACGTCGTCCGCGACCGCCGCCTGAACCACCGTCCCGAGGTGATCGTCGGTGTCCTGGCCGACGAGTGCGCCGCCCCGCTAATCGAGTTCTTCACATCCCGCAGAGTCCGGTAGGCTCTTTCGCGGTGGCGTCGCCTAGTGGACGAGGGCGCACGCCTCGAAAGCGTGTGAAGTGCAAGCTTCCGTGGGTTCGAATCCCACCGCCACCGCCATCTAGATGGCCTATGACCTGGCCAAACGTCTGAGGGCGGCACCTACGGGTGCCGCCCTCAGACGTTTCTGGTCTCAGTTCCAGTCTCAGTCGTCCTTCTGGGCGGTGGAGGGCGGGTCTCTCCCGTCCAGCCGGGCGGCGGGTCAGCGGATGTAGACGCTGTCGCCGAACTCCTCGGTCGCGCTGCCGTGCGGGGAAACCACCTTGATCGGCTTTCCTGAGCAGTTGCCGTTGACGTACACGCGGGCGTATCCGTCGGTGTCGTTGTGGACGGTGAGCGGCCAGATGTTGGGCCGGTAGCAGCCGCTCGGGTTCTCGATCCTCGGCCCTCCGGCGAAGGTGAGCGTTCCGTGGGCGGCGAAGGCGGGGCTCGGCAGGGCGAGGCCGGCCGCTCCGGTCATGGCGAGTGCGCTGAGCACGGTTGCGATGCGTCGCATGGGGACTCCTGAGATGTCGGTGGACGGGCCAGCGCCCATCTCGACAAACAGTAGTCACGCGCTTACTTTCCGCATTGGATGCGGGGGTCGGGATGTCCGAAGGGGCATCTGTTCCGCACGACCTCGCCGACCTGAAACCGGCTCAGTCCGGCAGGACTTGGGGGATCGTCAGTTTGAGGTACCTCGTCCGGTGAACGCCTGCCAGATCCGGACCTGGACGGTCGTCCGCGGCAATTCCGGCTAGGGCTCTTCCGGGGCGATCTCCTCCGGGGATTCCACGCGCAGTTGCTTTCGCGCCTCGATGCGGAATCGCTGGACCGCGTCCACGAGTCGTTCGTAGGGGTTCTTCGAGTATTCGTCGGCCCTCGGGTCCTTCTCACCCCGGGCCTCGAGCCTGACGGCATAGGCGTGCCGCAGCATCAGACGTGCCGCCACCTGCAGGTCCTTGGTTCCCAGGAGCCTGATCTGCTCGACGAGGAGCGGCAGCTCTTTGCAGTCGTCCTCCAATTTGCGGAGCACGCCCTCTGGATCGCCGCTCGAATACTTGACCTGGTTGCGTCCGTACAGGATCTTCCTGGCGCACACCACCGTTTCGGAGCAGAGTTGATAAACAGGCCTGCCAACCCAACCCCGCCCAAATCCGGTACATCCGCTTTGGGTTGTTCTGATCGGTCCCGCTGGGCGAGCGGCCACGGCCGGCACGTCCGAGTCCGCCGTTGACGTCGCGGTGGATTTCGGGTCGTACCGGGCGCGGCGGCTCATCCTTCACGTCCGGGATAGGGCGATCAAGTGCGTTGGAGGAAGACGCGGCCCTGGCGGTGGCGCTCGTTGGGGGCGGGTTCGCGGAGGACGCGGCCGACCTCGGTGAAGCCGGTCGCGACGGCTCGGGCGGCGAGGGTCTCGATGGGCCAGCGGTAGGCGGCGGCGACCTTGTGGTCGAAGGGGACGACGTCCGGGCCCTCGGCCTCGTAGAAGGCGAGGAGGAGGTGGCCGCCCGGGGCGAGGACACGGTGGAACTCGTCCAGGTAGGGCTGGAGTTCGGCCGGGGGCGTGTGGATGGCCGAGTACCAGGACATGAGGCCGCCGAGCGAGGCGTCGGGGGCGTCCACGGCGTCCATGGAGGCCAGGTCGAAGCGCAGGTCGGGGTGGGCGGCGCAGGCGATGTCGATCATCGCGGGGGCGATGTCGAGGCCGAAGGGGGCCAGGCCGAGGTCGCGCAGGTGGGCGGTCATGTGGCCGGGGCCGCAGCCGACCTCGACGACATCGGTGTTGCCGGACGCACGGACGAGATCGGCGAACGCCGCGAGCACGGCCCGGTCGAGTGGCTGGTCGTCGAGGATGCCCTGGACGAACTCGGTGTACACGGTGGCGAGCGCGGAGTAGGCGTCGGCGGTGGCGCTGACGTAAGAGGAAGAATCGGGCACGGCCGTCCACTCTAGGGTCAGGCGATCATGGGTGGACGGCCGTCGCGGAGATCAGCCGACGGTGACCAGGGTCACGCCGGTCACGGCCAGGGCCAGGCCCAGGCGCTGGACGGTGCGGAGGCGCTCGCTGAAGGCGATGCGGGCGAGCAGGACGGTGATCGCCGGGTAGAGCGAGGTCAGGACGGCCGCGAGGCTGAGCAGGCCGCTGTTCGCCGCGAGGTAGTACAGGACGTTCGCGGACGCGTCGAGGGTCCCGGAGAGGACCGCCAGGCCGATCAGGCGGCGTCCGGAGACGCGCGCCCCGGGGGCTCCGCCGCGCGCGAGGACCACGGCGAGGGCGATCGCGACGATGCTGAGGTTCCCGGCGCGGGCGGCGACGAGGGGCCAGAGGCCGCCGTCCGTCCCGGCTTGTTTGACCATGATGAAGAACAGGCCGAAGCCGACGCCGGAGGCGACCGCCATGAGCGGTCCGTTGTCGAACCGGTTGCTGGACCTTTCGGATGGGCCGTCCGATTTCTCCATGCTGACCAGGGCGATCGCGACGAGGCAGAGCAGGACGCCGGAGAGGACGGTCGTGTCCAGCCGCTCGCCGCGCGCGACGCCGACCCCGATCGGCAGGAGCGCGGACGCGAGCGCTGAGACGGGCGCGACGACCGACATCGGGCCGCGGGCGAGTGCCCTGTAGAAGGTCATCAGGCCCGCGCCGCCCGCGATCCCGGCCGCGAATCCCCAGGCCAGCGAGGTGGTCGTGGGGACGCGGCCGGTGAGCAGCGCGGAGACGAACAGCACGGCGAGCCCGGCAGGGACGCACCAGAACAGCGCCTTGAACGTGCTGGAGTAGCGGGTGACGACGCCGCCGAGGAAGTCGGCGACGCCGTAGGACAGCGCGGCCCCGAGTGCGAGGAGTGTGACCATCAGTCGAGCAGCCGGGTCGCGATCCGGACGTCCGGGGAGATCACACGCAGGCGGTCGGCGAGGGCGTCGCCGGCGGCGCGGAGGCGGTCGAGCGGGTACGGCTCGAGGCGTTCGAACAGGAACAGGGCGTTCTTGGTGTCCTCGGTGATGCGCGTGCGGACGCACTGCCGCCAGTTCCAGCGGCGGCACGTCACGCCCTTGTCGTCCCGCCAGATGACTTCGCCCTCGGACGGGTGCTCGACGGCCGGTTCGCCGTTGGCGATGACATCGAACGGCTCGTCCCCGCGTGCGCGCACGAGGCGGGCAGGGCCTTCGTAGGTGTCGATGTCCTCGCCACCGATGGGCAGGGCGTATTCGACGCTGACGGCGTTGTAGGCATCCACGACGCGGTTGATGGCGGGCAGGGCGTCGGCGCGGCGGAGCAGGGCGTCCACGGACGGACGGGTGCGCTTGGGTTTGGCGCCGAACGCCGTGTACGCCTCGTGCCAGGCCGCGACATGCGGATCGGACGGGTCGGCGGCGGACGCGGCGGCCTCCAGCCAACCCTCGGACGTGGCGTCCGAAGGGCCGTTGACCAGGCCTTCCGCGGACATGAGAAGCACCGCGAAGTCGGGACGCAGCTCGCGTACCGTGGCGTCGACAACGATCTGGTCCAGCATGGCGGGCACCCCTTCCGGTCATTTCAGCGAACCATGTATACCATTTTATCGACCGAAGGTAGGGTGACGCGGATGAGCGAACAGGAGGCGGTCGGAGGCGCCGTCGCGCGGACCGTCCGGACGCTGCGCGGGGGCCACGGCTGGAGCCTGGACGAGCTCGCCGAGCGCGCGGGCGTCAGCAAGGGCGTGCTGGTCAACCTGGAGCAGGCGCGCGGAAACCCCAACCTCAGCACGCTCATCCGGGTCTCGGACGCGCTCGGGGTCCCGCTCGTCCGGCTGGTGCAGGTGGCCGAGGAGCCGCCGATCCGGCTCTTCCCGCCCGCGCGGCAGGCGGTGCTGTGGCACGGCGAGTCCGGCGGCACCGGAACGCTGCTCGCGGGCACCGACCCGCGTCCGACGATGGAGCTGTGGCGCTGGGAGCTGCGGCCCGGCGAGCTGCGCGAGAGCGAGGCACACAAGTCGGGCACGAAGGAGATCGTGCACGTCGAAGCCGGCACGCTCACGCTGTACGTGGACGGCCACGCCGAGCCCGTCCCCGCCGGATCCGCCGCGCTCTTCCCCGGCGACCGCGCGCACGGCTACGGGAACGACACCTCGGAGACAGTGCGCTTCATCCTCGCGGTGCAGGACTTGTAACCGTCGGGATGCGCTGGAACGGGCCAAAGCGGCTCGCACGTTGACCAGGTGGGGGACGCTTGTCAAGACACCCTCGGACCGTTGATGATCCTTCGACGGGGATGTCGTTCTCACCTTCATGAGGGGCTGCACACGGTGAACCGGAACGCGACCCGAGCCCGCGCCGGACTGACCGGCGCGGTGATGACGGTCTCCCCCGGAACCGCGTCCTCCCCCGGCCCCGTCGGGGCGCTGCCGATTCCCGGCGCCGGGTGCCTGCTCTCCGGCATCGCCGCCGGCCCGTCGGCGGTCTGGGTCGTGGGATCGGTCGGCCAGAACCCGTTCACGGCGCGCTGGGACGACACATCCTGGACGGTCATTCCGGATCCGTCCGAATCGTCCCTGGCATCCGCGGCCCTTCTGGGTGCGCGCCTGCGAGCCGTGACGCGCGTGCCCGCCCCCGCGGCCCGCCCGGACGACGGCGAGACGGTGATCGCCGTCGGAGGCGCCTACGACCGGCTGGAACGCGTCGACGTGGCGCTCATCCGGCACTGGACGGGCTCGGCGTGGACGTCCTGGGAGGCTCCCGACCTGCTGCGCGGCCTCGTCCTCAACGCGGTCGCCCCGGCCGGGCCGTCAGGGTGCGCCTGGGCGGTGGGGCACGCCACTCCGCACGGCCCGCGGGCCTTCCGTTGGGACGGCACGTCCTGGGAGCCGTCCGACATTCCCGATGTCGCGCGCGGACGGCTCGTCGCCGTCGCGGCCATCGCCCCGGACGATGTCTGGGCGGTCGGGTCGGCCGACCGTGACGGCCTTGTCCTCCACTACGACGGCCGTGGCTGGACCCGCGTGCCGAGCCCGGCCAAGGGGCCGCTGACCGGGGTCTCAGCCGTGGCGTCCGACGACGTCTGGGCCGTCGGACAGCATGGCGTCCTGCATTGGGACGGCCGCCGCTGGTCCCGCGTCAAAACCCCTCTGAACTCGGCGAACACCGTCTCCGCGCGCGCTTCCGACGATGTCTGGATCGCCGGTGGCGACGGCGGCCCGGCCCATTTCGACGGCCGCCGCTGGACCGTCACGCCCAGCCCGGAGTCGACGGTCTGGCTGGCCTCGGCGTTCGCGCCCGACGACGGCTTCTGGTTGGCGGGCACCCGTGCCGCCGAGGGCGCCTCCGACGCGTCCGGCTCCACGAGCGTCACCGCCCGGCCCAACGACGCCTGACGGCCCGGGGACCCAGGTCGGAAGGCCGAGATCAGGCAAGCCGAGGCCGGGCAGGCCAGATCAGGAGGTCAGGCGGACCGGCATGGCCAGGTAGCGGAAGCCGGTGTCGGCGTCGAGGTCGAGCCGCTCGTCCTCGCTCTTCGGGTCGGGGATGCCGGTGAGCAGGGCGGCCTTGGTCTGGCCGGCGCATTCGAGGCGTGCGTACTCGGTGTGGACGCCGGCGAGGCCGTCCAGCAGGTACTGGGGGCTGAAGGCGATGTCGATGTCGTCGCCGTCGAGCTGGGCCGACATCGACTCGTTCGCGCGGGCGGCATCGCCGGAGGCGGCGCGGATGCTGACCTCGGCGCCGGTGAAGGCCAGCCGGACGGGCGTGTTGCGTTCGGTGACCAGCGCGACGCGCTTGATCGCCTCCGTGAACGTCGCGGTGCGGACGCGGGCCACCGACGTCCACTCGCCGGTGATCCGCTTGCGGTAGTCGATGTACTGGTCGTCGAGCAGGCGGGTGGTCATGCTGCGGTCGCCGCCGGACACCCCGATCAGGGTGTCGTCCTTGCCGGTCAGGCCCAGCGACACCGTCGCGCCGGGGCGGATGGCCTTGGCGGTGTCGGCGAGGGTGCGGGCGGGCACGACGACGCCCGCGTGGAAATCGGCCGTGTCCGGTGACCAGGTGAGTTCGCGGGCGGCGATGCGGTACCGGTCGGTGCAGGCCAGCCACATGGTGTCGCCGTCGAGGTCGAGCCGGACGCCGGTGAGCATGGGCAGCGTGTCGTCGCGTCCGGCGGCCGGGGTGACCTGGGCGACGGCCGCGGCGAACGCCTCGCCCGAGACCGTTCCGGCGCGTTCGGGCGGCTCGGGGAGGGTGGGGTAGTCCTCGACGGGCATGGTCTGCAGGCCGAACTCGGCGGTGCCGCAGCGCAGCACCAGCTCGGCGTCCTTGGTCATGAACTCGACCGGCTGCGCGGGCAGACTGCGGACGATCTCGGCGAGCAGCCGTCCGGGGACCAGGGCGCGGCCGGGCGTGCTGACGTCGGCGTCGACCTTGGCCTGCGCGGACACCTCGTAGTCGAACCCGGCCAGCTCCAGGCCGCCGTCGGCGTCCGCGACCAGGCGCAGTCCCGCGAGGACGGGCTGCGCCGGACGCGCGGGAAGCGTGCGGGCGGCCCAGGCCACGGCATCGGCGAGAGCCCCACGATCGACCCGGAACTCCATGTTCTCCCCTTCGCTGGTCGAAATCCGGCGGCGCCCCGAACCCTAGCGGCCGCCACTGACAGAACTCACCCCCACGGGGGACCCAGATCGCCGACGCGGGGGAAGCACGGGTCAGGGCCGTCCCAGCAGGATCAGGAACATGCAGATCAGCCCAGCCCGCCCCGCTGCCGCCCGGCCACACGAGGCCACTCTGGTCGACCGCGGCACATCCGTTGACGGCCGCGGGCGCGCGACGATCAGGTGGCGAATCGGACGGGTCGCCGTCCACGCGGCCGCGCTCTGGGGTGTGCTGTTCTCCGCCGTCCACGTGTACTGGCTGGCGGACGGACGGCTCGGGCGCGCGCGATGCGGCGGAACTCGGCGCGGAGGACCGGTTCGTCACGTTCCTCTACGAACCGTGGTTCATGGCCGGTGGCGTGCTGTTCGGCCTGGCCACCTGGCTCATGCGCCGCCGTCAGGCCCCGCACGGAACGCACGGGGCCTGACAGTCACAAGTGCATGGCCTGATGGTCAGAAGAGAACAGCGGCCTCCTCGGCGGACTGGTGCGAGCGCTCGAAGTCGAGCAGGAACCGCTTGCGCTCGATGCCGCCTCCGTAGCCGGTGAGGCTGCCGGTCGAGCCGACGACCCGGTGGCACGGAACGATGATCCCGATCGGGTTGCGGCCGTTGGCCAGGCCGACCGCGCGGGACGCGCTGGGGTTGCCCAGCTCCGTCGCCAGCTCGCCGTAGCTCACGGTCTCGCCGTACGGGATCCGGGTCAGGGCGTCCCAGACGCGCCGCTGGAACTCGGTGCCCTTCAGCTTCAGCGGCAGGTCGAACTCGTGCCGCTCACCGGTGAAGTAGTCCTCGAGCTGGGACGCGACGGACGCGAACGGCTCGTCCCCGGGGTCTCCGGGCAGGCCGAAGGTCTCGTCCTCCGGGCGGTGCCGCTGCTTGTTCATGTAGAGCCCGACCAGTTCCGGACCGTCCGCGACCAGCGTCAGCGGCCCGACCGGGCTGTCGATCACGACGTGGGTGTTCACAGCAGATCTCGTTTCATGCGGGATGTTCATGCGGGAATCGTGTTGATGGCGTGGTCGCCCGTCGCCCAGAGGTGCTGGACGGCGTACGCGCGCCAGGGCCGCCAGGCCGCCGCACGCTTGGTCAGCGCCGCCGGTGTCACGGGCAGGTCGAGGGCTCGCGCGGCGTACCGGACGCCCAGGTCGGAGGCGATGAAGGCGTCCGGGTCGCCGAGGGACCGCATCGCGATGCTCTCGGTCGTCCAGGGGCCGATACCGGGCAGTTCCCCTAGTTTCGCCCGAGCCTCGTCCCAGTCGGCGCCGACGCTGAGGTCCAGGTCGCCGGACGCGAGGGCGGTGACCAGGGCCTTCAGCGTCGTCCGGCGGGATTCGGGGAACGCGAGGTTCTCCGAATCCAACTCCATGAGCGCCTGGGGCATGGGGAACAGGTGGGTGAGGCCGCCGGCCGGGTCGTCCATCGGCTCCCCGTGCGCGCGCACGAGGCGCGCCGCATGGGTGCGCGCGGCGGCCGTGGACACCTGCTGCCCCAGGACGGCCCGGATCCCGAACTCCGCACCACAGGCCGTCCGCGGCACGCGCCGTCCGGGGGCCTTCCGGACGAGCGGCTCGAGAACCTCGTCGGCACCCAGCAGCTCGTCCACGGCCTCCGGATCGGCGTCCAGGTCCAGCATCCACCGGCACCGGCTGATCGCGATCGTGAGATCTCGCAGGTCCTTGAGGGTGAGCGTGCAGGCCACGTAGTCCGGGGTCGGCTTCAGCGCGACGATGCCGGGGCCGTGTGGGAGCCGCAGCGTCCGCCGGTACGCGCCGTCCCGCCACTCCTCCACGCCCGGGACGGCCGTGGCGGCGAGGTGCCCGAACAGGTTGTCCGGATAGAACGGCTTGCGGAACGGCAGCCGCAGCGACAGCGTCCCGTTCGCGGCGACCGGATGGCCACGAGTCGCTCGATCACGCAATTCGGTCGGCGTCTGGGCGAAGACCTCACGAATCGTGTCATTGAAGGCCCTGATCGAAGCGAATCCGGAAGCGAACGCCACGTCCGACATCGGCAGGGCGCTCGTCTCGATCAGCACCCGCGCGGTCTGCGCGCGTTGCGCCCGGGCGAGGGCGAGCGGCCCGGCGCCCAGCTCGGCGCGCAGCTGCCGCTCGATCTGCCGGGTGCTGTAGCCGAGGCGCGTCGCCAGGCCCGGCACGCCTTCGCGGTCGACGACGCCGTCCGCGACCAGGCGCATCGCGCGGCCGACGACGTCCGCGCGGTGGTTCCATTCCGGTGAGCCGGGGCTCGTGTCCGGGCGGCAGCGCTTGCAGGCCCGGAAACCGGCCTGCTGCGCGGCCGCGGCGCTCGGGTAGAAGCGCATGTTCTGCGGCTTCGGCGGGACGGCCGGGCAGCTCGGACGGCAGTAGATCCCCGTCGTCACCACCGCGGTGAAGAACCATCCGTCGAACCGGGCGTCCTTCGCCTGGACGGCCCGCACGCACCGTTCCGTGTCCTCATGCATGCCTCCAGCATCACCGAGGATCAGGGGTTTCACTAGCGGAAAACCGACATCAACATCACCGCCGCCTGCCCGCCCGTCCCGCCGGGACGCTCTATCGCCGCAGGTCAGCGCTTTCCAGCCAGCGCGTAGAGCATGACCCCGATCGTGATCGCCGCGATGCCCGCCCAGCCCACCGCCCCCGGCGCGGACGAGCGCAGGACGGCCGGCTCCAGCATCGCCACGAAGACGACCTCGGCCGCCTGGGTGGCCTCGACGGCCGCCAGGCGCATCGGGTGGGAGCGCTCACGGTTGGTGGCGGCGAAGAACAGCGTGGTCGCGATCACGCCGGAGAAGACCGCGACGACCCCGGTCGCGGTGATCTGCCCACCCGTCGGCAGCCCCGCCCGGATCCCGCCGATCACCGCGATGACCAGCCAGAACGGCAGGCTGGCCAGGGACATCGCGGCGAGCCGCTGGAAGGTGTCCAGACCGTCCCCGGCGAGGTCCATCGCACGCCGGTTGCCGACCGGGTAGGCGACCGCGCCGAACAGCACGGCCCCGACGCCCAGCCCCGCCTTCCAGGTCAGCATGGACTGCCCGCCGCCGAGCTGCGTCAGGAACACCCCGGCCAGGATCAGTCCGGACAGCGCCAGCCCGCGCATCGGCACCCGGCCGCGCTCGTCCCCCCGTCCGTACAGCAGCGGCGCCAGGACGACCCCGCACACGATCGTGACCTGCCACGTCGCCGCGACCATCCAGCCCGGCGAGGTCGTCGCCGCGAAACACAACGGCGCGTAGAACAGGCCGAAACAGACGGTGCTCCACAGCATCCAGCGCCCGGGGGCGGCCCGCAGCGCCCCGAAGACCGGCGCCAGCCCCGAATTCGGAGCCGCGCCCGCCCGCGGAGTCGCCTTCGCCCGCGCACCTCGCACCGCGACGATCGCCAGGAAGATCGGCAGCGAGTAGAGGAAGCGCAGCGAGGCCGTCCACTCCCACGCGCCGCCGCCGACCGCCATCAGCCGGTTCGCGATGAAGGAGGACGAGAAGAACAGCGCGCCCAGCACGCCCAGCCCGATCGAGGCCGTGGCGCCGCCGCCCGGCCAGGTGGCGCCCGCCCGGCGCCGACGTTCCGCCCGGCGCCCCCAGGCCCGCGCGTCCGCCATCGTCATCGTCCCAGCGCCCACCGGCACCCCCTCCTCGGAGGGCCCGACCCTACCTGGGGCGAAATACACCGGACGTCATGACCCGGGAGGTAATCGATCTTCCTCGCCGACAGCGCCAGAGTTGAACACGTCGGGACGGCCCCGGCACGAAGGGAAGATCATGAACAACGTGCAGCAGCAGGTCGAGCGCTACATCGCCACCTGGAACGAGACCGACGCCGCCGCGCGCCGCGCCGCGATCGACGAGATCTTCGCCGAGGGCGCCGCCTACACCGACCCGCTCGCGGCGGTCGAGGGCCGGGACGCGATCGACGCGCTGATCGCCGGCGCGCAGGGCCAGTTCCCCGGCCTGGTGTTCCGCCTGCTCGGACCGGTCGACGCGCACCACGACATCGTCCGGTTCACCTGGGAGCTCGGCCCCGAGGGCGTCGAGGCCCCCGTCGTCGGCTTCGACGTCGCGGTGCTCGACAAGGACGGCCGGATCGCCAAGGTCCACGGCTTCCTGGACAAGGTCCCCGCGGGCGCGTGAGGCGACCGGACACGGGGAATCGGCGGGGCGGTGGCGGATCTCCGCCCCACCCCGCCGCCCGCCGGGCGCTCAGCAGCGCCCGCGGCGCTTCTTCCCGCCGAGGGCTTCCAGCATCAAGCTGAGCCCGATGCCGAGCATCCAGGAGTCCTTGGCCAGAGGGATGCCCTGCTGGGTCGGGCGCACACTGCCCTCCTCGCGCATCCCCGGAAGCTTCAGGTAGAGCCCGAGGAGCCCGGACGAGAAGCCGGTCAGCGCCGCCCCCGCCAGCAGCGACGGGACGAACGGGAGCAGGAGCGTCGCGCCGACCGCGACCTCGGCGGTGCCGAGCATCCGGGTGAACTTCTGCGGCTCCCACTCCTTCAGGAACGGGTACGCGGCCACGGCGGTGCCGTGGACGCCGTCCGCCATCTCCTCGGTGTTGCGGATCTTCCCCAGCCCGGAGTTCAGGATGAACGCCCCGGTGACGATCCGCACCGGCATCTGATGCGGACGAGCCAGAATCGACATGACGGCCTTCCGATCGCGCGACAGGAGCATCTCGGCCCCGGGCGGCGACGGTCCGGGCCCGCTGGGGCTCCCCTTCCCGCCCCATCCGGACGGAATCGCACAATGGCCAGATCTTGCCCGCCCTTGACCTCCCGCCCCGCCAGGACGCCGAGCCCTCCATCCCAGCCACCCGCGAGCGCTCGGCCTAGCCGTCTCCCCGTTCCGCCGAGTCTGCGAGCCGCCGCTCCACCTCCTGGACGGCCCCGGCGCTCAACAACGGTCGCCACCGCCCGAACAACTCGTACAGCCCCCGCGTCCGCTCCGAATTCAGCGAGCCGGCATCGACGACATCCAGCTCATTGGCAACGGTGATCTCGGCGAAATCCCGCCGATCCCCATCTGCGAGCTCCATGACGGCACCCGTGAACCGATCAACGAACTCCCCGCCGTCGACCAGCCCCGAATACGACCGCCCCCGATCGCAACACCCGTACACATAGACCAGCCGCTCGGCGGCCGGCCCGATCACCTCGGAAAGCTCGCCGCGGCGCGCCACATCGCCCAGTGAAACGGCGAATCCGTCCGTCCCGTAAAAGGCGTGGCACAGCCCCGCGGCCCGCAGCTCCTCCCGGGCGTCCCACGCTTCAAGCCGCCCATGCACCCGGCGCAGATGCGCCAGCAGCGTCCCGCCCGGATGCCGGATCGCACCGGCGCCCTTGCCCTCCAACAGCGCGATCGCACCCCACATGAGCGCCCCCGGTTCCTATTGGGCCATGTCGACGAACCTGCTGTAGTGCCCCTGAAAAGCGACCGTAACCGTGGCCGTGGGGCCATTACGATGCTTCGCCACGATCAGGTCCGCCTCCCCCGCCCGGGGCGACTCCTTCTCGTAGGCATCCTCACGATGCAGCAGGATGACCATGTCGGCGTCCTGCTCGATGCTGCCGGATTCACGAAGGTCGGAGACCATCGGCTTCTTGTCGGTCCGCTGCTCGGGACCACGGTTCAGCTGGGAAAGCGCGATGACCGGGATCTGCAGTTCCTTGGCCAGCAGCTTCAGCTGCCGGGAGAACTCCGAGACCTCGACCTGACGGCTTTCCACCCGTTTACCGGACGTCATCAGCTGCAGATAGTCGATGACGACCAGCCGCAGGTCGTGCTGCTGCTTCAGCCGCCGCGCCTTCGCCCGGATCTCCATCATCGACATGTTCGGCGAGTCGTCGATGAACAGCGGCGCCTCGGCCACCTCGCTCATCCGGCGGGCCAGGCGCGTCCAGTCCTCGTCCTGCATGGTGCCGGAGCGCATCGCGTGCAGCGCCACCCGCGCCTCCGCGGACAGCAGACGCATCGTGATCTCGTTGCGCCCCATTTCCAGGCTGAAGAACGCCGAGGTCAGCCCGTGCCTGATGGACGCCGCCCGGGCGAAGTCGAGCGCCAGCGTCGAGTTGTGCGTCGGCACGCGCGACCGCCCGACCAGATACATGTGATCGGCGTTGTCCACCTGAACACACCGAACCGGCACACTCTCCACCGGCCGCACATCCACGATCTTGGTGACCCGGTCGTCCGGTCCGTCGATGACATGGACCTCGTGGAGGGACGCCGCGATCTCGTCGGTGGTGCGCACGGCGGTGTCGCCCGCGACGGACGTCCGCCACTGGTGCTGGGCGTCGGCGACGATGACCTCGCCGTCGGAGAACTCGACCTCGTGGCAGGGGTGGCCGTGCATGACCTCGGTGGCGGCGACGACACGAGTGGGGCGCCCGTCCGCGTCGAAGACCTCCTGGCCGACCTCGAGCGCGCCCATGGTCGTCCAGCCCGCCGGGGTGGGGATGAGGGTGGCCAACCCCAGGGCCTTCCCCATCGCGGGTCGGGCGGCCACGACGATCATCTGGCCGGCGTGGAGGCCGTTGGTGAGGGCGTCGAGGTCGGCGAAGCCGGTGGGGACGCCGACCATCTGGCCGCCGCGGCTGCCGATGGCCTCGATCTCGTCGAGGGCGCCGGGCATGATCTCGCTGAGGGGGCTGTAGTCCTCGCCGGAGCGCTTCTCGGCGATGGCGAAGACCTCGGCCTGGGCGCGGTCGAGGATCTCGTCGGCGTCGGCGCCGTCGGCGTTGTAGCCCATCTGGACGATGCGGGTGCCGGTCTCGACGAGCTTGCGCAGGACGGAGCGCTCGCGGACGATCCTGGCGTAGTAGCCGGCGTTGGCCGCGGTGGGCACCGAGGAGATGAGGGTGTGCAGGTAGGGGGCGCCGCCGACGCGTCCGATCTCGCCGCGCTTGGTGAGCTCGCCCGCGATGGTGACGGCGTCGGCGGGATCGCCGCGGCCGTAGAGGTCGAGCACCGCGTCGAAGATGATCTGGTGCGCGGGGCGGTAGAAGTCGGCGGTCCGCAGGGTCTCGATCACCTCGGCGATCGCGTCCTGGGACAGGAGCATGCCGCCGAGCACGCCCTGCTCGGCGGCGATGTCGTGCGGCGGTGTCCGCTCGAACTCCCTGTCGCCGGGTTCGAGTTCGGAAACACTCATCCCGGGCATCCCCCTCACCTCGGGCGCCGGCGGCCCCGTCCGCCTCGTCGCCGTCCTCCAGCCCACATCTATCCGAGGGCTCGGACATTCTCCCGGGCCGCCGCGCCGGAGACCAAAAGGATCTGTGGACGGGCTTGTGGAGTCCCTGTGCAGACACGCCGTCAAGGTTGTGCACGACCTGTGGACAACCCTGGGGAAATCTTCGCCGACTTCTCCACACCAGCGTTCTGACCTGCGAAAACACTGTCCACCGGGTGTGCGGGAAAGAAAGTCGGGCAAGTCGCCCGAAGTAAGGGCAGTAGCATGAACGTCGATTACCCATCATCGGCGTGACGAGGGCCATGAGCGCATCCCGCAGGCAGGACCGCGAGATCCTGCGGCTGGCCGTGCCCGCGTTCGGCGCGCTGGTCGCCGAACCGCTGTTCCTGCTCTCCGACTCGGCCATCGTCGGGACGCTCGGCACCGCGCAGCTCGGCGGGCTGGGCGTGGCGGGCCAGATCCTGAACACGCTGGTCTACCTGTCGGTCTTCCTCGCGTACGGGACGACCGCGGGTGTCGCGCGCCAGGTGGGCGCGGGCGATGTGCGCGCCGGGATCCGCCAGGGCGTGGACGGCATGTGGCTCGCGCTCGTCATCGGGCTCGGCGTGGCCGCAGTTGGGCAGCCCTTGGCGCCCTGGCTGGTGGACGCGCTCGGGGCGTCCGGTGACGTCGCCCCGTACGCGCACACGTACCTGGCGATCAGCCTGCTAGGCGTTCCGTCCATGCTGGTGGTGCTCGCTGGGACGGGCGTGCTGCGGGGCCTTCAAGATACGCGCACCCCACTGCTCGTCTCGCTCGGCGGCTTTTCGCTGAATCTGGCTCTGAACGCCGTGTTCGTGCTCGGCTTCGACTGGGGCATCGCCGGATCGGCCTGGGGGACGGTCATCGCGCAAACGGGCAGCGCGGCGGTCTATGTGGCCGTTGTCATGCGCGCAGCGCGTCGGCATGGCGCGAGCGTCCGTCCGGACATGGCGGGCCTGCGGACGGCCGCATCGGCCGGAGCGTCCCTACTGGTGCGGACGGCCGCATTGCGCATCGTCCTCATCGTCGGGACGTCCGTGGCCGCGCGTATGGGGGACACCGAGATCGCGGCCTACCAGGTCGGTTTCCAGGTGTGGACGCTGTTGGCGTTCGCCTTGGACGCGCTCGCCATCGCCGGTCAGGCCATCACCGGTCGATACCTGGGTGCATCCGACGTGTCTCGTGTGCGCGCGGTGACGCGGCGCATGGTCGTCTGGGGCGTGGGCTGCGGTGTCGTGTTCGGACTCGCGATCGTGGCGATCCGTCCGTGGCTGCCGTCGCTGTTCACGTCCGATCCGGACGTCCGGCATCTGCTGCTGGTGTCGCTGCTCATCGTGGCCGTGCTGCAGCCGGTCGCAGGTGTGGTCTTCGTCCTGGACGGAATCCTCATCGGCGCAGGCGACGGCGCCTATCTGGCGTGGACGACCCTCATTGCAACGGTCGTCTTCCTGCCCGCCGCCCTGACCGCCTACTGGGCGGAGTGGGGCCTGGTGGGCCTCTGGAGCGCGATCGGCTTGTGGATGCTGACCCGGATGCTCACCCTGGGCGCGCGCGCACGAGGCGACGCCTGGCTCGTCACCGGCGCCGTCCGGACCGCACGGGACGACGCCCCCGCCACCTGACCGGCACCGTCCGGCACGTGTCCCACCGGCCGACGAGAACGACCTTTGCGGACATAGCGTCAGCCTCACACGTCCCGCCCACCCCAGTCGCTACTATTCGAACATGTGTTCACCCGAGGGCGAGGGCATCGACCGCCTGGCCGACGCGATCGACGATCTCGCGGACGCCGCCTCCGAAGCGCTCACCCCCGAGGAGGCCACGGCCCGGATCGCGGGGCTGTGGTCTCTCGTCGGCGACCTCGATCCCGAGATCGCCCGCCGCCGCTCCCTTTACGACCGGCCGCGCGGCTCCGAATAGCCCCGAGAGGGTCCTCAGCCGCCGGACGCCACGGCGATCGCCCCCTGGGCCACCGCACACAGGGTCTCGCCGCCGTCGGCGTCCAGCGTGAAGATGTCGCAACGGCAGATGACGCGCGTCCGCCCGGCGCGGACGACCTCGGCACGGGCGCGCAGGGTCGTGCCGACGGCGGGCTTCACGTAGTCGATGGTGAATCCCGCGGTGACCAGGTTCGCGCCCGCGACCGTGCCGGCGGCGAAGGTCAGCGTGTTGTCGGCCGCGTACGCGAGGACGCCGCCGTGCACGAAGCCGTTCTGCTGCCGCAGTTGGTCGCGGATGTCGATCTCCAGGACGGCGACGCCGTCGCCGAAGGCCGTGATGCGCGCGTCCAGCAGGCGGCTGAACGGCTGCGCGTCCAGCACCTTGCGGGCGATGTCCAGGTCGAGTTCCATGTGTCCAATCCTCACTTCACTAGTGAAGCGAGGATGGCCGGGGCATCATCGCTCTGTCAAGATCGAGGCATGGCCGAACCCGAGGAGCGCCTCTTCTTCCTGCTGCAGCGCGCCGCGCACAAGCTGCGGCTCGCGGCGGACCGGCGCTGCATGGACGCCGCCGGGATCACCACGGCCCAGCTGGGCGCGCTGTACGCGGTCCAGGACCGGCCCGGCCTCACCCAGCGGGAGCTCGCCCGGACGCTGAGCCTGCGCGAGTCCGCCGTCACCGCGCTCGTCGCCCGGCTGACCGCGGCGGACCTGGTCGTCCGCGAGCCGCACCCGGACGAGCACCGCGCCGTCGTCCTGCGGCTCTCGGCGGCGGGAGAGGCCGCGCTGAGCGCCGCGCAGCCCGCGATCGACGGGTTCAACGGCGAGTTGCGCGCCGTCCTGGGCGACGCGACGTTCACCGAGACCGCCGCCGCCCTCGGCAGGCTCGCCGCGGACTGACCCCGCTCCCGCCCGATCAGCGGCTGCGAGCACATCACCGCCCTGGACGCCGTGCGGGCCGCCATCCAGCCCCGCAGGCAGCCCCTGCGACGGCCGCCTGGACGGGCCTCTACTTGCGGCGGTAGAACGGCGGGGCGCCGCTGACATCGTCCGACGTGAACGGCATGGAGCCGTCCGGCACGTCCGGAACCGGTCCGGGCGCCGGGAGCAGGGCTTCCGGGCTCAGGCGCAGCGCGACGTCGTCGCGCAGGTCGGGCAGGCGCGCGTACAGGCGGTCGCCTGGGCAGTCGGTGTTGTTCAGGTCGCGGTGGCCGATGATCGCCTTGGCGGGCTTGAGCTTGTACCGGACGCACAGCCAGGCGCAGACCTCGACGAGGGAGTCCCAGAGGGCGTCGGGGACGTCCTCGGTCATGTAGCTGCCCTCGTTCTCGATCCCGACCGTGTGGGAGTTGTGGCTGAGCACCTGCGCGCCGACGGCGAGCTTGCCGGCGCGAATGGCCGCCAGGCTGCGGTTGCGGCCCTCCATGACGACGCCGCCGCGGCTGATGGTGAGCTGCTGCCCGCTGTCGGCCCAGCCGCGTCCCTGCATGTGGAACCGCTGGATGTCGCGGGACAGCTGGTAGGCGTGCTCGATGGACGTGTCGGGCGAGTTCGGCGTCGAGGTGTGGTGCACGATGATCCGGTCCGGCTTCCGGTTCAGGACGGTGGCCGGATGGATCGGTGGACGGGCCTTCCAGTCCGAACGGGGATGGACGTTCGGATGCGGCATGCCGCCTCCGCGTCCAGGAATGTCATCGGGCCCGCTGTCGAAGCCGTCCGGGGTCGGATCCCCGGAGGCGCCGCCGGAACGCCTGGGCAGCGGACCGCCGCCTCGGGCGCCGTCATACCGGGTGCCGCCGTGGACATCGGACGTGGGGCGAGGCCCCGGGACGTTCTCCGCCATGGCCACATTCTGCGGCCCGCACAGCGCGTCCACCGTCCAGAGCCCGAGGACGCCGCCGAGCAGGCTACGCCGAGTCACCACCTCGGGGCGGGTCGGGGAGTTCCGCGGATCGCGGCGATCCGGCCGATCCGCGTGTTCTGGCTCTTCCGACGAAAGACCCTGCATGCCGACCCTTTCGAACCAACAGTGTGGTTACGGAAAGTAGTCCTCACACGGGTCCCGCCCCAAGCACCCGGCGGTTCACTGACGTTTCACATGAAACGGAAACGACCGGACCCCCGAAGCGGGGATCCGGCCGTTCCGATACCGGGGCGGACTCAGCCCTCGAGGACGTTGACGTCGATCGAGGCGCTGACCTCCGGGTGCAGCCGGACGCTGACCCGGTGGGTGCCGACGGTCTTGATCGGGTTGCCGATCTCGATCCGGCGCTTGTCCAGCTCGGGGCCGTCGGCGGCCTGGACCGCGGCGGCGATGTCGGCGGCGGTCACGGCGCCGAACAGGCGGCCGTTGCTGCCCGTGCGGGTGCGCAGGTTGACCTTGAGCGCCTGCAGACGGCCGGCGATCTCCTTGGCGTGCTCGACGGTCGCGATCTCGCGGGTCGCACGCGCCTTCTTGATCGACTCGATCTGCTTCTCGGCGCCGCGGGTCCACTGGATCGCGAAGCCGCGCGGGACGAGGTAGTTGCGGCCGTAGCCGTCACGGACCTCGATGACGTCTCCGGGCTCGCCGAGGCCGGAGACCTGCTGGGTCAGGATGAGCTTCATGGTGTTACGTCCCCCTGACTCAGCGCGCGGTGCTGGTGTAGGGCAGCAGCGCCATCTCACGGGCGTTCTTGATCGCCGTGGCGACGTCACGCTGGTGCTGGGTGCAGTTGCCGGTCACGCGACGGGCGCGGATCTTGCCGCGGTCGGAGATGAACTTCCGCAGCAGGACCGTGTCCTTGTAGTCGACGTAGGAGATCTTCTCCTGGCAGAACACGCAAACCTTCTTCTTAGGCTTGCGCGGAGGTGGCTTCGCCATCGTGGTGCTCCTTTGGGGAGAGCCCCGCTCACGCGGGAATGGACGTTGTGTGAATGATTAGAAGGGGGGGTCGTCGGAGAACCCGCCGCCCCCACCGCCGCCGCCGGTGGCCCAGGGGTCGTCGGCCGGGGCGCCGCCCTGCTGGCCGCCGCCGCCGAAACCGCCGCCGCCCTGCTGGCCCTGGCCGCCCTGGCCACCGCCGAAGCCGCCACCGCCGCCGAAGCCCCCTCCGCCGCCGCCCTGCCGCTGGGTCTTGTTGACCTTGGCGGTGGCGCTGCGCAGGGACGGGCCGACCTCGTCGACCTCGACCTCGAACACGGTGCGCTTCTCACCCTCGCGCGTCTCGTACGAGCGCTGCTTGAGCCGGCCCTGGACGATCACCCGCATGCCGCGCTGGAGGCTCTCGGCGCAGTTCTCCGCCGCCTGCCGCCAGACGTTGCAGGTGAGGAAGAGGGCCTCGCCGTCCTTCCACTCGTTCGCCTGGCGGTCGAAGAACCGCGGGGTCGACGCGATGCGGAAGGAAGCGACCGCCTGGCCGCTCGAGGTGAAGCGCAGATTCGGGTCCTCTACGAGGTTCCCGACAATCGTGATTACGGTGTCGCCTGCCATGGGGCTCGCTCCGGCTGGTGGTGGACTGGACCGCTCCGGCTCAGTGGACCTCGGGGCGGATGACCTTGGTACGCAGGATCGTCTCGCTCAGGTTGAGCTGGCGGTCGAGTTCCTTGACCGTCGCGGGCTCAGCCGTGAGGTCGATCACCGCGTAGATGCCTTCGGACTTCTTCTGGATGTCGTAGGACAGCCGACGGCGGCCCCAGACATCGACCTTCTCGACACTTCCGCCGTCGTCCTTGATGACCTTCAGGAACGGGTCGAGAGCGGCACCGGCGGTGCGCTCGTCGATCGCGGGGTCGAGAATGGTCATGACTTCGTAGCGACGCATGCTTGTCCCTACCTCCTCTGGACTGATGCGGTCACGGTCTCTCCGTGACAGGAGGGCTGTTGCGTCCGTCGCGGCCGCGCCTTTCGGCGCCCGTCCACACTGGCGGACCGGCCGCGAGACCGATACAGGCTATCAAGACTCGGCAGCGTGTGAGCCATTCCGGGACTCCCACCCCCGCCATGCCGACCCGGCCGCACCCGCGGGACGAAACCACCCGCGGCGACCACCGGACGCCCGTATCACCGCACCGTACCCGCCGTCAGTGACGGAAGGACCCGGCGTGCTGTGCCGGACGGACGCAGCGGCGGCGTTCGAGCTCGGCCATGATGTCGGCCATCCGCGACCGCATGCGGGCGGTCTGCGTCGTCAGCATGGACAGTTCCTCGACGAGCTCGGCGTCGCCGATGACCGCCAGTTCGCTCTCCCTCATGATCAGCCCCTCCCCGGCCGGACGCGTCCGGTCGAATTCATGTTCGACGTTACCGGGTGCCGCCGACATTTTCCGCGCACGCGCTCCGGATTGATCCCCGTCCGGCCCGGGAATCTCTGGGACGTGCGCGGCTCGTCCCCGCCGGGGGCGTCCAGCCGTCCTGGCGCGGGCGTCCGGCGGGCAGGCGCGTCGGCGCACGACCGACCCCGAAGAACACACCGCAGAGTCACACCGCACCTAGCGAGGGGGTGTCCCGATGCCACAACAGGGGGTAGCGGGGAGCAGCGGCAAGAGCGACGCCGTCGGCGCGCGCGCACGCGGAGGCGAGCGCCACGCGCTCCATGACGGGCTGGCCGGCGCCGCGATCACGATCGGGCTGCTCGCCCTGATCCTCGGCTGGATCCCGGTCACGCACTTCTTCGGCGCGCTGGCCGGACTGATCGGCTTTCCTCTGGCCCTTTACTCACAGATGACGTCCAAGACGACCGGTGAGCGCTGGCTGAACATCATCGGCCTGGTCGCCTCGTTCGTCGGGTTCGGCTTCGCGCTGCGGCACGGCGGTTTCGGCATCTGAGACCGCCTCTCTGGGGCACGTCCGGTACAGCCTCGCCCGCGGGGCGCGTCCGGGGCGTATCCGGGGGCGGTGGGCGGACGGGCGGATAGGCTCGTGGCCATGCGCATCGGAGCCCACGTCGACCAGACCAACCCGCTCGACAGCGCCCGCGCCCGGAACGCGGACGTCGTCCAGTTCTTCCTGGGCGACCCGCAGGGATGGAAGAAGCCGGTCATCCCCGAGGGTGCGGCCGACCTGGCGGGCTCCGGCGTGGACGTGTTCGTCCACGCGCCGTACGTCATCAACGTCGCCACGTCCAACAACCGGATCCGGATCCCGAGCCGCAAGCTCCTCGCGCAGCACCTCGAAGGCGCCGCGTCGATCGGCGCGAAGGGCCTGATCGTGCACGGCGGGCACGTGCTGAAGGACGACGACCCGGAGACCGGGTTCGAGAACTGGCGCAAGGTGTTCGAGCGGCTGGACGACGTGCCGGTGCCGGTGCTGATCGAGAACACCGCGGGCGGCGGCAACGCGATGGCCCGCAAGTTCGACCGGATCGCCCGGCTCTGGGAGGTCCTGGCGGGCGTCCCCGGCCTGGACTCCAAGGTGGGGTTCTGCCTGGACACCTGCCACGCGCACGCGGGCGGCGAGGATCTGATCGACGCCGTCGACCGCATCAAGGCGATCACCGGGCGGATCGACCTGGTGCACTGCAACGACAGCCGGGACGCCTTCGACTCCGGCGCGGACCGGCACGCCAACCTGGGCTCCGGCACGATCGACCCGGAGCTGATCCTCGGCGTGGTGCGGGGCGCGGGCGCGCCGGTCATCGTCGAGACCCCGTCCGACGGCCAGGCCGCCG
Organism: Spirillospora sp. NPDC052269; assembly: GCF_040679435.1. Taxonomy (NCBI): domain Bacteria; kingdom Bacillati; phylum Actinomycetota; class Actinomycetes; order Streptosporangiales; family Thermomonosporaceae; genus Spirillospora; species Spirillospora sp. NPDC052269. Next base: position 510,348 of record NZ_JBFAUU010000004.1, read on the forward strand.
ACATCGCCTTCCTCCGCGACCACCTCTCCTGACCGGCCGCCTCAGCTGACCGGACGCGGCCTGCCGCCTCTCCGGACCGGCCCGCCTCTCCTGCCTGCGCTGACCGGCCGCCTCTTCTGACCGCCGGGCCTCGTTGGACGGTCGCCGCTGCCGGACCGACCACCTTCTGACCGTGCGTGCGGTTTGGCGCGCCCGTCCGCGAGCGTGGCGGTGCCGTGTTTCGGGTGGTCGTTCCGCTTCGTCCCCTGCCGCCCTGGCCGTCGCCGGCGTTCAGATGAGGGCGGAGTTGGCCAGTGTCGGCCGCACGAGATGGGAACTCTGGGGGCGCGGCGGGAACCGGCTCAGGGTACGGACCATCTAATATCGCGCAGACCCGATGTCACGACACACTGGCATAATCCGGATTCCTCTACACACCAGCGCACGCGCGAGCATGTTCGACGGCGGGCGCGCGACCCGATCGGGAAGTCAATGGCACAGCCCCCCTACGACCCGTACGGCGGTTACGGGCAGGACCCCTACGCCGCCCAGCAGCCCCCGCCGTACCAGCCCGCTCCCGTTCCCGCACCCGTCCAGCACAACTACTACGGCGGGCATACGGGCGTCCGGAAGACCAACGGCATGGCCACCACGTCGATGGTGATGGGCCTGCTCGGCATCTTCTTCTGCGGCTTCACGTCCGTGCTCGCGGTCATCTTCGGGCACGTCGCCCAGAGCCAGATCAAGCGGACCGGCGAGGAAGGCTCCGGAATGGCGACGGCCGGACTGGTGCTCGGCTACATCGTCGCCGTCGGCTGGCTCATCTTCTGGATCTTCTACATCGGGGTCTGGGCGGCGATCGTCGGCTCGTCCGGCTCGACCTCCACGTACTGACCCGAACGATCAGGTGAGGCGGGGGACGCCCGCGACCTCGACGCCGACGCTGGACAGCATGACGGTCATCGGGGTCGGGGTGTCGCGCCAGGACGCGACGGCCTCGGCGAAGACGTCCAGGGCCGTCCGGAAGGACGCCTGGTCGGCGTCGGCGAGTTCGGCCCAGGACTCGTAGAGCACCACGTAGCCCTTGTCGGCCGGGGCCCAGGAGAGATCGGTGAGGCAGTCCTCCAGGGCGTCCCAGTTGTCCCCGAAGTAGTCGGGGAAGTCGAAGGCCTCGGCGCACACGCGCAGGAACCCGTCCTTGTCGCGGGCGCGCCGGCCGTCGATGTGGAAGGGGCGCCAGCCCTGCTCCGCGGCGCGCTCCATCCAGCCGAGATCGTGCGACGCGCCTCGTCCGGGGGCGGCGCGCCATTGGTAGACGCCCGGCTTGAGCCGTCCGGTCAGCACCTCGTCGAGTGCCTGGTTCGCGTCCACGTCAACTCCCCGAAACCCGTGCCCGTCCGCCGGACGGATCATCCCCCGGTGACCACCCGGACGAAACTGCGGTAGTGGTCCGGCGTGTAGTAGCGCTCGCCGCCCCGGCCGCCGATCAGGCGGCGCGCTCCGCGGTCGCCCGCGCCCGGCGTCGGGACGGTGTACTCCTTGTAGTACCCACCCGGCTCGCTCGGCAGGCGGCGTTCGCGGTTCTCGAAGACGACCCCGTCCCTGCGGTAGGGGAACGGGCCGCCCGTGGCGATCAGTCTCAGGGTGCGCTGCGCCTCGGCGGGCAGGCTCGACGCCGGGACCTGGCGCATCGCGCCGGACGGCGCGGACGTGCGGCCGCTCTTCGGCGTCCCGGCCGTCTGGCGGGCGCTCGTACGCGTGGACGGGCCCGCCGCGCTCGCGTCGCCGCCGGACGCCCCTCCGCAGGCCGTGAGCCCGCCCAGCGCCAGCAGCGGCGCGAGGACCATCACCGGCAGTGTCCGTTGAAGCCTTCGGCCGACCGTCATCGGTGCGTCACCCTCCCTTTTCACCCGGTGATCGTCGCACACGGCTCGGGCCTTCCGTCCCGTCCGACGCGCTGACCTGCGAAATCGTCCCCCGGCGGCCGCGGGGGCACCGCCGGGCTCAGTGGTAGGCCCAGTCGAGCATGCGGGCGGCGTCGCGGAAGCGCGCGCCGGGCCGGCTCTGGGAGCTGTCGAGGACGGCGCCGAAGACCGTGTGCCCGTACCGGCGCGCGGCGAACAGGAAGCTGTAGCCGGCCTGGGACGTGAAGCCGCTCTTGATGCCGAGCAGGCCGGGGTAGTCGCCGAGGAGCGTGTCGGTGCTGGTCCAGGCGTAGCGTCCGTGTGTCCGGGTCCGCTGGGCGGCGTAGTGGTCGTGGTCGACGATGGCGCGGAAGTCCGGGAAGCTCATGGCGTACCGGCCGAGCGCGACCAGGTCGCGGGCGGTGGACCAGCCGGGCGCTGGCGGGAGGCCGGCCGGGTCGTTGAAGTGCGTGGCGCTCAGGTGGAGGCGGCGCGCGGTCCGGTTCATCTTCCGGACGAAGCCGGCGTGCCCGGGGCCGTAGGCGTTCGCGAGGGTCGAGGCCGCGTCGCAGCCGGACGGCACGAGCATCGCGGTGAGCAGCTCGCGCGCGGTGAACCCGTCCCCCGGACGCAGGTGCGCGGTCGAGCCGCGCCTCGCCGTGGCGTAGGCGATGTCGGCGGGACGCACGCGGATCCGCCGGTCGAGATGCCCCTCGCGCAGGACGACGACGGCGGTCATGACCTTCGTGATGCTGCCGATCGCGCGGCGCGTCCGGGCGTTCCGGGCCCAGAGCGCCTGGCCGGACGTCTCGTCCATGAGGAAGGCCGAACGGGCGTGGACGCCGCGGGGCCCTCCGTCACCGCCTTCGCCGGTGGACGGCGTTGTGGTGGAGGACGTTCCGACCGGCGCCGCCGCGGTCGCGGGCGCGGCGAGGGTGGTGAGGGTGAGGCTCAGGCCGACTGGGGCGGCCATGAGGAGCGTGATCCGCATGACCGGGTGAGTACCCCGCCGACCAGCGGATTCATACGGCACTTCCGAGATCTTGACCTTGGCGGCCCGGAATCGGACGAGTTGCCCAGGCCTGCCGGGGCGATGGGGGAACGGCGGAACACACCCCGGTCCCTGGGCACGTCCCGCCGTTCCTCACGCGTGGGATGAAGGTCGCGTTCACCCGGCCCAGCCGCCGGAGGAAAAGGTGAGCAGCTGGATGACGGCGAACGGGATCGCGGCCGCCAGGATCGCCCCGAACAGCCAGCGGTGACGCAGCGCGAGCACCCCGAACCACACCCACAGAGGCCACCACAACAGGGTCGCGCGCCCGATCGACAGGTAGTAGGACGAGGTCATCAGGGCCGCGAGCTGGAGCCCGACATAGGCGAGCTCCGGCCAGCGCCGCCGGTACAGCAGATAAAGCGAGAGCAGGACGCCGACCGCCGCCGCGAAGATCTCAATACGGAACGCGAGGGTGAATTCGTAATTGGAGTGGAACGCCGATCGCCAGGTGAGGGAGAACGCGTCCCACGGCATCGTGAATTGGCGATGCCAGCCGGCCTCCTGCGCGTGCTGCCACGCCATCCAGTCGCCGGTCCGGTGCCACTGGTAGGTGGTGTAGGCCGCCAGCGGGGCGAACGGCAGGACCAGCCAGGCGACCGGGCCCCAGCCCTGCTCACGCCGTCCGTGCCGTCCGACCACGTACTCCACGATCATCGCGAGGACGAGGAACAGCCCGGTGATCCGGACGGCCGAGGCGGGCACGGCGAGCAGCGCCGCCCAGGCCCAGCGGCCGCGCCGGGCCATCAGCCACGCGGGCAGCGCGAACGCCAGGAACAGCGACTCGGAGTAGCCCGCGAACAGGAACACCGCCGCCGGGCCCGCCAGCATCGCCGCGACCGCGCCGGCTCCGACCGTCCCGGCGGTGTCCCCGGGCTCGCGCTCGTCGGCGGCGGTGGCGGCGTCCATGGCGTGGCCGTTCGCGGACGACGCGGACCTGCGCCGGACGCTCGTCCGTGAAACCGCCACGTCCGTCGCATGGACGCCGCGCCGGACCGTTCCGCCCGCGCCCTCACCCTCGACGTCTTCGGTGTCGGCGCCGATGCGGGACGTCCATCCGGACAACCGCGCCCGGATCAGGCCCTTGCGGACCGGCCGGGCGTTCAGCTCGTCCTCGGCCAGGCGACCCAGCGCGAGCGCGGCGACACCGCCCGCGAAGAACGAGATCACCAGGCCGGCGAGCTTGTAGTCACCGCCGGTGAAAAGCCCGACCAGCTTGAGAGCGAGCGGATAACCAGGGAAGAATGCGGGCCATCCGGGATCGAACTTCTCGCCGGGGACGCCCCCGTAACCGTAGGTCGCGATGTTGAGGAAGCGCACCGCGTCCCACTGGGCCCAGCGGTCCAGGTACGGCTTGCCGTCGTAGATCGAGGGCAGCACCCGGGGCACGACGGCGACGAAGAACATCACGCCGACCCAGGACCCGAGCCAGAGGGCGAGCGCACGGCGGTCACTCGGCCGGAGCCGGCCGGTAGGTAGCCTCACAGTGCCATCAAATCCTGATCTTCGGGTGGTCGGTCGGCATACTCGTTCGTCTCACTCCATAGTCCGCGAAGCCAAAAGGGGGCCCCGGCACATGGATCCGGTCGCGATCGGCGAACCTCTGGGGCCGTGGGATCCCAGGACGCTGGGCTCGTACGATATCCGCCGCCGACTGGGCCGGGGCGGGCAAGGCGTCGTCTATCTGGCCGAATCCGCCGAGCACGGGCTCGTCGCGATCAAGCTCCTCGGCGGCGACGCGCCCGGCGCGGTGTCGGACGACGTGGCCCGCCGGTTCGCCCGCGAGGCGGACGCGGCGAAGGCCGTCGCGCAGTTCTGCACGGCGCGTGTCCTGACGGTCGGCTCCGACCAGGGGCGTCCGTTCCTCGTCAGCGAGTACGTCCCCGGGCCGTCGCTGCAGGCCCTGGTCACCGAGCGCGGCCCGCGGACCGGCTCCGACCTCGACCGGATCGCCGTCGCCACCGCCACCGCGCTCGTCGCGATCCACCAGGCCGGCATCGTGCACCGCGACTTCAAGCCGGCCAACGTGATCATGGGCCCGGACGGCCCGCGCGTGATCGACTTCGGCATCGCCCGCGCGTCCGGGCCGGAGGCCGCCACGACCACGGCCGTCGTCGGCACTCCCGCCTACATGTCCCCCGAGCAGATCAGCAGCACGTCCCCGACCAGCGCCGTGGACGTGTTCGCCTGGGCCGCCACCCTGGTCTTCGTCGCCACCGGACGGCCGCCGTTCGGCGCGGACGCCATGACGACCCACCGCATCCTGCACGAGCAGCCCGTGCTGGACGGCGTGCCCGAGCGCCTGCTGCCCCTGGTCACCGACTGCCTCGACAAGGACCCGTCCCACCGTCCGGCCGCCGAGCAGCTGCTGCTGCGCCTGCTCACCGGACGCGCCTCCGGGACCGTCCCGCCACGGCCCACCGCGTCCCAGATGCTCGGCCTGGGCGCCGATCTCGCCGCGAGCCCCCTCCAGTCCGGCGACCAGAGCACCCGGAACGACGCCGTCCGGCAGTCCCCGGCCGCGGCACAGAGCTTCCCCGGCGTCCCCGCGGTCCCCACCGAGAGTCCGGGCTTCCCGGGAGTGCCCGCTGACACCCCAGGTTCAGGCTCTCCCTCAGGTTTCTCCGCCTCAGGCGTCCCTGGCCCGCGAACCCCCTCAGGCGTGTCCGGCTCAGGTGTGTCCACAGGTGCTCCCGGCTCTGGGACGCCCGCGAACGCGCCCGGTTTTCCGGGTATGGCCACGAACCCGCCCGCGCAGCCCGGATCCCTTGCGGCAGGCCCCTCCTCCGGCCGTCCCGCTGCTGCCGCGCACTCGCCCGCGACGCAGCCGCCCGCGTCCGCGGCTGCTCACGGCATGGGAGCGGTGGGTCCGCCCTTGTCCCCGCACACGCTTCCGGGCCCGGCCGCCGCGCCGTCCAAACGCGGCATCGGCCCGGTGGTCGGCGTCGCCGCAGGTGTCGCGGCCGGGCTGCTCGTCGCCGGGGCGGCCGCCTACGCCTTCTGGCCGGACGACCGGCCCTCGACGCCCGCCGCCGCCATCGGCACGACCAGCCCGACCACGCCCCCGCCGGCGACGTCCGCGAAACCGTCCAGCGCTCCGACCACGGCGGCGAAGAGCAGCAGCCCGAGCAAGGCGCCGACCAAGTCGTCCAGCCCCAGCAAGTCGGCGTCCCCGCCTGACAAGAAGCCCCCGAAGAGCACTGGCGGCTGGTCCGCTCCGGCCGCCGCGTCCGGCATCAGCGCCTCCGGCGGCTGGAACATCGGGAGCGGCCAGTTCGTCGGGACGCTCGTGCTGCGCATGACCGCGTCCAAGGGCTGGGCCGTCTTCGAGCACCAGCACTCCGACGGCGGCCCGCTGTGCGACTACGGCGTCGAGTTCGCCAAGCCCGGCCAGACCCACACGTCGAGCTTCGGTTCCAAGTGCACCGGCATGTTCCGCATCCGCACCTGCCTGGCGAGCAACGTCGACACCAGCAGCCCCTACCCCCAGATCGACCGCACCCGCTGCACCCCCTGGCGAACGATCTTCCAATAACCCACGACCACGAACAAGGCGCGCCTCTCCCTTCGGGAGCGACGCGCCTTGTCGTCTACGCGGCCGGGAAACGGCGCGGGCCGCCGCCCATTTCTGGACGGCGGCCCGCGTCGGCGCTTTCAGCTCGGTGTCCCGCTCACTCGATCTCGCGCGGAGGCGTCCCCGCGTACTGGGGAAGCGCCTGCGGCTGGAGCCCGTTCGGACCGCCGGGCCCGGGGCCGGGCCCCTGGTCGCAGTTCGGGTTGTTCCGGTGATCATGGCACCACCAGGGCGGCTGCGGGTTGCCCTCGCCGTTCGGCGGCTTGTTCGGGTCGCAGATCGGCGGGTCCTGACCCTGCTGGCACGGCGGCCGGTTGCCGCTCGGCGGCGGCGAGGTGGACGACGGGGGCGGCGAGGTCGGGCTGGTCGGGGTGACCGGCTTGCACTTGTGCGACTTGCCCGGGCCCGGAGTCTCGCCGGGCGGGCAGCTCGGGGTGTCGGTCGGCGAGTCGGTCGGCGTCTCCGCCGGCTTCGGCGCGTCCCACTGCTTGGGCTGGGTGCCGCTGTAGTTCGGCTCCGGGAACGGCTTCGCCGGGAGGTTCTCCCCGTGGATGACCTTCTCCATGAAGGACTTCCAGATCTTCGCGGGGATCGTGCCACCGTAGACGCTGTTGCCCTGGAAACCGGGGATGCCCTGGATCGTCTTGTGATCCTTGTTGAACATCGTCACGGCTGTGGACAGCTGCGGGACGTAACCGACGAACCAGGCGGCGACGTTCTGCTCGGTGGTACCGGTCTTGCCGGCCACCTGGCGTCCGTCGCTGAGCTGTGCCCCCGTCGCGGTACCGCTGCGCACCACCGCCTGCATCGCCGTGTCGGCCTGGTAGGCGAGATCCTGGTCCATGATCCGCTGGGGCTTCAGCTGCTTCTGCGTGTCCGCGGAGAGCTTGACGTCCTCCCACGCCTTCTTCTGGACGTTGTAACGCTCGATCCGCTTGATCAGGTGCGGGGTGACCTTCATGCCGCCGTTGGCGAAGGCAGCGTAGCCGGCCGCCTGGTTGACCGCGGGAACGTCGGCGATACCGAGGGCGATACCCGCCTTGTAGCCGCCGCCGGCCAGCGCGTGCGGCTTAAGGGAGGAGTCGGGGACCCCGAACTCCTCGGCCGTCTTGGCGACCTCGCTGGTGTGCAGCTTGATGCCGAGCTTGACGTAGGCGGTGTTGACCGACTTCTCGGTGGCCTTGATCAGATCGATGGTGCCCATCGGGCCGTCACCCGCGTCGTTCTGGACGGGATATCCGCCCTTGGCGAAGCAGGTCGACCGGTCCGTCGCACCGGGGATGTTCTCGCCTTCGCCGTCGAAGCACTGCGGCGAGTGGCCGTCGATCGTGGACTTGATGCTGTAGCCCTGCTTGAGCGCGGTCGCCAGGACGTACGGCTTGAAGGACGAACCGGCCTGGGCGCTGGGGCGGAAGACGGTGTCGTAGTCCCCGTTGTGCTTCTTGTCGCCGCCGTAGAAGGCCTTGATCTCACCATTGCTCGGGTCGACGGCGATGAGCCCGCTGTAGATGTTCTTGGGCCACGACTTGACGTCCGATTCCTTGACGGCGTCCGCGGCGTAGCCCATCCACTTGGGATCGATGGTCGTGGTGATCCGCCCACCGTCCTTGTCCCAGTTCGAGTCAAGGTGGAGCCCTTGCAGCTCCGCGGTCACCCGCTGCTGGATGTAGACGGCCTGGGCGTTGCCCTTGACGTCGCTCCACGCGTGGGTGGTCTTGGGGAACTTGGCGCTCTGGTTCTGCTGGTCGGTGATGACGCCCATCTTGACCATGCCGCTCAGGACGTAGTGCCAGCGCTCGACCAGGAGCCTGTAGTTGATCGTGTTGCCCTGGGGCTGGGTGGCGAAGAAGCTCGGCCGCTGGATCATCGCCGCGAGCATCGCGGCCTCCGAGTAGTTGAGCTTCTTGACGTCTTTCCTGAAGTAGGACTGCGAGGCGGCCTGGATCCCGTAGGCGTTACGCCCGAACGGGACCGTGTTCAGGTACATCTCCAGGATCTGGTTCGCCTTGACCTTGCGCCGGAGCTTGATGGAGATGAAGATCTCCTTCACCTTCCGGCTCATCGTCTTGTCCCGGCTCAAGCCCTGGTAGTAGTTCCGGGCGAGCTGCTGGGTGATGGTCGAACCGCCCTGGACGTCGCCGCCGCTCGCCGTCTTGTAGACGGCGCGGGCGAGGCCCGTGGGCGAGACACCCCAGGTCTCGCTGTAGAAGTTGCGGTCCTCGGCGGCGAGCACCGCCTTCTGGACGACCGGCGGGATGTCATTGATCTTGACGCTCTGCCGGTGAGTGCCGGTCCGGGCGATCGGCGTGGTGCCGTTCGCGTACATGATCGTCGTGCCCTGGTCGTTCACGCCGTTCTGGGCCTGCGTGGGGACGCCGGTGAGCATGTAGCCGACGACGATCAGCGTCGAGAAGGCCAGCACGCAGATCGCGGTGACACCGGCGACGATCTTCCAGGACGGGACGTAGCGGCGCCAGCCCTCCTTGCGCGGCTTGCCCTTCTTGCCGCCACCGCCGCCTCCGCCGCGTCCGCGCCGACCCTCGGTCTCCTCCGAGCCCCAGAAGTCGCCGGATCCGCCGGGGCCGCCAGGACCTCCGGGTCCGCCTGGGCCGCCGGGACCCCCCGGACCGCCGAAACCACCTGGCCCGCCCGGGCCACCTGGGCCGCCGCCGCCCGGACGGCCGGGGCCGCCAGGACCTCCGGGGCCACCCGGGCTGCCGACGCCGGGGGCGGCGCGGCGTGGTGCGTTCTGGGGGGCGGCGCGGCGGCCACCGGCCTGCCTGCCTCCGCCCTGGCGGGACGGCGCGCCCCGGCCTCCGACGCGTGCCGGTCTGCGGCCGCGGGCGGGGGCGCCGGAGTCACCGTTCGGTGTACCCCGGCCGGGGGGCATGGCGCTACCGCCGGGGCGGCTGGGACCCTGCCCCAGGGGCGGGCCCTCTCCGTTTTCCGGTCCGTATTGGCTTCGGTAACTCACACGACCTCATTGGTGGGGGTACGTCTGTGCGTCGTCCGAGAGTACTGCTCACCACGGGGCGCTGGGGGCGGCCCTGACGGTCCCGGACGTCGGATCAACGAGGGAACGACACTAATAGTCCCTGTTCAGGAGTGGTTTTACGCTTTTGTCATCAAATGAGCCGGATCACGCTGAGTGCCATTCCAGCCACTTGGGGTAGATGACCGACTTCTCACTCCCTTGACATGACGCGAGCCCGACCCGACAGGTTGTCGGGCCGGGCTCGTCGTCAGCCGGTCAGATCCGGGGTCATGGTCGTGTCCTCGGAGGTGTCACGAGCATCCGCGGACGGTCCGTCACGGAGTTCGGGAAGACCGGACCGTTGCCGCCCCGTCCCTTCTTGTGCCCCTTGCAGCGCTGGTCTCCGTTGTGCAGGGAGCACCACCACTGCGGCGGCGGGTTGGACGGCGGCAGGTTCGGGTTGCAGTTGCCGTCCGGGAAGGGCGACTGACACGGCTGCTGACCGTTCCCGTTGCCGTCTCCGTTACCGCCCCCGTTGCCGTCGCCGCGGCACTTCGGGTCGTACTGCGCCCACGGGTTGTGGTCGCACCACGGCGGACGCTTGTCCTTCTTCTTCTCCTTGTAGACGTCCACCCACTTCTGCGGGGTGCCTACCCACGCGGGCGGCGGGAACTGCTCCGCCGCCATGCCCTTGGTCGCCTCGGCCATGTACGCGTGCCAGATCTTCGCCGGGACGCTTCCGCCGACGACCTCGCCGATGCCCGGGACGACCAGCGTCTTCCGGTCGTTGTTGTACATCGTCACGGCCGTCGAGATCTGCGGGACGTATCCGACGAACCAGGTCGCGACGTTCTTGTCGGTCGTGCCGGTCTTACCGGCCACCGGACGGTCCGACAGCGCCGCCGACGGCGCGGTGCCGCCGGGCTTCACCGGCTGCTGCAGCGCGTAGGTGACGTCCTGCGTGATCGGCTTGGACAGCGCGGCCCGCTTCACCTGCCAGTCCAGCTTCTGGTAGACCTTGCCGTCCGCCGTGGTGACCTTGCGGAGCACGTGCGGCTGGTAGTAGGTGCCGCCGTTGGCGAACACCGAGTACCCGGACGCCTGCTCGATCGGCCGGATGTTGTTGATGCCCAGCGCGATGCCGTACTGGCCCTTGTAACTGTCGACCATGTCGGAGCTCACGCCGAGTTGTTCGGCCATCGAGACGATCTGGGACGGACCGGTCTTTATCGCCAGCTGCGCGAACGCGGTGTTCGTCGATTCCTTCATCGCCTGGATGAGGGTGATCCCGCCCTTGGCGCTGTGGGAGTTCGGTAGACCGCCCTGCGTCACGTCGTTCGGCGCACCGCCCTTGACCGACTTGCCGTCGCTGTCGAAGCCCATGCCGGATCGTCCCTCGACCAGGCTCTTCAGGCCGTAGCCCTTCTCCAGCGCGGCGGCCAGGACGTACGGCTTCATCGCCGAACCGGCCTGGGCACTGCCCATCCAGACGTTGTCGTAGGAGTCCTTCAGGTAGCTCGGGCCACCGTAGATGGCCTCGACCTCGCCGTTGTTCGTATTGACCGACGCCAACCCGAGCCGGATGTGCTTCTTCAGCAGTTTGTTGGGGTCGACGCCCGGAACCGTGTTCTCGACGGCGACCTTCGCCGCGGTCATCTTGCGCTTGTCGAAGGTCGTGGTGACCCGCAGGCCCTTCTCGATGACCTTCTGCTCGTCGATGCCCTGCCGGTCCAGCTCCTTCAGCGAGCGCTTGATGATGTAGCCGCGCCACCCGCCGAACGTGGACGGACCGCCGATCGGCTTCGTCTCGGGCATCTGCTTGCTGTACTGCGCGAACTGCTGGTCGGTCAGGTGATGCATCTTGTGCATCCCGTCCAGGACGTACAGGTAGCGCGCCTTGGTCTCGGCCGCCCACTGCTTGTTGCCGCTGCGCGGGTCGTACTTGCCCGGCTGCTGGATGATCGCGGCGAGCAGCGCGCCCTGGTCCGGCTTGAGCTCGCTGACGTGCTTGCCGAAGTAGGTGTTGGACGCGGCCTCGATGCCGTAGGAGTTGCGGCCGAAGTAGATCGTGTTCAGGTACAGCTCGAGGATCTTGTCCTTGCTGCCGAGCTTGTCCTCCAGCTTCAGCGAGATGAACAGCTCCTGGAACTTGCGGCCCATCGTCCGCTTGTCGTTCAGGTAGTAGTTCTTCGCGAGCTGCTGGGTGATCGTCGATCCGCCCTGCGTGTCGCCGCCGGACACGTTCGTCCACACGGCGCGGCTGATGCCCGAGACCGAGAAGCCGCTGTCACTGAAGAACGAGCGGTTCTCGGCGGCGACGACCGCGTACTGGACGTCCTTCGGCACCTTGCTGATCGGGACCGTGACGCGGTTCTTGCCGATCCGGCCGACCTCGGTCTTGCCGTCGTTGTAGTAGAAGATCGCGGCGGTCTTCGTCGCGTCCGCGTTCCCCTCGTCCGGGACGGGCGTCTGCGCGTACGCGATGCCGATCATCGTGCCGAGGCCCGCCGAGACGAGCAGCCCTGATCCGACGACCAACTTCCAGGACGGCAGGAACCGCCGCCATCCGGTCCTCCGGGACCGCAGATGGTCGTACCAGTGCCGCGGACCGTTCTCCGGCGGCTTCCGCCGGCGTCCACCCCCGCCCGGGCCACCCGGTCCGCCGGGGCCCCGAGGACCTCCGGGACCGCCAGGCCCTCCGGGACCGCGCGGTCCTTCGGGCTCGCCGTAGCCGAACGTGAACACGCCGGGCACGGCGCCCTCGCCCGGCAGCCCCCTCGGAGCACCGGCGGGCTTCATCCCCGGCCCACCAGGACCGCCAGGCCCACCGGTCCCGGGCATCCCAAAGCTGTTCGGTCCTCCAGGCCCTCCAGGCCCTCCAGGCCCTCCCGGGCCGTTCGGGCCGTTCGGGCCGTTCGGGCCGGGGTTGGGGGGAAGGCCAGGCGTGTCGAAGCTCGCCGTCGCGCCGGGTCCGCCCGGAGTTCCCTGGCCGCCGAAGGACGGCGCGCCCAGCGGAGGGCTCGTGCCGGGCGGGGCTCCGAAGCCCCCTGACGGGATGCCCTGTTCACCTGGTCCCGCGGACGGCGGGGAGCCGCCCGGGGGCGCGCTGCCGCCGGGGCCGCCGAAGGCGCCGGAGGCGTCGCGGCCGGGGTTCGGAGGGGTGCTCGCCGGCATGTCCGGGCTGCCGCCGGGCGCGGGGACGTGCCGTCCGCCCGGCCGCAGCGGACCGGGTTCCGGTCGGGGCTGGCCTGGAGTGCTCACGTGACCTCGTTCGGCAGGGAACTACGACAGGTGTGGTGTCGGAAGAGTACTGGGACCCTCGGGGAACGGGAGAGGCACGTGCCGGGTGCCGACGAGACCTTGGCGCGGCGCGCGGCGGCGCGCACGTGGGCCGCGGCCGGTGAACGGGCAGGTCCAGCGGGGGGTCCCCGCGTGTGGACGGGCTCACCGGTCAGGCGGCGGATCTCCGTGACCGAGGACATAGGAACGCAACAGGTGGTTCCAGGCACAACTCTGGCATACCTCGACCACAAAGACCCTGAATTCGCCGTAGCGGCGCGCCATCTCGGCCAGCTCGGCGTGCCCGGTGACCCGCCCGGCGAGCCGTCCGAGCTCGTCCCCGTAGACGTACCGGACGAGCGTGAGCGGGACGGCGTGGCAGACCGGGCAGGGCGCCTCGGTCGGTTCCCCGTGGAACCGGGCCGCGCGCAGGAGGTAGGGCTGGGCGTCGCAGGCGTCCGCCCTGGTCAGGTGTCCGGAACGCAGTCCGGCGAGGGCCGCGCGCTTGGCCAGGCCGTAGTCGACGACCAGCCGCGGCCTCATGGGCGGCGGTCCCGAGCACCGTGTCCGGCCCGCATGCCAGCAGGGTAAGCCCGGCCGCCCGGCTGTGGAAGATCGCCCGCTCCGCCTCGGGGACGCCTGCCACCCCGCCGGAGATCGCCCCCTCCGCTACACAGCGTTGCCTCTTCGCATCCGACAGTCGTCTACCGCACTGCGAAGGAACGGTGTCAGCGCGTCCGTCGGCGGAGGCCGGCGGGGTCGGACTGCGAGAGAAGGAGCACGTCAGGGGTGGGACGCCCGGTGTGTGCGGCCGCGATCACATCGGGGCGGACTTGCCAGGAGGCGCGACGGTACGTATCTTTCAGATGTATCGAGTCGATACATTCACTCGATACATCACATGGAGACATCGGCTCCGCGGACGAACGGGACGGGCTCATGGCGGGCAAGAAGGGCGCGGGCGTGCTGGAGCTCGCCGTGCTCGGGCTGCTTCACGAGTCCCCGATGCACGGGTACGAGCTGCGCAAGCAGCTCAACATCCTGCTCGGCATGTTCCGCGCGTTCTCGTACGGCTCGCTGTACCCGTGCCTCAAGCAGCTCCTCGCCAAGGGGCTCATCGTCGAGGACCGGCCGCAGGAGCCGACGGTGCCGCTGGCACTGCAGAGCCGGCGCTCGAAGATCGTGTACAAGCTCACCGCCGACGGCAAGGAGCGGCTCGAGGAGCTGCTCACCGAGGCCGGCCCGGCGTCGTGGGAGGACGAGGGGTTCGGCGTTCACTTCGCCTTCTTCTCGCACACCCGCGCCGACGTGCGGTTGCGGATCCTCGAAGGCCGGCGCAGCCGGCTGGAGGAGCGGCTGGAGAGCGTCCGCGTCGCGCTGGCGCGGACCCGCGAGCGGGTCGACTCGTACACGCTCGAGCTGCAGAACCATGGGCTCGAGTCCGTCGAGCGCGAGGTCCGATGGCTCAACGAGCTGATCGGGCGCGAGCGGGCCGAGCAGGAACAAGCCAGAACAGCAGAACGTAATCAATCGATTCAGAACATGCCTCGGGAGACCGGCCGCTGACACGCGGCACGGCCTCGAGAGGGACAGGTGAACACCACCTCATGTCCCGCAGAGGTGGCGTTCGCCCTCCGGGGCGGGCGAGGATCGCAAACCGCTACAGAGAAGGAGCTACCGGATGGGTTCGGTGCGCGTAGCCATCGTGGGTGTGGGCAACTGCGCCTCTTCGCTCGTCCAGGGTGTCGAGTTCTACAAGGACGCGGCCCCCGAGACGCGTGTCCCCGGCCTGATGCACGTCCAGTTCGGCGAGTACCACGTGGGTGACGTCGAGTTCGTCGCCGCGTTCGACGTGGACGCCAAGAAGGTCGGCATGGACCTGTCCGAGGCGATCCACGCCAGCGAGAACAACACGATCAAGTTCGCCGACGTCCCGCCGTCGGGCGTGACCGTGCAGCGCGGCCACACCTACGACGGTCTGGGCGAGTACTACCGCGACATGGTCGAGGAGTCCGACGCGACCCCGGTCGACGTCGTGCAGGCCCTCAAGGACGCCAAGGTCGACGTCCTGGTGTCCTACCTGCCGGTGGGCTCGGAAGAGGCCGACCGCTTCTACGCCCAGTGCGCCATCGACGCCAAGGTCGCGTTCGTCAACGCGCTGCCGGTGTTCATCGCCTCCGACCCCGAGTGGGCCGC